>NZ_CP058670.1:1615842-1939011 GCF_013414345.1 Microcella indica | reverse complement strand
CGGGCACGCCGGCGACGAGTGAGCGAGGCGGCACCGTCGTGCCCTCGAGCACGACGGTGCCGGCGGCGACGAGCGACTCGCGGCCGATGACGGCGCCGTTGAGCACGGTCGCGCTCATCCCGATGAGACAGTCGTCCTCGATCGTGCACCCGTGCAGCATCGCGGCGTGACCCACGCTCACGCCGCGACCGACGATCGTGGGCTTGCCGGGATCGCCGTGCACCGACACGTTGTCTTGCAGGTTGGAGCCCTCGCCGAGCTCGATGCGGGCGCGGTCGGCGCGCAGCACAGCGCCGTACATGATGACGGCGTGCGCGTGCACGTGCACATCGCCGACGAGGGTCGCGTTGTCGGCGATGAAAGCGGTGGGGGCCACCTCGGGCGTGTAGCCGAAGATCGTGCGGCGCATGGGTGCTCCTCGACTGCTCAGCGGCCGATGCCGGGTTCGGCCCGACCGCACCCCAGTCAAGCAGAGTCGCCGCACCTACAATGGGGGCACCATGGCAACTTTCGGCACGCTCTCCGACCGGCTCACCTCGACCTTCAGCGCTTTGCGCACGAAGGGCAAGCTCAGCCCGGCCGACGTCGACGGCACTGTGCGCGAAATCCGTCGAGCTCTGCTCGATGCCGATGTCGCTCTCCCGGTCGTCAAAGACTTCACCGCTGCGGTGCGCGAGCGCGCTCTCGGCGACGAGGTCAACAAGGCGCTCAACCCGGCGCAGCAGGTCGTGCAGATCGTCAATGACGAGCTCGTCGGCATCCTCGGCGGCGAGCAGCGCCGCCTGCAGTTCGCGAAGACCCCGCCGACGGTGATCATGCTCGCGGGCCTCCAGGGGGCGGGCAAGACGACGCTCGCGGGCAAGCTCGCTAAGTGGCTCAAGGCCGACGGTCACACGCCGATCCTCGTCGCGGCCGACCTCCAGCGCCCGAACGCCGTGCAGCAGCTGCAGGTTGTGGGCGAGCAGGCGGGTGTCGCGGTCTACGCTCCCGAGCCCGGCAACGGGGTCGGCGACCCGGTGAAGGTTGCGAAGAACGCGATCAAGCACGCTCGAGACAAGCAGCACGATGTCGTGATCGTCGACACCGCCGGTCGTCTCGGTGTCGACGCCGAGCTCATGAAGCAGGCGGCGAACATCCGCAAGGCCGTCGACCCCGACGAGGTGCTCTTCGTCATCGACGCGATGATCGGTCAAGACGCGGTGAGCACGGCGAAGGCGTTCCAGGAGGGCGTCGACTTCACGGGCGTCGTGCTGTCGAAGCTGGATGGCGACGCGCGCGGCGGCGCCGCGCTGAGCGTCGCGAGCATCACGGGCCGCCCCATCATGTTCGCCTCCACCGGTGAGGGCCTCGACGACTTCGAGCCGTTCCACCCGGATCGCATGGCGAGCCGCATCCTCGACCTCGGTGACATCCTCACGCTCATCGAGCAGGCGCAGAAGTCCTTCGACGAGGAGGACGCGAAGCGCACGGCGGAGAAGTTCGCGACCGACAGCTTCACGCTCGAAGACTTCCTTGCGCAGATGCAGCAGCTCAAGTCGATGGGGTCCCTCAAGGGCATGCTCGGCATGCTGCCCGGTGCGCGGGGCATGAAGGATCAGCTGGAGAACTTCGACGAGGGGGAGCTCACGCGCACGGAAGCGATCATCCAGTCGATGACACCGAAGGAGCGCCAGCTGCCCAAGCTCCTCAACGGCTCGCGCCGCTTGCGCATCGCTCGCGGTTCTGGAACGACGGTGACCGAGGTCAACGCCCTCGTGAACCGCTTCGAGCAGGCCGCGAAGATGATGAAGACGATGGCGAAGGGCGGCATGCCCCAGATGCCGGGCATGGGCCCCATGCCCGGCATGGGCGGCGGCGGGGGAGCGGCGACGGCCCGCAAGGCCGCGGCCAAGAAGAAGGGCAAGGGCAAGTCGCGGTCGGGCAACCCCGCGAAGCGGGCGGCGGAGGAGGCCGCTCGCGCGCAGGGGCTGAGTGCCGGTGGTGGCACGGGCGCATCCGGCAGCAGCTTCGGCCTCGGCGGCGGGGCCGCGACCGGCGAGAAGCAGCCGACGCCGGAGGAGCTCGAGGCCCTGCAGAAGTTCCTCGGCCGCTGAGAGCGGCCCGCGCGACAGTCCTAGGCTGAGGGCATGACGACTCGACCCGTGCGCCTCGGCGTGCAGCTCGCCCCGCAGCACGCGCCCTACGAACTCATCCGCGACACGGCGACCGAGCTCGAGGAGCTCGGCGTCGACATCCTCTTCACCTGGGACCACTTCTTCCCGCTCAGCGGCGAGCCCGACGGCCTGCACTTCGAGTCGTGGACGATGCTCGCAGCCCTCGCCGAGCAGACCAGCCGCGTCGAGCTCGGCGCGCTCGTGAACTGCAACAGCTACCGCAATCCGAGCCTGCAGGCCGACATGGCCCGCACGATCGACCACATCAGCGCGAAGGGCGGCACGGGCCGCTTCCTCTTCGGCACGGGTTCGGGCTGGTTCGAGCGCGACTACGTCGAGTACGGCTTCGAATTCGGCACGGTGGGGGAGCGACTGGATGCTCTCGCGCGAGACCTGCCGATCATCCGGTCGCGCTGGCAGGCCCTGAACCCGCAGCCCACGCGCGAGATCCCCATCCTCATCGGTGGGGGCGGCGAGAAGAAGACTCTCCGCATCGTGGCCGAGCACGCCGACATCTGGCACTCGTTCAGCGACGCGCCCACGCTCGAGCGCAAGCTCGGCGTCCTCGCCGAGCACGGGCGCACGGTGGGCCGCGACACGAGCGAGATCGAGACATCGGTCGAGGTGCGCAGCCGCACGATGGCGGAGGCGGACGAACTGCGGGCGATGGGCGCGAGCCTCTTCACGCTGGGCATCACGGGGCCCCGCTACGACCTCGCGAAGGTGCGCGAGTGGCTTGCCTGGCGGGACGACCAGCGCTGAGCATCCCGTCGCGGTCACAGACGCCGCGAAAATCTGCCAGAATAGGCGGTCGAGTGCTCGCGCGTCCGACCCTCTAATCAGACGCTGCGAGAAACCATCACGAGCTTCCGCGCCGAGTGTGCCCCACGCAACCGGCTGCGACTCACTTCCTTCACACATTTCGGAGAAACGTGGCTGTCAAGATTCGTCTCAAGCGCATGGGCAAGGTCCGTGCACCGTTCTACCGCATCGTCGTGGCCGACTCGCGCAAAAAGCGCGACGGCCGCGTGATCGAGGAGATCGGCAAGTACCACCCCACCGAGGAGCCCTCGTTCATCGAGGTGCAGTCCGAGCGCGCCCAGTACTGGCTGAGCGTCGGCGCCCAGCCGAGCCCTCAGGTGCTCGCGATCCTCAAGCTCACGGGCGACTGGGGCACCTTCAAGGGCGAGAAGGGCGCGACGAGCACCGTCAAGTCGCCCGAGCCGAAGGCGGCCTTCAGCGTCGACGAGAAGAAGAAGCCTGTGCTCAAGCCCAAGGCCGAGAAGCCTGCGGAGAAGCCCGCCGAGGAGGCGCCTGCTGCTGAGGCGCCCGTCGAGGATGCTCCCGCTGCCGAGGCGCCCGCCGAGGAGGCCAAGGCTGAGGATGCTCCCGCCGAGGCCCCCGCCGCCGACGAGGCCCCCGCGGCCGAGGCCGACAAGGCCTAGTGACTCGTGCTCGCTGACACTCTCGAACACCTCGTCAAGGGGATCGTCGATCACCCGGACGACGTCGAGGTCGTCGCGCAGAGCTCTGCGCGCGGCGAGGTCCTCGAGGTGCGTGTGCACCCCGAGGACCTCGGCCGCGTCATCGGCCGCGGCGGTCGCACCGCCAAGGCCCTGCGCACGGTGATCTCGTCGCTCGCCGACGGCCGCCGAGTGCGCGTCGACGTCGTCGACACCGATCAGTGAACGCGCCCACCTCAGAGCGTCCACAACTCCGGGTCGGTCGGCTCGTCAAGGCTCACGGGCTCAAGGGCGCCCTCAAGCTCGAGCTCTACACCGACGCGCCCGAGCGTCGCTTCACGCCGGGCGCGAGCTTCTCGTTACAGGTGCCCGAGTCGTCCGAGTGGCACGGCAAGACCCTCACCCTGACCGAGCTGCGCTGGTACAACGCGCAGCCGGTCGCGTTCTTCGAGGGCGTCGACGATCGCACGGCGGCCGAGTCGCTCGTCAAGGCGATCCTGTGGATCGACCAGGTCGACGACGAGCCGGCCGAGGACGACGCCTGGTACGACTTCCAGCTCGTCGGCCTGCGCGCCCTGCGCGACGGGGTCGAGGTGGGCACGATCGTGCGCGTCGACCACCTGCCCGCGCAGGACCTCCTCGCCGTGCGCACGCCGCAGGGTGAGGTTCTCGTGCCTTTCGTCGGTGCGATCGTGCCGGTCGTCGACATCGCGGGCGGCACCGTGACCCTCACTCCGCCCCTCGGTCTCTTCGAGGAGCTGCCCGACGCGCCCGACGACGCACCCGCGGAGGACGAGTCGAAGGATGCACCCGCCTAGGCTGGGGCTGTGCGCTTCGACATCGTCACGATCTTCCCCGAATTCTTCGGGGCCCTCGACGTGTCGCTGCTGGGCAGGGCCCGGCAGGCGGGAGTGATCGAGGTCGGCGTGCACGACCTTCGCGACTTCACGCATGATCGTCACCGCACGGTCGACGACACTCCGTACGGCGGCGGCGCTGGCATGGTCATGAAGCCCGAACCGTGGGGCGAGGCGCTCGACAGCGTCGTGCGCGACGACAGCATCATTGTCGTTCCGAGCCCTGCGGGGCATCCCTTCACGCAGCGTGAGGCACGAGAGCTCTCCACCCGCGAGCACCTCGTTTTCGCGTGCGGTCGCTACGAAGGCATCGACCAGCGCGTCATCGACCACTACGCTGACCGCAACGAGGTGCGCGAGATCAGTCTCGGCGACTACGTGCTCAACGGAGGGGAGGTGGCGGCGATGGCGATCATCGAAGCGGTCGGCCGACTCGTCCCCGGCGTCGTGGGCAACCCGGAGAGCCTCACCGAGGAGAGCCATGAGGATGGACTGCTCGAGTACCCCAGCTACACCAAGCCCGCTGTCTGGCGCGATCGGGCAGTGCCGGCCGTGCTGCTGAGCGGCCATCACGGCGCTGTCGCGCAGTGGCGCCACGAGCAGCAGCTCGACCGCACCCGGCGGGTACGCCCCGACCTTCTGGCACCCGACCGTTCGGGGGAGGCGACGTGACCACGGGCGAGCGCTGGTGGCTGTGGTCGCAGCCTCTCGTCGCCGCGATCGCGCTGCTCGCGGGTGTCGCGGCGTGGATCCTGCAGGCAGTCGACCAGTACGCGCTGCTGCCCTCGGTGCAGAGCGTCGTCACCGGCACCTTCGTGCTCCCTGGGCTTGCGGTCTCCCTCGCCCTCAACCACGTCATCGTGCTGCGTCGTGCCGTGCCGATCCTCACGAGCGGAGAGAAGCTGCTGCTCGTCGCCCAGTACGCGCTCGCGATCATCGTCGTCGCGACCTCGCTCGACCCGGCGGCGCTCCTGCTCGGCTACCTGCTGTGGCCCCTGCTCATCGTCGCGGCGGTGTCGGCATGCGTCACCATGGTGCGCACGACGCGCGCCGACCGGCGCGGCGAGCAGTGGACCTCTCCGCTCGGACCCACGACCGACGAGGTGCCGCTCGTCGATTCCTCGGCGCGCTGACGCCCCGAGAGTGCGGCTGCGGTGCTCAGTCGCGCGCCGTGAGCACGAGGGGCCCTTCGGGCGTGATCGCGACGGTGTGCTCGGCGTGCGCGGCGCGGGAGCCCGTGCGCGAGCGCAGGGTCCACCCGTCGGGGTCGGTGTAGATCTCGTCGGTGTCGGGGATGAACCACGGCTCGATAGCCATGACGAGCCCCGCTCGCAGCTTGAGGCCGCGCCCCGCTCGACCGTCATTCGGCAGATGCAGGTCTCCGTGCATCGTGCGGCCCACGCTGTGACCGCCGAAATCGAGGTTGACGGGCATCCCGGCATCGTGCGCGACGTCGCCGATCGCGCTCGAGATGTCACCCAGACGGCGGCCGACGCGCGCCTGCTCGATGCCGGCGGCGAGGGCCCGCTCCGCGGTCGCGATGAGCTCGAGGTCGCCCGGGCGCGGTTCCCCGACGACGAAGCTGATCGCCGAGTCGCTCACCCAGCCGTTGACGGAGGCGGCGAAATCGAGCGTCAGCAGGTCGCCGTCGCGCAGAGCGTAGTCGTGCGGGAGGCCGTGCAGGGCCGCGTCATTGACCGACGTGCAGATCACTTTCCCGAACGGCGAGGCGCCGAACGAGGGGTGGTAGTCGATGTAGCAGCTCTCCGCGCCCTCGGCGCGAATCATGTCGTGCGCGAGTGCGTCCAGGTCGAGCAGGTTGACCCCGACGTCGGCGGCGGCGCGCGTCGCCGTCAGCACGCTCGCCACGAAGCGACCCGCTGGCCGCATCTCGTCGATCTCGGCCGGGGTGCGTAGCTCGATCATTCAGCTCCTGGGTAGGGGGACGTGGGTGCGCAGGTAGTCGCCGCACAGGGCGCGGGTCGCCTCGATGAAGCGCGCGTCACCATTCTTGTCCAATTGGAACGCTCGAGTGAGGAGCCCGCTCGCCATCTCGACCGCGACTTCGTAGTGGAACACGAGCTGATCGTCTGGTTCGAAGCCGTAGGTGGCACCGGTCTGCTCGGCGAAGCGGCGGGCGAGGATCGAGTTGTTGCTCAGCTCGGGGTTGATGAACCGCTGGTCGATGACGTCGCCGAAGCGCAGAGCGCGAAAGCCGGGCTCGGTGCGGACGAGCTCCACGAACACGTCGAGCGTCGAGTCGAACGACGACCAGGGCTCGGGCCCCGAGTTCTCGATGCCGTGCCACACCTTGGCGAGGTAGCGCTCGAGGTTGCGGGCGGCAAGCGCGCGCAGCAGTGTCTGGATGTTCGGGAAGTACCGGTAGACGACGCCGACGGAGGACGACGAGCGCTTCGCGACGGCGCTCGTCGTGACGCCATCGATGCCGTGGTCGTCGATGAGTGCGGCGGCGGCGTCCAGCAGCAGCTCGATCCTCTCCGAGCTGCGGCGCTGGATGGGCTCGGTGCGCATGACGACCTTGTCGGTCGCGAGCGCGGTGGTGGTGGTTGTAGTCATGAGTGCTCTCCCCCCGAGAAGCGGTGTGGCGCGAGTGTAACGGCCGTGCAGTGATTCCCCGTCGGTATTCTCGCAGAAAGTTGGCTGGGCGTACCCCCATATGGCATGATGAGCGATTGTGCCTCGGCACGGTTCTGCCACAGGGGAGCCGTCATCCTGCGAGGCTGCAGCACCGGTACGACTCCCTCTTACTCCCCGCACTCGACCTGTGGCGGTTGCAGAAAGCGATGCATCATGCACATTCTCGATCACGTCGACGCAGCGTCTCTTCGCTCCGACATCCCCGACTTCCGCCCCGGTGACACCGTCAAGGTGCACGTCAACATCGTGGAAGGCAGCCGCTCGCGCATCCAGGTGTTCCAAGGCGTCGTCATCGGCCGCTCCAACGAGGGCATCCGTGAGACCTTCACCGTCCGCAAGGTGAGCTTCCAGGTCGGCGTCGAGCGCACCTTCCCCGTGCACTCCCCGGTCATCGACCACATCGAGGTCGTCACCCGCGGCGACGTGCGTCGCGCCAAGCTCTACTACCTGCGCGCTCTGCGCGGCAAGAAGGCCAAGATCAAGGAGAAGCGCGAGAGCTGAGCTCCCGCTCCTCACGACGAAGGCCCCGCCGATCTCTCGGCGGGGCCTTCGTCGTTCTGCGACCGGGCGGTGCCTAGACTGGAGCCCGACCCTGGGGAGCAATGACCGAGCACACAGCGCCGCCGGCAGCGGCATCCGATCCTGCGCCTGAGCGCCCGCGCTCGCGCCAGCGCAGCGCGCTGCTTTTCCTGCGCGACGTCGTCGTCATCGTCGCGGCGGCGCTCATCATCTCGTTCCTCATCAAGACATTCCTCATCCGGTCGTTCTACATTCCGAGCGAGTCGATGGAGAGCACTCTTCTCGTCGACGACCGCATCATCGTCAACCAGCTGGTTCCCGACCTCGTTGCCGTCGAGCGCGGCGACGTGATCGTGTTCCGCGACCCCGGCAGCTGGCTCACGCCCGCGCCCGAGCAGCCGCGCTCGCCCCTCGAGGAGGGTGTCGACACGATCCTCACCCTGGTGGGCCTGAGCGCCTCCGACAGCGACGAGCACCTCGTCAAGCGCGTCATCGGGCTGCCGGGCGACCGCATCGTCTGCTGCAACGATCTGGGCCAGTTGAGCATCAACGGGGTGCCGCTCGACGAACCCTACGTCGTGCTGCCCGAGGGGCGCGTCGATGTGAGCGGCAGCGACTTCCAGCAGGACGTCCCGGCGGGCCAGCTGTGGGTCATGGGCGACAACCGCTACGACTCGAGCGACTCGCGCGTCAACGGCCCCGTGCCGATCGACGACGTCGTGGGGCGCGCGTTCGTGATCAGCTGGCCCCTCGACCGCTGGGGCTGGCTCGACAACTACCCGCTCGTCTTCGACGGGGTCGACCCCCGGCCGTGACCGTCGCCGACCCCACTCTCGAGGTCGAGAGAGCGCTCTTCGCCGAGGGCGCCCCCGTCGTGATCGGCTGCGACGAGGTCGGTCGCGGTGCCATCGCGGGTGTCGTGGCCGTGGGCGTGTGCGCGATCGTCCCCGGCGGGGATGCTCCTCCCGCGGGCCTGCGCGACTCCAAGCTGCTCAGCCCCGCCAAGCGCGAGCTGCTCGCTCCCCTCGTGCACGCGTGGGCAACCGCGGTCGCGGTGGGGGAGGCCGAGCCGGGCGAGGTGGACGCGCACGGCATCATCGCGGCCCTGGGCCTCGCCGCCCGCCGCGGCCTCATCGCCCTGCACGAGGCGGGCATCGACGTGGGTGCCTCGACGGTGCTGCTCGACGGCAGCCACGATTGGCTCACGCCGGCGCTCACCTCGCCACCGAGCATCCGGGTCAGGCCGAAGGCGGATCGTGACTGCGCCTCGGTGGCGGGCGCGTCGGTCGTCGCGAAGGTGCATCGGGATTCGCTCATGGTCGCTGATGCGACGCGGTGGCCGCAGTTCGGCTGGGACGGCAACAAGGGCTATGGAAGCCCCGCGCACCTCGCCGCGGTCGCGGAGTTCGGGCCGAGCCCCCGGCATCGGGTCACGTGGCTCAAGCTCCCCGCGACGGCCGACGGCGCGCCCGACGCGACGGTCTAGACTGCACCCGATGGACGACGACGATTTTGACGACTACGACCGCGAGGTCGAGCTCGCCCTGTACCGGGAGTACCGCGACGTGGTGTCGCAGTTCCAGTACGTGGTGGAGACCGAGCGACGGTTCTACCTGGCCAACGAGGTCGAGCAGGTCGTGCGCGAGGTCGCGGGAGACTTCTACTTCGAGCTGACCCTCACCGACGTGTGGGTGTGGGACGTCTACCGCGCCGACCGCTTCGTCAAGAGCGTGCGCGTGCTGACGTTCAAGGACGTCAATGTGGAGGAGCTCGGCAAGAAGGACCTCAAGCTGCCCCGTGAGCTCGCGATCGACGAGTAGCGGTATCGGGATGCGCCCCGCGCCCCCCAAGAACAGTTAACCCGCGCGAAACAGATCCGGCGTACTGTGATCTAGACGCTGACCCGAACGAGCGTCACCTCCGTCCTCCTACCCGAGGAGCACATCGCTGTGACCACCCGTTCTCGCGGCGCCCGCGCAGGCCTCGCCAGTGTGCTCGTGGCCGCCTTCGCGGCGGCGAGCGTCGTTGCGGTGAGCTCCGCGGCGCAGGCCGCTCCTCTCGCCCCCGTCATCTCCGCCGCCGCGACCGACATCACCGGCTCCGTCTCGGTTTCGGTCGACGTTGAGGATGGCATCGAGCAGACGGTGACGGTGTGGGCCGAGTTCGTCGAGACAGGCGTCGTGACCGAGGGATGCGTCTTCACCGACACGGTCGACCGCGACTGCGTCGCGACGCTGCCCGCAGGCCAGTACGGCGACTACGAGCTCTTCGCGACGTCGACTGACGTCGACGGCACGAGCCCGGAGAGCAACAGGGTCACGGTGAGCTACGGGTCACCGGCGAGCGACCTCTCTCTCGCGTCACCGTTCGACCTCGACGCCTTCACGATCCCGACCCTCTCCGCTGAGGTCACGGGCACGGGGCCCGCGCTCGGCACGGTCGAGGTCTTCGCCTACCGAGTCGACGTCGGCATCGGCAGCGAGACGTCTCTCTGCTTCTCCGGTGTGCCGGCGTCTGGCGCCTTCTCGTGCACGGTGCCCTTCGGGGACTACGGTGTGTGGGCCGTGCGGGTCGTGGCCACCGACCTGGAGGGCGGCACGGCAGAACGGCCGGGGGGCGAGCCTGACGCTATCGCCGTGAACGTCGCCCCGCCGCAGAACGGGTTGTCGATCGCCACCGCCCCGGGTTCGCTCACCGCGACCGCGACGGGCTTGACCGAGACCGACGTCTCCGTGAGCTTCATCGTGGACTGGTTCGGCGCTGGTTCCCTCGGCGAGCGGTGCCCGGCCGGGTGGACGGGCGACTACGAGGTGCCTCCGACGGACGGCCCGTCGGTCGTCTGCCTCGTGGAGAGCGTGCCCCCGGGCATCCACCTGTTCTCGTCCGTGCAGTTCATCAACGAGACGTACTCGAGCGACCGGGGCGATGCCGTGTACGTGCCGGCGACGCCCACGATGACCGTCGAGCCGGTGCCCGGCGGCGCGATCTTCAGCGGCTCGATCGACCTGCTCGCCGAGGAGCTCGTGGAGTCGAGCACTCTGCTGGACTACGTCGAGGTCGTCGTCCGAGACTCGGAGTCGACCTTCGCGTGCTCTGCCGTCGCCGATGCCGTCACGGGTCAATGGTCGTGCACCACGCCTCTCGCTCCGGGCGGGGAGGTCTACACCGCCGTGGCCCAGAGCGTCGGGTTCTCCGACGATCCCGGGGTGCCCGGCCAGGTTGTCGACTACTGGGACGGCATCTCGACTGCCTCAGCACCGGTCGCCGCCACCATCTCCCCCGGCGTGGTGCCGCCGCCTCCCACCATGACGTACGAGTTCGGCGCTGCCTCGGTGGGAGTCACGGCCGAGGGTCTCGAGGGCTCGAGGGTCGGGGTCGAGGTCTACGACGTCGAGCCCGACGGCGAGGGCGGCTACTCGTTCGGCTTCCCGGTGGCCTCGTGCGGCGATGCGCCCGAGGGCGAAGGCGGAGGCGGCTTCGAACCCGAGTCCGCGCCCTTGTCGCCCGCGACCGTCGAGGAGTGCGTGTTCGACGACCTCGAGCCGGGCATCTGGAACTTCTACGCCGTCCAGTCGTACTACTTCGAGCAGAGCGAGTACCAGGACGACTTCGTGCTCATTCCCGAGGTTCCGACCTTCTCGGCCGCCCCGGGCTCGAACGGCCGGGTTCTCGCGAGTGGCGAGGGCGAGCCCGGATTCCGCGTGCTCGTGCGCGAGCTCGGCGGGCCAGGGGCCTGCAGTGCCATCGTCGACACCGAGGGCGCGTGGAGCTGCTCGTTCTCGGGCGCATCGGGCCGCACTCTCGTGCGCGCCCAGCAGCAGTCTCAGGGCTTCGTCGCCGATCCCGGCTTCTACTACGAAGGCCTCGGCGACTCCTTCGACGGATTCTCGGCATACACCGCCCCTGTCGAGGTCGTCGTGGCCGGCCCCGCCGCGCCGCCCGCGCCCATTCCCACGCCGACGCCGGCCGTCACCCCGGCTCCGTTCTCGTGGACGCTCGAGGGCTTCGACGGGCAGAACCTGAGACCCGGGCAGCAGCTGTCGCTCTCCGCGCGCGGGCTGCCTCCCGGCACATCCGTCACGATCCAGATCTTCTCGACGCCGCGCACCCTCGGCACCTCGGTGGCGGACGCGAGCGGGCTCTTCGCCCTCGACGTGGTCGTGCCGGAGGATCTCGAGCCGGGTGAGCACACGCTCGTCGCGACCGCGACGCCGCCGGGGGGCAGCCCCTCGGAGATCTCGACCCCGGTCATGGTCGAGCCGCCTCTGGATCCTGCGGGGCAGCCGCTCGAGGAGGGTGTCGACGAGGAGGTGGAGGAGAACTCTGGCGTCGGCGAGCGCGCTGGCGGAGCATCCGGATCGATCGCTCGCGACGACCCCGCCGCACCGTCTGAATTGACGAATGCGATTCCCACGGCCGCCGAGATCTTCCGCAGCCCCATCATCACGGTGACCGCGGGAGGTCTCGCGCTCGCGATCCTCCTGCTCGTGGCGTTCCCGACCGAGCTGCTCAACTCGACCCTCTCGGCGAACACGCGCCGGTTCGGGCGGGGCTTCGCCGCCTTCGAGCGCGGCGTCGATCGCGTGACCGACTGGTTCGCCGCGGTCACGCGCACGCGCGCCGCGGCCGCCGCCGTGCTGATCGTGCTTACGAGCGTCATCTTCGGGTTCATGGACCCGTCGTTCGGGTTCGACGCCGTCTCGCTGAGACTGACCCTCGCGCTCGCGATCGGCCTTTTCCTCGTCACCTACGTGTCGTCGTGGATCAGCGGGGCGATCATCTGGCGCGCGTGGCGCATCGAGACGAGCATCGGGCTGCAGCCTGCCGCGCTCGTCTTCGCGCTCATCGGCGTCGTCATCGCGCGCCTCCTCGAGTTCTCGCCCGGCTTCCTCATCGGGCTCGTCATCGGCCTCGAGATCGTCACGCGCGTGGGCGCGCCGCACCGCCTGCGCGCCGTGCTCACCCAGCTCGGCGTGATGGTCGGCATCTCGGTGCTCGCGTGGGTCGGCTACTCGATCCTCACCGAGGCGACGGCCGGCGGCCTCGACTGGGTCACGGCGCTCGTGCTCGACTCCCTCGCGGCGGCAACGGCGGAGGGCCTCACGGCGGCGGCGGTCGCGATCCTGCCCCTCGGTTTCCTCGAGGGTCGCGAGATCTTCCAGCGGTCCAAGGCACTGTGGGTCGGCGCCTTCCTCGTGACGGCGACCCTGTTCGCGCTGCTCGTGCTGCCGACGGAGGACGGCATCGACGAGATCTCGAACGTGGGAACGTGGTTCGTCGTGCTCGTCGCGTTCGCGGTCGTCACGCTCGCGCTGTGGGCGGTGCTGCATTACACGAACCCCGACCGGCACGCGGACGACGACGGTGCCGAGCCGGAGGGTGCCGAGCCCGGGGGCGCGCAGAAGGAGTCCGCCCCGCGCTGAGGTTGCGGCGTCTCCCTCACAGCCCCGTGAGGGGTGGGGGATGCCCCGGGTCGTCTCGAGGACGCCCCCGGCGCCCGCGCGCTCGGCATTCTCGGAGGCATGACACGCACGCAAGCGCTCGGGCGCAGCGGGGAGGACCTCGCGGTCGACCACCTCGAGGCCCAGGGCTTCACGATCCTCGACCGCAACTGGCGGTGCTCGATCGGTGAGGTCGACATCGTCGCCCGAGAGGGCGCGACGACAGTGGTCGTGGAGGTCAAGACGCGGTCGGGGGCCGGGTTCGGGCATCCGCTGGCGGCGATCACGCCCGTCAAGCTCGCGCGGCTGCGTCGGCTGGCGGCGGCGTGGTGCGAGGCGCACGGCCCGGTGGACCGCCTGCGGGTCGACGCCATCTCGGTGGTCGCCGACCGCGACGGCGTCGTCATCGAGCACGTGCGGCAGGTGTGCTGATGCCCGTCGCCCGCACGCTCGCGGTCGCCCTGCACGGGGTCGACGGGGCGCTCGTCGAGATCGAGGCCGATCTCGCGAACGGACTCCCCGCGTTCACGATCATCGGCCTGCCCGACGCCGCGCTCGGCGAGGCGAAGGATCGCGTGCGGTCCGCAGCGAGCAACTCGGGGTGCGACCTGCCGAACCGCAAGGTCACCGTCAACCTCTCACCAGCATCCCTGCCCAAGCACGGCTCGGGCTTCGACCTCGGAATCGCCGTCGCTGCTCTCGCGACGACCGGCGTGGTGACAGCGGAGGCGCTCGAGGGCGTTGTGCACCTCGGCGAGCTGAGCCTCGACGGCAGACTGCGACCCGTCGCCGGGGTGCTCCCTGCGGTGCTGGCCGCCCGGCGCGCAGGGGCCAGAGCAGTCGTGGTGCCGAGCGGCAACGCCGTCGAAGCGGGGCTCGTCGCGGGAATCCGCATCGTCGGTGCGGCGAGCCTGCGGGACGTGCTCATCCATCATGGTGCCGAGCTCGAGGCCGTGCCTGTTGACCCGCTCGTCGGGGCGACCGCGGAGGAACCGGCAGGGGAGGAGGGAGACCTGAGCGACGTCGTCGGGCATCCGGAGGCCGTCGAAGCGCTGCAGGTCGCCGCCGCGGGCGGCCATCACCTCATGATGCTCGGCCCTCCCGGTGCCGGCAAGACGCTGCTCGCGACGCGACTGGCCGGGCTGCTGCCCGACCTCGAGCCCGACGCCGCGGTGGAGGTCTCCTCCGTCCGCTCGCTCGCCGGCCTGCCCGTCGGTTCCGCCCTCGTGACGCGCCCACCGGTCGAGAGTCCCCACCACAGCGCGACGATGGCCTCCCTCATCGGGGGCGGCAGCGGGCTCGTGCGGCCCGGCGCGATCTCGCGCGCTGCCCACGGAGTCCTCTTCCTCGACGAGGCGCCCGAATTCAGCGCCGCCGTGCTGGATGCTCTGCGCCAGCCGCTCGAGACCGGCCAGATCACCATCCACCGTGCGCGAGCCGTGGCTCGCTTCCCCGCGCGGTTCCAACTCGTCGCCCGTTGTGTACGACTGGATAGTGTCCACTCAATCTCCTGCGTTCGCGAACGAGGCTCATGGGCATCGAGCGAGATCCGTCCAGATGCATGAGCCGCGCGAGGACGGGCGCTTCGGCGAGTTGAATGTGCTTGCCGCGATTGATGCCGCCGTGATTCATCCTCAACCGATCCGGACTCCGCTTTGCTGCGGTGCAGGGGATGTCGAGTCCTGGCAAGTTCGATCGGATGCGATGGTCGAGTCCGATCCCTGCCAGGATCGGACGACTCCTGCTCCGATCTAGACAGGCTCGACTCGCGGGGTCATTGGTGCAACGGGTCGTTGCACAATCTCGATGTGTGCGATGCTGGCAGGTTGCTCTCGAGGAGGTGGCCATGACGGATGAGTCGGCGGTGCTGGTGGAGTTCCTGCTTGCCCGGATCGAGGAGGATGAGCGGATCGCGTGGCTTGTCGAGTCGGAATCGCCGACGACCGATACCGGGTTCTGCGTGTGGGCGACGCAGTTCGCGTTCGACCCAGAGCGGATGATCGTCGCGATCGACTATCAGCGCGTGCGCGCGGAGTGCGCCGCGAAGCGCCGGATCATCGACGCGTTCCGTGCCGCAGAACCCTCGACCACGACGGCCGAGACGCTGGAGACGGTGCTGCGGGAGCTCGCGTCTGCTCATGCAGATCACGACGACTACCGGGACGACTGGCGAATCTAGCGAAGTCTAGGGATGTCTAGCGTTTCCCTAGACTTCGCGGGTCCGATCGCCTCACTCCGGCGTGTCACCGAGGGCCGCGAGGTCGATTCCGAGCTTCTCGGCCAGTTCCGAGAGCGGCGTGCTCTCGCCCATCGCTGTGCGTTCACGGACGATCGCGGCGATCTCTTCCTCCTCCCGGCGGAGGTCGTCGAGCCAGGCGTCGATGAGCGTGAATGGGATGGGCGCGTATCCGAAGGCGTCGACACCGACATGGAACTGGTGACCGACCGGCCCATTCTCCCGATCATGGGTGTGGCCGTGCAGCAGCGGAGCGCCGCGGTCGACCGGACGATGTGAGGTGTGCCGGTCCGCGTCCTGGGTGTCGCCGGAGTAGGGGTAGTGGGACGCGAGGAGAAGGGTGCCGCGACGGGTGCCTTGAATGATCTCAGGGAGCATGATCCAGCCGGCCTGCTCGTAGAGCGGAGCGAATCGCTCGATCGCGCGGCGGGACTGTGTCGCGGGTGAGACGCGGTCGTGGTTGCCGGGGACGAGGAACTTGCGCCCGTGGAGCTGCGCGGTCAGCGGCAGGGACTCGGCGATCGGTCCGAGCGCGACGTCGCCGAGGTGCAGGACGACGTCTGCGGGGGCGACGGTCTGGTTCCAGCGGCGGATCAGCTCGGCGTCCATCTCGCCGGCCGATCCGAAGGGGCGGGCAGCGAGCTCGCTGATCCGCGCGTGGCTGAAGTGGGTGTCCGAGGTGATGTAGTCGACCTGGTCGTAGTCGAACGTCGGATACTCATGGAGCACCGGGAGACTCCTCTCTGCTCGGCGCGCATGCCGAGCAGAGCAACCTATCAGACCGGGCAGTCAGGGGGACGCTCAATTCGCCAACGGGTCGTTGGCGAACCGGCGCGGCCGCGGGAACAACGCGAGGGTGAGGGCGATCCCTATGCCGCCGTCGACCTCGATGCCACGTAAGATCGCGTAAGATGGCACCATGCGCACACATGTGCGCGTAGCGAACATACGACGGGAGTTGACGTGATCGACAAGACTGTCTCGGACGTCGAGGCTGCCGTTGCGGGCATCGGCGACGGGTGCACCATCATGATCGGCGGTTTTGGCCGGGCCGGTCAGCCCGTCGAGCTCATCGACGCGCTGATCGAGCAGGGAGCGAGCGACCTGACGATCGTCAACAACAACGCTGGCAATGGTGATACCGGGCTGGCCGCGCTGCTCGCGAAGGGGCGTGTGCGCAAGATCATCTGCTCGTTCCCGCGGCAGCACGACTCGTGGGTGTTCGACGACTTGTACCGCGCCGGGAAGATCGAACTCGAACTGGTGCCCCAGGGGAATCTCGCCGAGCGCATCCGCGCGGCGGGGGCCGGCATCGGTGCGTTCTTCTCCCCTACGGGGGTGGGCACCGTGCTCGCCGAGGGCAAAGAGGCGCGTGAGATCGATGGCCGTGCGTACGTGCTGGAGTATCCGATCAAGGCGGACTTCGCACTCATCTCGGCGCTGCGGGGAGATCGTTGGGGCAATCTGGTGTTCCGCGAGACCGCTCGGAACTTCGGCCCCATCATGGCGACCGCCGCGGTGACGACCATCGCGCAGGTCGATGAGATCGTGGAACTCGGGTCGCTTGACCCCGAGACAGTCGTCACCCCAGGTATTTTCGTCGACCGCGTCGTCGCAGTGGGATCTCGCCGGTGGATCGACGGCGGCGTTTTCGTCGGCGGCGTCGATGTTGAGGGGAATCCGCTTCAGGACGCTCCGGCCATGACGGAGGTAGATCAGTGAGCAGCCGCATCACCCGTCAAGAGCTGGCGCGGCGCGTCGCCGCCGACATCCCGGAAGGCTCCTACGTGAACCTCGGTATCGGTGCGCCGACACTCGTGGCGAACTATCTGCCCGAGGATCAGGAGATCATCCTGCATACCGAGAACGGTCTCCTTGGAATGGGTGAGGCTCCTGCGCCGGACCGGATCGACCCGGACCTGACCAATGCGGGCAAGCAGGCGGTGACGGCGCTGCCGGGGGCGGCGTACTTTCACCACGCCGACTCCTTCGCGATGATGCGTGGCGGACACCTGGACGTGTGCGTGCTCGGCGCGTTCCAAGTGTCGCAGCGCGGCGATCTCGCGAACTGGTCGACCGGCGCGCCCGGTGCGATCCCCGCAGTGGGCGGTGCGATGGATCTCGCGATCGGCGCGAAGTCCGTCTACGTCATGACCGACCTGCTCACCAAGCAGGGCGAGTCCAAGCTCGTGGAGGTATGCACCTACCCGCTCACCGGCGTCGGGTGCGTGACCCGCGTTTACACCGATCACGCCATCTTCGACGTGTCCGCCGACGGTTTCGCGGTGCGTGAGGCGTTCGGCGACAACACTCTCGAGTCGCTCGCGGAGCTGACTGGCTTGCGGCTGACGCCGTCATCGACACCACAAGGCGAAGGAAACTGACATGACTGCGAGCTTCGTGTACGACGCGGTACGCACGCCGTTCGGAAAGGCCGGCGGCGCACTGGCAGGAGTCCGACCCGACGATCTCGCTGCGGTGGTCATGAAGGCGATGATCGAGCGCGCCGGCCTGGACCCGGCACGCATCGACGACGTCATCTTCGGCGATGCCAATCAGGCGGGCGAGGACAATCGGAACGTCGCGCGTTTCGGCGCGCTGCTGGCCGGCTTCCCATCATCGGTGACCGGGGTGACGGTGAACCGGCTGTGTGCATCGTCGGTCGAGGCCGTCATCCAGGCCTCGCGGGCGATCGAGTCGGGTGACGCCGACATCATTCTCGCGGGCGGCGTCGAGTCGATGAGCCGAGCGCCGTTCGTCGTGGAGAAGTCGCCGCGGCCGTGGCCGTCGGTAGGCAACCAGACGATGTGGAACACGTCGATCGGCTGGCGCATGGTCAACAAGGCGCTGCCGGTGCACTGGACGATCAGCAACGGCGAGTCCGCGGAGAAGGTCGCGCGCGAGGCCGGGCTGACGCGGGAGGAGCAGGATGCGTTCGCCGTGCGCTCGCACCGCCTCGCCGCGAAGGCATGGGCTGACGGGATCTACGATGGCGAGATCGTGCAGGTGCCCGGCGCCGAGCTGGCCCGCGATGAGGGGATCCGCGACGATACCTCGATCGAGAAGCTTGCGGGTCTCAAGGCGCTGTTCGCCGCGGACGGCACCGTGACCGCCGGCAACTCCTCGCCAATCAACGACGGCGCCTCTGCCGTGCTGGTCGCCGCGGAGGGCGCGGTTCGCGGCGAGCCGCTGGCACGCATCGCGAGCCGCGCAGCGCACGGCGTGGACCCGGATCAGTTTCCGCTCGCGCCGATCGAGGCCGCCAACAAGGCTCTCGCGCGGGCCGGGAAGACGTGGGCAGACGTTGATGTCGTCGAGTTGAACGAGGCCTTCGCGTCGCAGTCGCTCGCAGATATCGCCGGCTGGCCGGACTTCGATCCCGAGCGGGTGAACATCCATGGCGGTGCTCTCGCGATCGGGCACCCGCTCGGCGCCTCCGGCGGACGCATCATCGGCCATGCCGCGCACGAGCTCGCCCGCCGCGGCGGAGGCCTCGCGGTCGCCGCGATCTGCATCGGCGTCGGCCAGGGCCTCGCCGTCGTCCTCGAGCGCTGACGCGACCTGACCGGTGCCAGCTACCTGTTTGATGCCAGCGTGCGTCTAGGTTGAGTAGCGTTGCGTATCGATTCCGGCGGGAGCACCTATGGCTGAGGCAGCCGGCGACTTCGTCCAGTCGCTTGCGCGCGGACTGGCCGTCATCCGCGCGTTCGACGCGGAGCACCCCGAACTGACGTTGAGTGACGTGGCCCGCCGGACCGGGCTGACCCGGGCGGCGACCCGACGGTTCCTACTCACGCTCGAGTCGCTCGGCTACGTCCGCAGTGACGCCCGTTCGTTCGCGCTGACCCCTCGGGTGCTCGAGTTGGGATTCAGCTACCTGTCGGCCTTGTCCCTGCCGGAGGTGGTGCAGCCACATCTTGAGCGCCTTTCCCGTGAAGTCGGCGAGTCGGTGTCCTCGGCGGTGCTGGACGGCACGGACATCGTCTATGTCGCGCGCGTGCCTACGCGCCGCATCATGAGCGTGCGCATCACGATTGGAACGCGGTTCCCCGCGTATGCGACGAGCATGGGTCGGGTCCTGCTGGCAGGTCTGACGGATGCCGAACGCGATGCCGCACTGGCCGCAGCTGACCTGCGGCCCCTCACGGATCTCACCATCACCGACCAGGTGCGGTTGGCCGAGGAAATCGTTCGAGTGCGCACCCAGGGCTGGTCGATCGTCGATGGCGAGCTCGAGCCCGGCCTACGCTCGGTCGCAGCCCCGGTGCATTCGCGGAACGGTGAGGTGATCGCAGCGATCAACGTGTCCACCAGCGCGAGCCGGGACTCACTGGAGCACCTGATGGACCGGTACCTTCCAGCCGTGCGGGCAGCCGCCGCAGCGATCGACGCCGAACTCCAGCTCGTCTAGGGCGGCGACGGCCGGGGGCGGAGTCCTCGTGTGGAAGCGCACGCCAGTGCGCCGGCGAAGCTAGTGGCGCCGACGCGCTACAGATCTCCAGCGGGGGCGTGTTCCAGCGGGAGCGGCTCAAGCTCGCTGCGCATCCTGATCAGTTCCCGGGCATGGGAGGCCAGACGATGATCTTCCTCCGAGGACAGGGGCAGCGGTGGCACGGGCAACGCGCGTCCGTCGCTTCCGACATCGACGAAGACGCTCATGCACCTCGTTGTCAGAGTGAGTACCGACGGTGTGCGTGGTGAGCTCGAGCGCACGTGGATTGCGATGTGCATGCTGTGAGGGCCGGTGTGTATGAGGCGGGCATCCACTTCGACGATGTGGCCGATGTGGATCGGATGGTAGAAGTGGATGCCCCCCGAGTAGACGGCCACAGCGGACTCTGAACTCCACCCCGCAGCGCAGGAGTATGCGGCTTCATCGATCCAGCGCATCACCGTCCCACCATGCGCGTTGCCGCCCCAGTTCGCGTCGCTGGGGGCGGCGAGGAATCGAAGAACACTGCGCGGGGTCGTCCCCTGATCCGAATACACCTGCTGCTGCATCGCGTCACGGATCGCACGGCGGGGAGCCAGCCGTTCTTCCGCGCGGTCGTGCAGGACCTGGTCGGTTTCGCTCGACGGTGACCACGGGGGTACGGCGCGCGGGCGGCCGTCCTCGTCAACTGCCACGAACACCAGGATGCAATGGGTCGCAGGAATGAACCTGCGCGTGCGCACGTCCGCTGCCTCCACGGTGACGAGGACCTGCATGCTCGTGCGGCCGGTTTGAATGATGCGTGCGTGCGCCTCGACGATCTGGCCGGGTGCGATGGGTCGAGTGAACTGAACGTTGCCGACATACGCGGTCACGCAGTATGACGCGCTCCAGCCGACAGCGCACGCGTAGCCGGCCTTGTCGATCCACTCCAGCACACGTCCAGCTGCCACGGATGTGCTGCTCAGGGCGGCGTCTTGCGGTGATGTCATGAAGCGGAGAGTGATTCGGTCATTCATTCTTCGACTCCCCGGATGGGGCGGTGTCCTCTCCGGCAGGCGGGGGCTAGCGCTGGACGGTGTGGAAGAAGTCGCGTATCAACAACGCGGTCGCCGCGGGCTGCTCGGCGGGCGGCAGGTGGGCGGCACCGGGAATCCTGCTTGTCTTGCCATTCAGCGCTCCTTCGGCGAGCTCGACGGCCATCGAGTACGGTGCGACGGTGTCGTACTCTCCCCAAGCCGCGAGCAGCGGAGCCTGGATCTGTTTCAGCTGCCTGCGTGCGTCGTACGTGGCCAGCGCCTCGCAGCACCGCGCGTAGGATTCGTCGTCGGCGTCCCGCAGCGCCTGGAGCAGCTGCGCTGTCAGCTCTGGGTCTCGCCGCGTTGAATCGGGTGCGAACCAGCGTTGGATGGAGCCTTCGACGAGCGCTGTCGTGGACGCGGAGCGGACGAGCGCGGCGCGTTCGCGCCATCCAGTGGGGTCCCCGATCTTCGCCCCCGAAGCGATGATGAGGGCCGCCTCGACCAGCTCGGGATGGCGGACGGCGAGCTCGACTCCGACCGCTCCGCCCAGCGAGACTCCGGCGTAGAGGATGGGTTCCGCTCCGAGTTCGCGCACCTCGGCGGCGACCGCGTCGGCCAGATCGGCGACGGTGAACGGGCTGTTGGCAATCGGCGATGCGCCGTGGCCGGGGAGGTCCCATTCGATCGTGCGGTACCGCTCCGCAAGCAGGGGGGTTGTGGTCGACCAGAGAGCCGTCGATGTGCCAAGTGAGGGGCCGAGGATGAGCAGCGGGGCGTCGCTTGGCCCGGTGGCGTCGGTGAAGGTCAGAATCGGGGCTGTCATGGTTCGGCTTTGTGTTGACTCGGACAAGGTCCCGGTAGGCGGAGATGATCGATCCCCACCTACCGGGACGGCGATCGCTATTCGGGGTCGAGGACGAAGTCGTAGACGACGACTTCTCCCTCGCCATCGGTGCGGGGGTGCGGGTCGAGAACAAGCTCCGGCTTGACGGCCGAGGCGATGTCGTCGCCGTTGTGCGGGTCTCCGGGAAAGTACAGCTGGGTCGTGATCAGTTCGTATCCAGGCGCGGAGACCTTCAGGTGAAGGTGCGCGGGACGCCAGGCGTGCCATCCGGCGGCCTCGATGAGCACACCGCACGCGCCCTCGGTGGGGATCTGGTAGGGCGCGGGTCGGACCGTGTTGAAGGCATACTTGCCGTCTTCGTTCGCGATGAAGACGCCGCGGAGGTTCCACTCGGGAAGGCCCGGCGCGAACTGGGAGTAGAACCCCAGGTCGTCGGCATGCCACAGCTCGATGCGGGCGCCCGCGAGCGGTGTGCCGTCGACGGCGCGGACCTGCCCGCTGAACAGCAGCGGGTCGCCGGGCTCGTTTTCGCGCATCGAGATCGTGCCGTCCCACGCATGCTCGGGTGCATCGGGCACGTAGTACGGCCCCTCGATGGTGCCCTTGCTGCCCTTGCGGTGCTCGCTTGCGACCTCCTCGACGGAGTGCTCGAGCCACACGTCGAGGAACAGCGGCCATTCGCCGTCCTCGCCGACCTTGATGAGCCACGCTTTGACCGCGTTGTACTCCGGATAGGTGAGCTTCTCCTCGACGATGATGTCGTTGAGGGCCTGGATCGCACGGCCGGCGAGGCGGCTCACACGCGCGTGGTCGACGACGACGCCATCGAACGCGGCGCGCGATCGCTCGAGGAAGTTCTCGGTTGCGTTGGCGCCGGACTCGGCCGCCTTCGCCGTCGTCTCCGCCTGAAAGCTGGCGTCAGTCATGATGAGTGCTCCTTTGCGTTTCTTCTGTGTGAGTGTGAGCCGGCGCGGGCACGTCGACTCGGGACGGGTGGGTGGCGAGCGGGATGACCGTGATCGCCATGTGCGGGAACAGCGGCAGGGCACTGAGGATCTCGTGCAGCTCTTCGTTCCCGGCGACATCGAAGACCGAATAGTTCGCGTACTCGCCGACGACCCGCCACAACTCCTTCCAGCGACCGTCTCGCTGGAGCGCTTGCGAGTACTCCTTCTCGCGCAGCTTGATGTCTTCGGCGGCCGCCGCTGGCATGTCAGCGGGAAGATGCACGTCCATCCGGACCAGGTAGAGCATCCCGGTCACCCCCTGTCGATCCGGTAGGCGGCGAGCTTTTCCTCGTCGATGGCGGTGCCCACGCCGGGACCGGTGGGGGCGGTGACGAAGCCGTCTTCGATGCGGATGGGATCGGCGATGAGGTCGTCGGCCATGTCGAGGAAGTTGGACAGCTCGGCGGCGCGGCGTGAGGAGTACTCGAACGCGGCCCCGAACGTGACGGTGGCGATGCTGCCCAGCTGGGAGTCGATCTGGTTGCCCATCAGCACATCGATGCCGAGGGCCTCGGCGTACCCGAGGATCTTCTGCGACTCGGTGAACCCGGTGCGAGCGGTCTTGATCGACAGGGCTGTCGCGCCGCCGGTCTGGATCTCGCGGGCGGCGTCGCCGAGCGACGGCGCGGACTCGTCCGCGACGATGGGGATGCGCGAGAGCTGCACGAGGCTCCGACGGCCCAGGATCTCGCGGGCGTCGTCGGGTTCCTCGAAGTACGTCAGGCCCAGGTCGGATGTGGCGTCGAGGACCTGCAGCGCCTCCGTGGCCGTCCATCCGCGGTTCGCATCCAGATACAGTTCCACGTCTGGGCCGAGAGCCTCCCGCAGGGACCGGGTGAGCTCGATGTCCAGCGCGAGCGGGCGTCGGCCGACCTTGACCTTGAAGGTGCGGATGCCGAAGCGTTCAATGTACGAGTGCGCTTCATCGACCAGGGCCGCTGCGGAGTCGAATCCGAGCATGTGCGAGACCGCAAGCTTCCGCGTGTACCCGCCGAGGAGGCGGTGCACGGGCACACCGAGTGATTTGCCGATGATGTCCCACACGGCGATGTCGACGGCACCCTTCGCTGTCGGATTGCCGACCGTGCGGGCAAGCCTCGCGTGGATCTGCGCGCGATCCAACGGATCTGCGCCCACCAGGACCTCCCGGAACAGGCCGGTGAGGATGCCGATGACCGATGCCGTGGTCTCGCCGTACGTGTATGGGCGCGGGGGCACATCTGCGATCCCGACGATGCCCTCGGACGTCGTGATCCGCAGCAGCACGTGCTCGATGTCGTGCACGGCGCCGCTGGCGAAGTGCAGCGGCTTGCTCATCGGGATTCGATAGGGGATGGCTTCGACCTCGTCGATGATCACCGGTTGACCTCCCCCCGCACGTCGCGGATCACCTCGGTGAGGAAGGTGACGAAGCGCTCGACCAGGCGAGAGCTGTCGTTCGTCCGCCAGGCGACGGCCAGCTCAGTGGTGGGCGCGTCCTCGATTTCGCGGAACACCGTGCCACCGAGGTTCAGCGAGGTTGCCGACTGCGGAACCAGCGCAGGTCCGATCCCGGCGGCGACGAGCGAGAGCAGCGCTGACGTCTCGCGCACGCGGTGCGCGTAGCGCGGGGTGAGGCCGTGGTCGAGGAGGCGGGCGGTGATGGCCTGTGACATCGAAGAGTCCTCGGGATATCCGACCATGACCTGATCGGCGAAGTCGTCGAACGTCAATGTCGCACGGTCGGCCAGTCGCGAGTTGGACGGAATCGCGGCCACGATCTGCTCGCGCGCAACCGTGACGTGGCTGATCTCGGCCGGCGGTACGGGCGCGCGCAGCACCACCACATCCAGGTGCTGATCCTCCAGTTCACGGACCAGCTGCGGGGTGAGCATCTCACCACTGACGGCAAGGGCCACCCCGTCGAACGCGCGGCTTGCCTCGCGGACCACGCGCGGCATCAGCCCATAGGTCGTGGAGCCTGTGAATCCGATGCGCAGCGAGCCCTGCAAGCCGTCACCGACCTTCTTGACCTCATCTTCCAGCGCGTCGAGCTCGGCGAGAATGCGGCGACCTCGCTCCAGGAGAAGCTCTCCTGCCGGTTTCAGCTCGACCTTCCGCGTCGTGCGTGTCAGCAACTCCGTACCCAATGACCTCTCCAGCACTCGGATCTGCTGCGACAGCGGAGGCTGGGCGATCAGCAGACGTTGGGCCGCGCGTCCGAAGTGGTGTTCTTCGGCCACGGCGACGAAGTAGCGCAATTGACGTGTCTCGATCGACATCGTGCCTCCTTGCGCCTTCGACCTAGAGGCAGGCTAAGCGGCGCACTCGGTGAAATGAATGACATAAATCCTCTCTATTCATATTTACAGCGTCTGAATCATCCATGGTTGGTGCGTCGGCACCGATCCATCCGATACAGGTCTCGACTCAGAGGAGGCCGGTCTGGATAACGGGTTCCGGGCGCAGGGATCGCATGCAATCATCGGTTTCCAACCCGAGGAAGAGGAGCAATGCGGCGGAAGCCGTAGCTCCACGAGTGTGTAAGGACGCACATGAACAGAACACATGGACGTGTTGTCGCGCTGGGTGTGGTGGCGGCCGTCGCAGTCGTGCTGACGGGATGCCAGAGCCTGGATGCGCCGCAGTCCGGCGCGTCCGACGACCCCGGCACCTTCACGGTGGGATTCGTCACGCCGCTCACCGGGGCGCTTGCCGCGTTCGGTGAACCTGACCGCTGGGTGGTCGATGAGCTGCAGTCGTGGTTCGACGAGCATCCGCTCGAGGTCGGTGGCGACGAAGTCGCCGTGGACATCCGGCTGGAGGACTCCGGTTCCACCGCCGACGGAGCCAGCCAGGCGGCGCAGAAGCTGCTGGCCGCGGGAGCGGACGTGCTGCTGGCACACGCGACACCGGAGACGACCGTGCCGGTGTCGCTGCAATGCATCGATGCCGGGGTTCCCTGCATCACCGCCGACACCCCGCTGGAGCCGTGGGCGCTGAGCGTTCACGGAGCATCGAGCCCGGCGGAGCTGGCCGACAAGGAGCCGCTGGCGTGGGTGCATCACTTCTTCTGGGGTCTCGGCGATATCGCGACCGTGTACCAGGACATCTGGACGCAGGTGGACACGAACAAGAAGGTCGCGGGGCTCTTCCCGAACGATCCGGACGGTCAGGCGTGGAGCGGTGCGCTGCCCGGCATCTTCGAGGGCAGCGGCAACGGGTACACCCTGGATGTTCCGACGCTCTACGACCCCGGAACGACCGACTTCACCTCGATCATCAACACGTTCAAGGCGAACGGCGACGAGATCCTCACCGGCGTCGTGCCGCCCCCCGACTTCGCCGCCTTCTGGCAGCAGGCGCAGCAGCAGGGGTGGACACCGAAAGTCGTGTCGATGGCGAAGGCGATCGAGTTCCCCGCCGCGATCGCCGCATTCGATGATCCGATCGGATTCACGACCGAGGTGTGGTGGACGCCAACCGCCCCGTTCAGCTCCAGCCTCACCGGGCAGAGCGCCGGCGACCTCGCCAGCGCATACGAGGACGCGACCGGCAAGCAGTGGACCGTGGCGCTCGGCTTCTCCCATGCTCTGTTCGAAGTGCTCGTCGCGGCGATCGACAGCGCAGGCAGCACGAACGGCGCCGACATCGACACCGCCGTCGGAGCCCTCGCGATCGACTCCATCGTCGGCCCACTCGATTTCACCGCCGGACCGTACCCCAACACGGCGGCGAGCCCGCTCGTGGGCGGGCAGTGGGTCGAAGGCGACCGGTTCCCGTACGACCTCGTCGTCGTCGCGAACTCGACCGCTCCGGAGATCCCGCTCGGCGGGCAGGTCCAGCCGCTGCAGTAACGACGCCGGTGCTGGGGCATGCACGTGCCCCAGCACCGAGGGAAGAGCGAGATGAGCACGAACATCCTGGAGATCGATGGGCTGTCCAAACGGTTCGGGTCGGTCGTCACCGCAGACCGGCTGACCTTCGCCGTCGAGGCCGGTGAGGCCCTCGGGGTCATCGGGCCGAACGGCGCAGGCAAGTCCACGTTGCTCTCGCTCATCACGGGCGTCCTCCGGCCCGACGACGGACGCGTCACCTTCGCCGGCGCCGACCTCACCGATGTCAGCACCGCCCGACGCACCCGCGCCGGCATCGCCCGAACCTTTCAGATCCCGCGGCCGTTCACCGACATGACCGTCTTCGAGAACGCGCTCGTAGGCGCCTCGTACGGGGCGGGCGAACGCGGCCGGGGCGCGGCCACGCTCGCAGTGGAGGCACTGGATCGGACGAAACTGCTGCACCTGGCAGACACGCGCGCGGGCGACCTGCGGCTGCTGGATCGCAAACGGCTCGAGCTGGCCCGCGCGCTCGCGACGCGGCCGCGGCTCGTCCTCCTGGACGAGATCGCGGGAGGCCTCAACGACCATGAGCTGCCCGCCCTCGTCGGGCTCATCCGCGAACTCAAGGAGTCCGGTCTGACGATCATCTGGATCGAGCACATCGTCCACGCTCTGACCGCCGTCGTCGACGAACTGATGTGCCTGGCCTTCGGCCGCATCCTCGCGCAGGGAACACCCGCGAACGTCATGCACGCCCCCGAAGTGGTCGAGACCTACCTCGGCACCACGTTCACCACGGGGGAGGAGAGCGGATGACGCTGCTCGAGGTGCACGGCCTGGTCGTCCGCTACGGCCACTTCGAGGCCCTTCACGGCATCGACGTGCATGTCGATGCCGGCGAGGTGCTCGCCGTCATCGGCGCGAACGGAGCGGGCAAGTCGACGCTGATGAAAGCCGTCGCCGGGATACTCCCGCCCGCGGAGGGATCGATCGTGTTCGACGGGGATGACGTGTCCCGCGTGACGGCGCCGCGCCGCGTCCGACGCGGCATCGGGCTCACCCCCGAGGGACGGCGGATCTTCCCCAGCCTGACCGTCGAGGAGAACCTCCTGGTGGGCGGGTTCTCCCGGCGCCCGGGCCCGTGGGGACTGCGGACGGTGATGGACGCGATCCCGCTCGTCGGCGACATCCGCGGCAAGCTCGGCCACACCCTGTCAGGCGGCGAGCAGCAGGCCACCGCGATCGCCCGCACCCTCATGAGCAACCCGCTTCTCATGATGCTCGACGAAGTCTCGCTGGGGCTGGCGCCCGTCGCGGTCGAGGCGGTCTATGCAGCACTGCCGGCGATCACGAGCCAGGGCACCACGGTGCTCGTCGTCGAGCAGGACGTGCACCACGCGCTGGCGGTCGCCGACCGCGTGCAGGTGCTGCTCGAGGGTCGGACGGTCCTCGAGGGCGACAGCCACGAGTTCTCACGCGACCAGCTCGCGTCGGCGTACTTCGGAATGTGAGGGGGCGCTCATGGAGTGGGTGAACGCGGCAATCCAGGGGATCCTCGCCGGCGGCTTCTTCGCGCTGCTGGCGGCGGGCCTGTCTTTCGTCTTCGGTGTCATGCGCATCGTCAACCTCGCCCACGGCACGCTCGCCGTGCTGGGCGCGTACCTCGCGCTGTCGGTGATGACCATCACGGGGATGTCATGGTGGCTTGCCCTGCTCGTGGTGGTGCCCGTTCTGGCTGGTGTGGGCTGGCTGCTGCAAACCTTCGTGCTCAACGCGGCGATCGAACAGGGCGGGCTTGCGCCGATCATCGTGACGTTCGGCATCGGTGTGATCATCTCCAGTTCGCTGCAGGAGGTCTACTCCGCCGACAGCCGGGCTCTGCCGTCGGAGGGACTGGCAGCCTGGAGCATCCCCCTTGCCGACGGCATCTCGATCGGCGCGCTGCCGCTGCTGGCGGCCCTCGTCGGGGTGGCGGTCATCGTGGTGCTGCAGCTGTTCCTCGCGCGGACCCGCTACGGGCGGGCCATGCGGGCGGTCAGCGACGACCAGATGACGGCGCAACTGATGGGCATCGAGAACCGCCGCATCTACGCGCTGGCCACCGCGATCGCCTTCGCGACGATCGCGATCGCCGGTGTGTTCCTCGGGCTGCGCACCCAGTTCACGCCGGTCTCGGGCAACGACCAGCTCATCTTCGCGTTCGAAGCGGTGATCATCGGCGGGCTGGGGAGCCTGTGGGGCACGCTCGCGGGCGGCATCATCCTGGGGCTCGCCCAGGCGTTCGGCAACCAGCTCACCGGCGGGTACGGCGTGCTGATCGCCAACCTCGTCTTCCTCACCATCCTCGCGGTGAAACCCACCGGTCTGTTCCAGAAGGCGGTGCAGTGATGAGCTCGACAACCATCCCCGACTTCCGCTTGACCCGCGGCACCCGCGTGTCGCTGATCGGCGGCGTCGCCTCGGCTCCACTGGTGATCTTCCTGGCCGTCATGCCCTTCCTGTTCGCCTCGGATGTGCAGGACGCACTCGTGCGCCTGTTCTTCTTCATCATCATCGGCACGACCTGGAACCTCCTCGCCGGGTACGCCGGGATGGTCTCCATCGGCCAGCAAGCGTTCATCGGAGTCGGCGCGTACGCACTCGTCGCACTCGCCACGCTCGGCGGCGTCAACCCCTACCTCGCGATCGTCGGCGGCGCAGTCGTCGCCGCCGCACTCGCTATCCCGGTCTCCTTCCTGGTGTTCCGGCTGAGCGGCGGCTACTTCGCGATCGCGACATGGGTGGTCGCCGAAGTCGTCCGCCAGATCGTGTCGCGCGTGCCCGCTCTCAACGGCAGCGTCGGAACACTGACACTGCCCTCCGCCGCGCTCGGCACCACACCCGCGTGGCGCAGCGCCACGGTCTTCTGGGTCGGACTCGCCGCGACCGTCGTCGTCGTCGGGGCCGCGTACTTGTTGATGCGATCACGGCTGGGCGGCGGGTTCACCGCGATCCGCGACGAACCGGTCGCCGCCGCATCCCTGGGCGTCCCGGTGATGCGGGGCAAGCGCATCGTGTTCGTCGTCGCAGCAGCCGGTTGCGCTCTCGCCGGGGGTCTGCTTGCGCTGTCGACACTGCAAGTGCGCCCGGATTCGATGTTCCGCGTCGACTTCGCGGTCTGGATGATCTTCATCGTCGTCATCGGCGGGCTCGGCACGATCGAGGGCCCCATCGTCGGGGCGATCATCTTCTTCGTCCTCGAACGTTGGCTGTCTCCGTTCGGCACCTGGTACCTGGTGGTGCTCGGCGTCATCGCGATCGTCATCACCTTGCTGCTGCCTCGTGGCCTGTGGGGCATCGCCGCTCGCCGGGTGGAGCTGTTCCCCCTCCGTCAGCACCTCACTCTGACCGGGGAGCGATAACCGCCTCAGCCGTGCCGGCCGCTTCCTCGACTGGGCTGCTTCAGCGAGGCGAGAGGATGGCCGGTCCGACCGCTTCCCGCGATCGCGCGCCACGATCAGCACGCTCACTCTCATCGCGACCCGCGTTAGTTGCAGCTGCCGGTCAGATGGTGCCGCACCGGGCGCACCATCGAGTACTGCCCGCGCCGGATCCTCCAGCGCGGGCAGTACGTCAGGGGCGATCAGAACGGGAAGCCGTGGGCGGTTCGCCTCTGAGTGATCCACTGCCACTGAGTGAACTCATCCCAGCTGCTCTGTGTACCGAATCGGGCGCCGTTGCCGGATGCCCCCGTGCCCCCGAACGGTGCGTAGGCGTCGTTGTTGAGGGTCTGGTCATTGATGTGCACGATGCCGGTGCGCAACCGGTCGGCGACCTCACGGCCACGGTCCAGCGAGCCGGTCTGAATCGCGGCGACGAGTCCGTACTCTGTCTCGTTGGCGACGCGGACAGCCTCATCGTCGTCTTTGACGACGATGACCGGAGCGACAGGACCGAAGATCTCCTCGTAGAAGGCCGGCATGCTCGTCGTGACGTCGGCGAGCACTGTCGGGCTGTAGTAGGCGCCGTTGGCCACCCCACCCGCACGCAGCGTCGCGCCGGCGGCGAGGGTCTCGCGGACGATGCGGTCCACGTTGGCCACCTGCCGCTCGTTGATCAGTGGTCCCAGCGCGACCGGCTCGGTGAACGGGTCGCCCACCGGCAGACGGTTCGCCCGCTCGACCAGCAGGTCGATGTAGCGATCGGCGACCGATTCGGCGACGATGTGACGGCCGGCTGTCATGCACACCTGCCCCTGGTGCAGGAACGCGCCCCACGCGCCGGCCGAGCTGGCGACGTCGAGGTCGGCATCGTCGAGGACGAGCAGTGCGTTGTTGCCGCCGAGCTCCAGCGAGACGCGCTTCAGCGTGCGTCCGGCTGCTTCTCCGACGAGCTTGCCGACCGCGGTCGACCCGGTGAACGACACCATCCCGATTCCGGGGGCCTCGGCCACTGCCGCACCGACGTCTGCCCCGCCGGGGAGGACGTGCAGCAGCCCGTCCGGCAGGCCAGCCTTCTCGAACAGCGCGGCGAGGAGCAGTCCACCCGAGATGGCCGTGTGCACGTCGGGCTTCAGGATGACCGCGTTGCCCAGGGCCAGCGCGGGAGCCACGGCGCGCATGGAGAGAATCTGAGGGAAGTTCCACGGGCTGATGACGCCGACGACACCGATGGGAACGCGGCGGGCGAAGCTCTCGCGTCCCGCCTCACTGGTGGGCAGCAGCGCCCCCCACGGCTGGGTGGCAAGGGCGGCGGCCTCCCACAGTTCGCTGAGGACCAGGTTCACCTCGAACTGCGCCTTTCCCGGCACAGAACCGCCCTCGCGGATCAGCCACGTCTCGAACTCGCCCCGGCTCTCTTCCAGCACCGCCGCGACACGGCGGATGAGCGCCGCTCGCTCGGGCCCGGGGGTAGCAGCCCAGGACGGCTGTGCCTCGGTGGCGCGGCGAACGGCATCGAACACATCCTGTGTGTCGGCGACGCCGTACTCGGCCAGGCTCGCACCCGTGGCGGGTTCCACGCTTGCCGCGGCGCCTCGGCGTCCTTCCCGCCATCCTCCGCTGTAGATCTGGCCGCGCCAGGGGTGTTCGTCGAGCAGCTGCGGTGCGGCATCGAGCACATTCGTCATGGTGGTTTCCTTCCGGGTTGGTTGGGTTGGCGTCACGTCAGGCGGCGTGGGAGCGCTCGGCGGGGGTGCCGGCGAGCAGCAGCTCGGCGCCGCGCACGGCGATCGCTATGGTCGCGGCGTTCGGGTTCACTGCGGTTGGCGCGGGCAGGACTGATTCGTCGATGACGCGAAGCGCGCTCACGCCGTGGACACGAAGGTGAGAATCGACCACCGACGACGGAGTGATCCCCATCGCACAGGTCCCGCCTGCCCGCCCCGCCCGTCCTGCGATGCGCCGCACATACTCGCGCAGACCGGTCAGGCTGCGAGCGAACGGGGTGGGCGCGAGCTCGCGGCAGCCGACGGACGCGAATGCCGCCGTCTCTGCCAGGTCCCTCACCACGCCGAGGGCGTCGAGCATCCGGTCGACATCGGCATCATCGGTCAGGAGGCGGCGCTTGAGGATGTGGATCTCGCCCCACCCGGGTGGGGCCAGTCGCACTTCGCCGCGACTGAGCGGGGCCAGAGTGAGCGCAAGAACGAAGGCGTGCTCGGCGACCCGCGGACCCAGGACGGTCAGCTGCATGTCTGAAGAGTCCAGGCCGGCGTCGCTTCGCCACAGCAGGGAAGCCGGTGCGCCGCGCAACGGACGGGCCGTCGGATGGGGTTCGACGGCGAAAGGCAACAGCACGACGGGGGCATCGTGGAGGTTCCGTCCCACGCCGAGGGGCTGAAGGAAGAGCGACGGGTGAGAGCCATCGACGCGCTCGTCGCGGCCGGCGATACGCTCGCCGCGCGAGACCTCCTCCCGCAGGTCGACCGGCTTCGGGAGACCACGCTGCACGATGCCGTCCTCGGATACCTTGCCGTGGTGCAAGGTCAGCCGGCCGAGGCGGACGCCAGGTTGTCTCGTGCGTGGCGAACCGTGGACCCGGCGAGCGACCCTGAGCTGGCGGCGGCTCGCTGCGCATCTCGGCCTGGGCGCACGCGTGGCTAGCGCGGGTGCTGTTCCTCGTGGGGGACTGGGATCACGCCTTGGACATCGCACGCCGCGGCCTCGAGATCGTCGAGCACTCCGGGATGGCCTTCTTCGTGCCGCTTCTGGAGTGGACGATCAGCCAGATCCACGCCATGCGCAACGACGACGAAAGAGCTGTTGCGAGCCTGCAACGCGGCTCGAGCGTGTCGACCGACTACCTCGTGATGCAGCTGCCGAGCTTGATCGCGCGGGCCAGCGCGGCCGAAACCTCCGCCGACTACCGCGGCGTCGTGCGCACGCTCTCGCCGCTGGCCGACCGCGCACCCGACGACCCTGTCAACGAACCCGGCTTCTGGCCTTGGGGTGACATATACGCGAATGCGCTCGTCATGGAGGGTCGCCTCGAGGAGGCGCAGACGTTCCTGGAGCCGCAGATCGCGTTGGCTCAACGCCGCGGCGACATCGTCTCGCTCGCCCGGCTGGGGCTGCCTCTCGGGCGACTGCATGCGGCGCAGGGTCAGATACAGGATGCGCGGCGAACGTTCGAGGACGCGTTGCACAGCATCGAAGGGCTGCCGCTGGAGGTGGATCGGGCGCGTCTGTGGTTCGCCTACGGCCAGTCCCTCCGACGTGCCGGCAAGCGACGCGAGTCCGACACCGCACTGTGGTCGGCCCGGCAGCTGTTCGCGCGACTTGGAGCAACACGCTACATCGAGCGATGCGACCGGGAGATTGCCGCGGCAGGAATCGGGGCACAGCGTGGAGGACAACCCGATCTGGAGCTCACCTCGCAGGAAAGTCTTGTCGCGGGCCTCGTCGCCAACGGGAAGTCGAACCGGGAGGTCGCCTCCGAGCTCTACATCTCGGCGAAGACCGTCCAGTACCACCTCACCCGCATCTACGGGAAACTCGGCATCCGCTCACGCAGCGAGCTCGCCGCACGGTATCGAGAATCGGGCACGATCGCCGGTGAAGGAGACCTCCGCGACAGCAGCGCACCCGATTCGGATCGGGAACGTATCAACGCAGACGAATCCGGTCATTCAGCGAGTTAGGCGCTCTGCGTAGCGTGTTGCGAGAGTGGTCGATGTAGACCAGATCGCGTGATCCGTCCCGCGCTCATGAGGACACCAGACCACTTCCGCAGTCTGATCGAGGATCGCCGCACCGCGGCACCGCACCTGCAGAAGAGGAAATCAATGAGGATTCGTGCTGCTGTCGCGACGGCGCCCCACACCCCGCTCGAGATACGAGAACTCGACCTGGATGAACCTCGCGAAGACGAGGTTCAAGTTCGACTCGTCGCATCCGGCGTGTGTCACACGGACGCGATCGTGCGCGACCAGTGGTACCCGACGCCGCTGCCCGCCGTCCTCGGGCACGAGGGTGCCGGCATCGTGGAGCGGGTGGGAGCGGGCGTCACCACCGTCGCACCGGGCGATCACGTCGTCCTGGCGCCGGCCGCGTGCGGTGCTTGTGCCCACTGCGTCGACGGGCACCCGGCGTACTGCGTCGACTTCTACCCGCTGAACTTCGGAGGCTCGCGTCCCGACGGCTCCAAGATGTTCACAGATCACGACGGCGAGATCTCCTCGAACTTCTTCGGTCAGTCCTCGTTCGCATCCGTGACGAACGTCATCGCCAGGAACGTCGTCAAAGTCCCCGAGAACGTCCCGCTAGAGATTCTCGGTCCTCTCGGCTGCGGCATTCAGACCGGATCCGGCGCCGTCCTCAACGTTCTTCAGCCCGGACCAGGCTCATCCATCGCCATCTTCGGTACCGGCGCTGTCGGGATGGCAGGAATGCTCGCGGCCATCGCATCAGGTGCGACCACAGTCATCGTGGTCGACATCGTCGAGTCACGCCTGGAGTTCGCCCGCGAGCTGGGTGCAACCCATGCCGTGAACTCCCGGGACACCAACCCGGTGGAGGCTATTCGTGACATCACCGGCGGCGAAGGGGTCAACTTCGCTCTCGACTCCACGGGCGTCAAAGACGTCTTCCCCCAGATGCTGGCCTCCCTGGCGACTCGCGGGCACGGTGCGCTCGTCGGCGCCGCACCGTTGGGTACGGAGGCACCGTTCAACATCGGCACTCTCCTTCTCACCGGCCTCAAACTCAGTCTCGTCGTCGAGGGAGACTCCGTCCCGCAGCTGTACATCCCGAAGCTCATCCGAATGTACGAGAAGGGCGATTTCCCGTTCGACAAGCTCATCCGTACCTACGAGTTCGACGACATCAACAAGGCATTCGAGGACTCCGAGTCCGGGGGCACCATCAAACCCGTGATCATCTACTAGAGCGCGAGTCCCACACCCGCTGGAGGACGGCAGGGAAGATTGCGGCCGTGCGCGCCGTGATGGCCGGTGGCGCGGATGCCGGTAAGCAGGATCCGCTCGGTCATGTCGCGTTCTCCCACCGCTGCCATACCGAAAGCGCATCGCGTGTCGCGATCACATCGTGGACGCGGACGGCCCAGACCCCGGCCTGCGCGGCGAGCACGCTCGTCACCGCCGTGGCGAGGTCGCGGCGTTGCTCGGACGCGTCCTCGCCGAGCGCGTCCGCCAGGAAGCGCTTGCGGCTCGTGCCGACCAGCACGCGCGGTCCGAGTGCCATGATCCGGTCGAGAGCGTGCAGCGCCTGCCAGTTCTGCGCGCCGCGCTTTCCGAAGCCGATCCCGGGGTCGACGATCACACGATCGGGCGAGATACCGACCTCGGCCGCGGCGCGCACGCGGCCGTCGAGCTCGGCGACCAGCTCGCGCGCCAGATCACCGTATGTCGCCTGCGCGTACATGTCGGAGGACGGCCCGCGCCAGTGCTGCAGGATGATGTCGGCGCCGGTTGCCGCTACGGCCGGGAGCATCTCGGGGTCGGCGAGGCCAGCCGAGACGTCATTGACGATGCGCGCGCCCGCCGCGACGGCCGCCGCAGCGGTCGCGGCGTTCACGGTATCGATGCTCACGATCGCGCCGTCGGCCGTGAGGGCGGCCACCACAGGCAGCACTCGGTCCTGCTCGAGCGCAGGAGCCACCCGCTGCGCACCGGGCCGGGTCGACTCGCCGCCCACATCGATTAGATCGGCTCCGGCTGCGCGAAGGGCGCGGCCGTGTGCGATCGCGGCGTCCGCGTTGAGGTACCGGCCGCCGTCGCTGAACGAGTCCGGGGTCACGTTGACGATGCCCATGACCAGCGTCACGACAGCCGCCTTTCGCTCGTCGAATGCATCACGATCTCGGCGGGTGCTGCGCGACGCGATCACGATGGACGGCCATGTTGCGAGCCTACGCGGTCGCGTCGCCAGCCAGACCGGTCGCGCAGCGCGGGCTCTTGAGTTCGACGACATCAGCAGGCATTCGAGGACTCGGAGTCCGGGGGCGCCATCAAATCGGTGATCATCTTCTGCCCGCGCCACCCGTGGCCTCTTGGCACCTCGTATGGATGCTGCTCCTTGGTTACTTGCGCCGCCTGCGTGCTGCGCTCTGGTCAATCCGCGGGTCAGTGTGATCAGGCAACTCATAGACGGCGGTCACACCGAGCGCAAGGAGTTCCTTGGTGATTCTCACGTGTAGCGCTTGCATCCTGCGTTGTAGTGCTGCGGAGTGACGATCGCACAGGGCCAGAGTAGCCTCGGCAGACTTGCGGTCCATGCGGCTCAGCGAAGTGTGAACGTTCCCGATGCCGGTGATCGCCCGCTTCGTGGGTGTGGACGTGGTGAGGAATGCGACTACCTCGACGTGCTCGAACCCATTCACCGAATGGGAAAGATACTTGTTTCGCACATCAAGGATGTACTGGTGAAGCTCCGTCTCATCCGGACTGAGCTGGCTAAGGTCCGGCCCCGCGGCACTGCGCACGCCTTTGGAGAAGGTGCGTGCATACATGACGATCGCCATCATCGCCATTGCGTCAAGGGGCGATGCGTAGTTCGCGTCCTCCTCAATGTCGCCCGCAAGGTAGTGCCGAAGATACTCAGCGGCGAGTTCCAGATCCCGGGCGTAGCTTGCGAGATCGCGAAGTTCGACCGTGGATTTCGTATCCACGACGACGCTGCGTTCATGAGGACTTAGGAACCTACGACTTCCTGTGGGCGGCGACTGCGGCTTTGCGTGCTCATTCACATCTGGAACCTAGTGCACCAAAGGTGAACCGCGTAGGCGCGCTTCTTGACTCAGTTCGCAACCGCGCACGAGCTCACAAGACACGGAGCCTGACCCGGTGTTGGGTCCTCGTGGCCGTGGGTGCCGTTCGGCCCGGGCCCTGCGGAGCCCCGCTAGCGTGACCTCATGGTGTGGGTAGGCGCCAGCGCCGTGGACGATGAGAGCGGGAATCGATGACGCGCATTGCGTGGGAACGGTATGAGGGCAACGACATTGAGGCAGTTGTCGCGATGCTCATCAATCGGGAGCACCCAAACTCCGTACGCATAACGCCATCGAGGGGTGATGGCGGGGTGGACATCCTTGACCGAGGGGCAGCGGCAGACGGGGGTGACGTCGTCTACCAGGTCAAGCGCTACACGAAACCGCTCTCGGCGAATCAGCAGGACAGGGTCGAGGAGTCGTGGTCTCGTCTTCAGTCAGACCCACGCTGGGAAGCACTCAACGTCGAGGAGTGGCACCTAGTCACGCCATGGGACCCAACACCCGAAGCCGAGTCTTGGCTTCGTGGCCTGGACGACGGCGGCTCGCATACTGTCGTCTGGCATGGCCTGACATACATTGACGCCCTCGCCGCGAAGTATCCCGAGGTCATCGATTGCTACTTGGAGGGCGGGAAGAGCCGCATCGAAGAGGCGTACCAAGTGGTCGTTGCGCTGCTCGCTCCTTACGAAGCGAACGAGGCTCTGGATGTCCCGACCGTTTCGTCCCGGTTGGCAAAGGCGCTCACAGTCTTGGAGGGGGATCCCCACTACAAGTACGAACTCCGGATGGGGGACGGGCAACTACCCGGGGCGGTCGACCGTCCGAACCTCATGATGACTTGGATTCACTCTGACGGCCCAGGGAAGAGTTGGCAGGCAGTGGACGTGATCGCCAGGTGCGCCGCGTCGGCAACGGAACGACCCATCATCGTATCGGGAACAGTGACCGCGGAGCGGGACTCCGACTTGGCTGCAGCTGTTCAGGATTTTGTTGACTTCGGTACGCCATTCGTGACTCCGCGAGGCGCTTTCGCCGGCAGCATCGACGCTCCTGGAGGGCTCGGCGGGCCGCTGAAGGACGCGGCGATGCAGGTTGTCTCGCTCGGCGACGACGTCGGTGCTGATCCAGATCTCATCCTTGAGAGCTATACCCCGGAGGGTGAGGTGATCGCATCGACAGAGGTGACCCGTATCGAGCGGAGTGAGGGCTCGAAGGGGATCCGTGTGGTGCTCCGGCAGAGGAACAACGTGTTCACTGTCGAGGACCGCTACGCACCGTCTGAAGGAGGCAAGCGACAGTTCCGCTTCGGGGACTACTCGAACCAGCCAGCTCTGGGGGTGCGCGATGCTCTGGCGTTCATCTCATCAGCGGCATCCCCGAACACGGTCAGGGTGCGGCGTAAAGGCGCTCCGGTCAAGTCCCTGGAAGTGGTGTAACGGCTGATCCTTCGCTTTATGCGCTGAGCGCGATGAAGGTGTCGGCGACCACCTCGTCTCCGTTGTTGGGCAGCACCCGCATGCGGGAGCGTGCCAGGACCTCCAGGCCCAAGTAGCGGCGCCCCTCTGCCCACTCGTCGGTCTGCTCGGCCAGAACGCCGCCGACCAGGCGGATGACGCTGTCGCGGTTGGGGAAGATGCCCACGGAGTCGGTGCGGCGGCGGATCTCGCGGTTGAGGCGCTCGTTGGGATTGTTCGACCAGATCTGCGACCAGACATCTTTGGGGAACTCGGTGAAGGCGAGAATGTCGGCCCGAGCGGTATCGAGGTGCTCGGCGACCGCGGGGAGCTTCTCGGCGACGTAATCCAGGGTCCGATCGAACTGGGCGTGGACGTCGGAGGCGGTGGGCTGGTCATAGACGGAGTGCAGCATCGCCTTCACCGCCGGCCACATGCTCTTCGGGGTCACGCTCATCAGGTTCGCCGCGTAGTGGGTGCGGCAGCGTTGCCAGGTGGCGCCGGGCAGGTTCGCTGCGATCGCGTCTTTCAGGCCGGCGTGCGCGTCACTGGTGACGAGCTGCACGCCGGTGAGCCCGCGGGCGACGAGGTCGGCGAAGAACGCATTCCACGCCGACCCGGTCTCGCTCGTGGCCGTCTGCAGGCCGAGGACTTCCCGGCGGCCGTCGCCGTTGACCCCGGTGGCGATCAGCACGACCGTGTTCACCACCCGGCCGCCCTCGCGAACCTTCATCGTGAGAGCGTCGGCAGCCACGAACGTGAACGGGCCCGCCTCGACCAAAGACCGGTGCCGGAAGTCGGCAACCTGCTCGTCGAGCTCGGCAGCCATCCGCGAGACCTGCGACTTCGATAGAGCGTTGATGCCGAGAGTCTTCACCAGCTTGTCCATCCGCCGGGTGCTCACCCCGGCGAGGTAGCAGTCGGCAATCACGGTGATCAGAGCCGCCTCGGAGCGTTTCCTGCGCTCCAGCAGCCACTCCGGAAAGTAGGTGCCCGATCGTAGTTTCGGGATCGCGACATCGATCGTGCCGATGCGAGTGTCCAGGTCACGGTGCCGGTAGCCGTTGCGGTGCGTCACCCGATCAGGGCTGGGCTTGCCCCACTCGGCGCCGACCACAGCGTCGGCATCAGCGGACAGCAGGGCGTTGATCATGGTCTGCAGCAAATGCCTCATCAAATCCGGCGACGCCTCCGAGAGGGCTTCACCCAGAACGGTCGCAGGGTCGACAATGTGTGGAGCGGTCATCGTGTTGATGCCTTTCGAGTGGAGGTAAGAGACTTCTCGAAGGATCACACGGTGACCGCGTCCACGTCAGCAACGACGTGCGCGACCACCGTGCGTTACACCACTATGTGGGACTCCACTGGCGCTCCAGCACGCAGTGCGAGCACCGATCCGAATTGGGGCGTCGAGTTCCCTCTGGAGATCCGCGAGCTTCTCGATGCGATCGCAGTTCCCGTCGACGCCCTCGCGAGACTGCAAGAGCACACCGGCACGATAGTCCGTGTTCCGGACCTCACGGCAACAACCAATGCGCAGGTGGCGAGTTGGCGACGCGCGGCCACACTCCTCGAAGGGAAGTCCGTCATTGCCGCCTACCCAGAGGGTCACGCCTTGGGACTCGAGCTCGCAGCGGAAGTCGATACGATCCCTGGTCCTGTGGCGGTCGAGGTTCCTCTTCAGGTAGCTACCGGCCAGCAAACCATCGACTTTGGCACTGCGTTTATGTGGATCGAGGATGCAACGATCCTCGAACGACGCGAAGTCCGAGGTCGCTTGATCCACTGGCTCACCACGCCAGACAGACGCGTCCGCTTTTCGCTCACCCGGGAGTCCCCAGGCACCACGGATGCATGAGCGCCGTTCAGCTTCAGCTTTCGCAGGATCAGCCAGGCTCGGTCCTGGCAGGGCCTGACGCCCGGATCCGTCGTTCCCGCTTGCGATGCCGGCGCGGGCAGGAACCGCACGTCACACGGGGGACTTGAGCACCAGCCGGTTTACTCACTCCCACGAGGACCGGTGAACGAAACGCGCGGGATTGTTCCATGCTGCGACGACCTTTTCGACCCGTTCGGGAAAGTCGGTGTTGGATTCGAGGGGGATCGGCTCTCCGGTCTGGGGGTGGATGGCCGTGGCGCGGTAGAAGGTCGAGGAGGAGCTGCTGACGCTCCACTGTTCAATCCGGCCGATGCGTTTGCCGTTGAGCAGGACCTCCCACTCCGGTGGGCGGTTGCGTAACCGTGCGGACCTGGGCGGAAGCAGCTGCAATTGGATGCCGTGCGGGAGTTGAGCAGGGGCCTCATTCGTAGACACCGAGCACCTCGTAGCTGTTGCAGTTCGTCTCACGGAGGTCGAAGACATAGGTCTGTGTGCGGTCGTCGACGCGGGCTGTGAATCGCCATCCTGCCCAGGGTCGCGGCGGATGCGTGATCAACGGCGAGTAGGAACGGTTGCCGGGCGCGCCGATCCGGGTAGGGGCGTCTAGCACCTGCCACCGTTTGTGGTCCCAGAGAAGCGTCACGGGCCGGTCGTCTTGGAACGAAAGGGTTGCCGTTCTTTGTTCGACGGTGACGATCATCGCAACCTCCCGAAATAGTAACTGTGTTCGAGACGCGATCGTACGCTGAGCCGGCGAGCTTCGCCACCCCGGGGTGCGCCATTCGTCCTCCTGGGTTTCCTCCTCACACCACGTCTATGACCAAGGGGAACCGGTCGAGAACTGTGCCGGCGCACAAGCGCGCGGGCTCTCCGCACCCCACGTCGAGGCCATCCGCGGAGTGAACGGGCACCGAGGATCCCTTCGAAGTCAGGTAGCTGCGATTCGATCGCTTCGGGCTAGCGCGCGTCGTCGAGGCGGATGATGTTGCTGTGTGATTCCGCCCGGCTGCGGAGCGCTTCGTTTTCTAGCGTGAGCCGCTGGATGTGAGCGACGGCGAGATCGAGCTGCCCGCGCAGCGCGGCGATGTCTCGCCGGAGCTTCGCCTCGGCGTCGCCTCGCGGTTCTGCCTCCGATACAGAACGCTTCGGGCCGCGGAGCGCGGCACGTCGTTCGTCGGAGACGCGTTGCGCGATTGCCGGGAAGTGTCTCCAGAAGGTTGCGTTGGACAGCCCCAAGTGCGCGGCGAGGCCGCTCGTGCTGACGGGACGATCGCTGCCGCTTCGCAGGACGGTGAGGGCATCGTCGATTTGCGCGACGGTCGGTAGGGAGACGGCTCGGGTCATCGGGGATCCTGGCTCTTCATTAGAAACTGGGTGATCTGATCACGACGTTCTCTTATCCGCGTCTCGAGCGCGGGCGGGAGCGACGGTCGGGAAGCGAGCTGCGCGTCGAGCCCGTTGAGCTCCTCCCGCCAAGACTGGATGTTGTCTTCGGTGAGGGCGACGTTGCGGCAGGTGAGCGGTTTGCAGTTCGACTGGTCTGGAGAGCTGTCTGATTCTGACGAGCCCGCGCGGCAGAGCGCCTTGTCGTGGGAGTACACGCACGTGACGTACCTGCCGGGATACACTGCGGGATCGTGGGCGCTGATCAGGCGCAGGAAGCGTCGACGGTCTGTGGTGACGGTGCCTGCGAATCCCGGGGTCTGACCCATGAGGTCGAGCCGGCGCCGCGCTTCATCAGAGGCGGGACCGGCGAGGCGCGTGTGATCGTGCTGGTCGATGACGGCGAGGAGGTCCTCGCCGCGCGTGAGAGCTTGTTCGGCTTCGACCTCTGCGCGGAATCCCGAATCACTAGTGCCGGCGTACCCCTCGAACATCTGGATGCTGTGGTGGCGGTAGGCGATCGCCCCCGCGATGGAGCCACCGGGCCGGCGGGCGATGTACCAGGCCAGGGTGCGGCGGAATTGGCTGGTGCTGATCCGCCAGGGGCGGCCGTCGACGTCAGGGATGCCGTCGTTGCGGCCACGAGTGCAGCAGTAGTCGTTGACCCAGGTGACGAACCTGTTCAGCTGCCGGTTGCTGCCGGCGTTGGTCATCGTCTTGTTTCCGAGTCGCCCGGCCGATCCGGTCCCGGGTCCGGTCTTGATCGGCGCGAAGAGCCAGTCCGTGCGGTTGTGCGCCCGGTCTTGTGCCTGTTCGAGGACAGCGATGGCCCTCGCGGCGGGCGCGCCGATCACCCATGTCGCTGGAACCCCGGTGGGGTCGTCTTCCCCTTTGAACGCGAGGCTCGAGACTGTCCAGCGGTAGGGCTGGCCGTTGCCGTCAAGGTGAGCGGTGGAGCACCCTCGCCGCAGGTGTTTGACCTCGCTGTCGCGCATCCCGGACAGGAACGCGATGATGATGTAGCAGGCCGCTTGCAGCATCTGGGTGAGAACGGCGAGAGAGTCGTCGCGGGCGGGGTCGAGCGTGACGCCTTCGATCCAGCTGTCCCCGTCGATGTGTCCGGTGACGTCGATGTCGAGGTAGATGAAGTCTGACACGCCGAGGGTCTTGGCTGCTTCGGCGAAGTCGTCCGCGTGGTCGTCGACGGCCCGACGGTTGCAGCCGATGGTGCGGGCGATCGCGGCGTGGTTGACCTGTCCGTTGAAACCTGGCAGAGGGTGCCCGGCCGCTCGGGCTTCCGCCAGATACTGGGAGACGCTGGCGTCGTTGAACTCCCGTGTGCGGCGTTGTGGGAGACGCGGGCGTCGCAGCTTCTCCCATTTGACAACGGCGGTCAGGATGTCCTCGGCGAAGTCGTTCACGAACCGCATCGCCCACACCAGTAGCCGGCTGTGGACTTCTTCTGGGATACGGGCGGTGGTGTTCTCCGTCCGGGAGGTGTTCCGCTCTCGCCATTCTGGGATCGTTCGGGGGTCCAGGCGTAGTGCGTCGTGGCCAAAGGCGTGGCGGTATCGCCACAGGAACGCGACCGCAGCTCGCAGGGTGTGTCGTCGCGTCGCGCTGCGGTAGGTGACGGCGAGGTGGTGATGATATCCCAGGAGCGTGTCGGCGGTGATCAGTGAGAGTGCGCGGCCGCCGTGGTTCACATCGAGCCAACGCAAGAACACGGCGAGGTTGTAGAAGACGGAGTAGACGCTGCTGATGGTGAGGCGCGCTTCGTTGGGCGGGAGCGGGCCGGACAGGGCCGCGTAGGTGAACTGCTTCAGGACATGCCGGTACTGCTTGGTCGCGGTGTCGAACCGGAGGGTGAGGCTGCGCTGTTGGGTCTGCAGCGCCGCGGGACCGATCGGCCATTCGTCATCCCCGAACCGCGCCGTCTGAGTGAGCTCGACCCCCGGGCGCAGCGGGCGCCCGTGCAGCACGTACACGTCGGCAAGGGGTCCACTGGTCGGGGTGCGGGCGAGCTGGACTGTCATGGCTGCTCCCACGTCGGCTCGACAAGGTCGAGGAGGCTGTCGTCGGGTTTGTGTTGGGCTGCCTGATCGACTTCCGCTTCGCTGAACGTAGGCAGCACCTCGCGGCGTATGGCCGCCCAGGTTGCCCCATAGCGCTCCCACCAGGCGTCGTTGGTCATGTGCTGACGGCGCTGTTCCAGGGCGTCCAGAAGGCTGAGCAGTCGAGGGAGATGCTCGTCGGTGATCACGCAGTTCCCGCAATGGAAGCAGTCGAGGAAACTCGCCGTGCATCGTCGCCCCGTTCCCGGGTGATGATCGTGATCGGCGCAACTGGCCCACGCGGTCTCCGTCCCCGGGATGTGCTCGTCCGTGTCCGCGGCGCGCGGCTGGATCCGTAGGGCGCGGCGCCCGTGTCCGGCCAGCGCCTTTTGGTGGGTCTCCCATGCGGTCCGTTCCAAGTCGGTGAGCGCGTCTGCGACCACCTCGCGAGCCCAGTCGATCGTGGACGGATCACCGGAAAGGTAGTTGCGGAACAGGACGGTCGTGCTGTTGCTGCGCACTGCGGAGGGCAGATGGCCGCCCATCTGCCGGGTGCGGCGAACATCGATGCTGGTCTTGAGCCGGTTGAAGTTCAGCACCAGCGGTTCGGCGTCGTCGCCGGTGCTCACGGGGTCGGCGAGGAGCTGGTGCGCGCGTACCCACCGCTGAATGTAGACGTTCGCGCCCAGTTCGTGACCGAACGGATTCCGACATCCTTGCTTCCTCTGGCCGGCCCGGTGCCAGGTCGCCCAGAAGGGGGCGTCAGCGAGGAGGTCGCGGGCGGGAGCCATCAGCGCGTGCAAGAGGAGGTACACGCCACCCGGGGTCATGAGCTCCTTGTTCGACGGGCCGATCTCCCAGGTCACTGTCTGATGCCATCGGCCGGCTCCGCGGCGCCGCTTTGTCACCTCGAGCTCGACGGCGAGATCCTCGATCCGCCGATGGTGGGATGGCAGGTCCTTGATGACTTCCACATTCCAGCCCGTCGTCGCCACCAGCAGGACGAGCATCGGGGTCAGATCCTCGTTCGTGACGAACAGCTGCCGTGCTATCCGGGCGCGTGTCTGAGGCTGCTCGCGTAGGGGGAGTCCGGCCACGGACACCTTTCCTGTTTCCCGTGCGGCGTCGAGGCGGTCCCGGGCTGATCCGGTCAGGTCAGCAGGTGTCGTCGCCGTGAGCCGGTCGCGGAGCGCGATCACGTCAGCGCGCGCAGCGGCAACGATCCGTCGGAGCTCGCCGTCGGAGTAGCCCGGGAGCGGGTTCCTGCGGCGCCGAGACCTCGGGCGCATCCGGTCTCGCACCTCGGGGGCGACCAGACTCGCCAGCGGCTGCGTCTCGAACGTCGCCGCAGCGATGCGAGACTCCTCGCCCGCCGGCGAGACACCGACGGCGGCTGTGCGGAGACGCAGGTAGGCATCGACGTGGTCGATGGTGAGTTGATCAGGCGTCCTGGGCGGTTGCAGCATCTGGGCGTAGCAGCGGATCATTCGTCCCAGACCGCCCCACGCGCTCAGCGCCGAGGCGCGAGTGCGTAGCGTGCCCGCTGGTCCGATCCTCGCCGCCCAGCTTGCGGCCAGCGCCTCATGCCACTCGGGCAGCGGCAAGGTCCCGACATCGAATGTGTACGTGCGGCCGTCCTCGCCATGGAACTCGACCAGTGTCCCGACCGTGAGAGGACGAGCGGCGTACGGGCGGTTCGGCATTGCCGCAGCCCGTCCGGTGCGCGTCGTTCCGCGGGGGCTCATAGCTCGGATCCGGGCTCGTGAGTGATGACCAGCGCGGTGTCGCGCGAGTCCTCCCATGGGTCCGACACCAGCTTCATCCGCGTCTCCATCTCCAGTTCCTCCAGAGCATGCAGGTACACCTGCGTGGTCGTGACGCTCTTGTGTCCGAGCCGTTGCCGCACCCAGTCGAGCGGGTCGCCGAACACGCGCGTGTAGTGGGTGCGCTGCGCCGGATTCAGGTGGGCGAGCGAAGCGATATGCCCCCGCTGCAACTGCTCCAGCGTGAGAACAGCGAACGTATGGCGCAGCATGTGTGCATGCGCCGCCACGCCGATCTCATGGTTGGCGCACCGTTGATTCGCCTGCCGGAAGATGTCCTTCCATGTGGAAGTCGAGACCGGCATCCCCTCCTCGGTCAACCAGAGTGACGCCGGTTCCCAGCCCTCCGGCCCCTGCATCAGCAGTCGGCGCCGCTCGTCGGCAGTCAACTGCGATAACCGAACGGAGCTGTCTCTCGTGGACGCGCCCTCCGCGGTCGCGTGTGCGCGGAAGTGAGCGTCGAGGTACAAGAACCCGGCGTCGGGGCGATCGTATGCTCCTCGTCGTTGCGCTTGAGTGATGCTGAGCCGCCGGTCGATGTCGACGTACGAGTGAAGCATGCGAAGGATGCGCGTCGGCACGTACACCCACCGAGCGGAGCCTCCCTTCGCGATCGCGGGCGGCAACCAGAACCGGTGGTACCCGCTGCTGGCTCGAACCTCTGGCAGCTCTATCACGCTCAACGCTGACTGCTCGGAAAGGCGTAGGCCGGTGCGGACCATCATGTCAGCGAAGACGGCGTTGCGGTCAGCCCACCGACCCCGGAAGAGCGGATCGCGTAGCCCGTCCGAACCGTACCCGCGGAGACCGACATCTCTCCAGATGCGGTAGGACCGAGCCGGGAGCCAGGCAATCAGTCCGCGTCTTGCCGAATGGGAGTACGTTGCCGCGGTCTGTCCTGATGCCACCGGCGGAGTGCCCTTGCGGCCGGAACGTTTCGCTCGCTGCGGGATCGGATGCGCCGCTACGTGACCGTTCAGTAGCTGCCACCGGTAGAAGCGATCCACGGCGCTCACTTCCCGATCCCACGTCGCTGGACTCACGCGCGGCCCGGTCAGGTCCTCACGACGCCACACCAAGTAGGCGCGGTGGTCCTCTTGATCGGCGTTCCACCAGCTGGTTCCTACCCGGGCGTGTTCGAGGAAGTCGAGGAATCCTTTGAGATCTCTCGCGTACCCCAAACGCGTTGACATTCGCGACGACAGCATGTCTGCCGAATAGAAGAACGCGTTCAACTTCACGTCGTAACTCAGGTCTGGCGCTATGAGGAACGGCGTGCCCACTGGGATCGCGAGATCGGACCGCCATCTACTCCACGCCTCAACTCCTGAGAAACCCGATAGCTCGGGCAACAGCGGTGGAGAGAATGCTTCACGAACTCGATGCAAGCTCCAGCGCGTCCGGTCCTCGATCACGTCAGCGAACGTATGACCGCACATCAGGCAGTGAACACCGGACACGCCGGAAACCCCAGCCACAAGCTCGCGGCCAACCCGTGCCCGTGCGGCCAGGCCGAGTCCCTCGACGGGGCGTGCACGTGCACTCCCATGATGCGTCGCCGCTACCTCGGGCGGCTCTCGGGGCCGCTGCTGGACCGCGTGGACCTGCGGCTCACGGTGCGCCGCGTCGGCGCGGCCCAGATGACGGCGGGAGGAGAGGGCGCGGTGACGACGACGGCCGCGCGCGCTCGTGTCTGCTCAGCGCGCGCCCGCGCACGCGAGAGATGGGGGAGCGCCGGGTGGTCACTCAACTCCGCGGTGCCGGGAACGGTGCTGCGGTCGCCGACCTGGAGGCTCGCGCCCCGCGATCGCGCCGCGCTCGACCGCGCCCTCGAGCGGGGCGCTCTCACCATGCGCGGCTACGACCGCGTGCTGCGCATCGCGTGGTCGATCGTCGACCTCGACGGAGCCGACCGCCCGAGCGCCGACCACATCGGCCGCGCTCTCTACCTGCGACAAGGACTGTGAGGACAACCATGGAAGACGGCACGACGGTCGACTGGGGCTTCGACCCCGAGCGCATCGCCGCGCTGCTGGCTCCCCTGCGACGCTGCGCTGCGACAGTGCAGGAGAAGAGCGTGCAGGAGATGAGTGAGCAGGAAAGCTCCGAAGCGGCGCGCCGCACTCAGGACGAGCTCTTCGCGCGCGTGCTCTGGAGCGTCGTCGTCGAACCGGGCGACTCCGTCGCCGGGCTCCTCGTGCAGGCGCTCGGCCCCGTCGAGGCGGCACAGCTCCTGCTCTCGCAGCCCGCACCGGAGGCGCTTGTGCAGGCGCTCGGCTCGGAGGTCGAGCACGCTCTCGAGCTCGATGACGCGCAGCATGCCCTCGGCCGCTGGGCCCCGCGGCTTCGCTCCGGGGACGTCGTGCGCGCCCTGGAGTCGGCGGCGCACTGCGGCGCGCACCTTCTCGTGCCCGGCGACCCGGAATGGCCCCTCGCCGTCGAGGACCTGGGTGCCCACCGCCCGCACCTGCTCTGGGTGCGCGGGACGGTCGCGCTCCTCGCCCGTCCCTCTGTCGCCATCGTCGGCGCCCGCGCGGCGACCGGCTACGGCGAGCACGTCGCGATGGAGTTCGCCGCGGGGCTCGCGGGGCGCGACGTCGCCGTGGTCTCCGGCGGCGCGTACGGCATCGACGGCATGGCGCACCGCGCTGCGCTCGCGAGCGGGGGAGCGACCATCGCGGTGCTCGCGGGAGGAATCGATCGCCTCTACCCGAGCGGCCACGAGGCGCTCCTGACGCGCATCGCCCAGCAGGGCGCGCTCGTCTCCGAAGTGCCGTGCGGCACCTCACCGACGAAGTGGCGCTTCCTGCAGCGCAACCGGCTCATCGCGGCGCTCGCGCGCGCGACGGTCATCGTCGAAGCGGGCTACCGATCCGGCGCGCTCAACACGGCCCGTCACGCCGACACCCTCAGCCGGGAAGTCGGCGTCATCCCCGGTCCGATCACGAGCGCCGCGAGTGCCGGGTGCCACCGTCTGCTGCGCTCCGGCGGCGCGCAGTGCGTGACCTCCGTGCCCGAGGTCATGGAACTCGCCTTCGGCGGAGACGCCGTCCTCGATCTCGGCGACACGGAGACGCCCGGCACCACGCGGGAACCCGCCGCTCACACGCGAGTCCTCGACGCGCTCCGACCCCGACGAGCCCAGAGCGTCGTCGAGCTCTCCCGCGCCGTCGGAGAGGAGGAGAGCCGCGTTCGCGCCGCCCTCGGCGCGCTCGAGCTCGACGGCCGCGCCGCGCCCACCCCCGCTGGAGGCTGGGTGCGCGCGCGTTCCTGAAACCCGGTCACCGGGGGCCGCTACCATTCCCCCATGACGCAGTTGGGGCAGTACCCGCCAGCAGGGCACGTCGTCGTGCACATCTCCGACACGCACCTCCTCGCCGACGGCCGCAAGCTCTACGGCTCCGTGCCCGTCGAGCAGCGCCTCGCCGACGCACTCCGCCGCCTCGAGGCGGGCCCCATCGACCCCGACGCGCTCGTCTTCACCGGCGACCTCGCCGACCTCGGCGAACCAGACGCCTACCTCCGCCTGCGCGCCGCCGTCGAACCCGTCGCCGAACGACTCGACGCGCAGCTCGTCTGGGTCATGGGCAACCACGACGAGCGCGCCCCCTACGCGAGTCTCCTCTTCGACGAAGAACCCACCGACAAGCCCCAAGACCGCGTCTACGACGTGCGCGGACTGCGCATCATCTCGCTCGACACCACCGTTCCCGGCTACCACCACGGCGAGATCACCGCCGAGCAGCTCAACTGGCTGCGCGGCGTCCTCGCCGAACCGGCACCGCACGGCACCCTCCTCGCCGTCCACCACCCGCCCGTGCCGACCCCCCTCGAAGTCATGGCCGTGCTCGAGCTGCACGACCAGCCGGCCCTCGCCGAGGTCATCGCGGGCACCGACGTGCGCGGCATCCTCGGCGGCCACCTGCACTACTCCACCCACAGCACCTTCGCCGGCGTCCCCGTCTCCGCCGCCGCCGCTACGTGCTACACCCTCGACCTCGCCGCCGACGCGCAGCGCCTCCTCAGCGGCGTCGACGGCGGGCAGTCCTTCGACTTCGTCCACGTCTACGACGACCGCATCGTCAGCTCCACCGTGCCCGTCGGCTCCTTCCCCGAAGCGACCGGGTTCGCCGCCACCTACCGGCCCATGATCGACGCCATGCCCGCCGCGGAGCGGCTCGAGAACCTCTCCAGCAAGAACTCACCGCTCAACCTCAACGAGGCCGCCGCGAACGACGACTGACTACTGCGGTGCGGTCAGCGCGCCGGTCGGCGCATCGCCGGCGTCGGGCGGCCTGACGACCCCACCGGTCGCGGCACCCTCGCGGGGCGCCGCGTGGTCGCGATACTGCTCGACGACGCGCTGCAGGTACTGGGTGATCGCCGCCTGCTCCGCCTCGTCGAAGTCGTCGAGCACCGAGTCCACCCCCGCGATCATCGGCATGATGCGCCCCATCGCGCGCGCCGTCGACGCCTCCGACGCCACCACGCGGATGCCCCTCCGATCGCTCGGGTGAGGCTCACGCCGCACGTGCCCGAGAGCGGTGAGCCTGTCCACGACCGTCGTCGTCGCCGCTGACGTCACCCCCAGTCGCCGTGAGAGCTCCGACGGCGACAGCGGCCCGCTCATGATGAGGTGCTCCATGGCGTGCAGGTCGGTCGGGTTGACCGTGAGCTCCGAGCCGAGGGCGCGCTCGAACTCCTCCGTGACGTCCAGCAGCGCGCGCAGCAGCACCGTCGGCGGGCGCACGGCGGCCATCGACGGTGCTGCGGGCTCGGACGATTGCATGACCACCAGTTTATGACTACTGTGACTCGAAGTTCATGTAATACGACGATCTAAGTACAATCCCACCGTCGATCCGCACCCTCGGCGCGCACCGACCATTCGACTGCCCGGCACACCTGACCCCCGCGAAGGATCCCCTCACCGATGCGCTCTCTGCTCCGGTTCATCACCGCCGCCCGCACCTCCTGGATCGTGCTCGTCGTCGCCCTCGCCGCCTCCGTCGCGATCTTCGCGGCGGGCTCCGGCAACGAGGAGGAGACGGCACCGCCCGTCGGGCTGCCCGACAGCGCCGAGGCCGCGCAGGTCGAAGCGCTGCAGGAGCAGCTGCCGAGCGCCGACGGCACGTCCGCGCTGCTCGTCTTCACGCGCGAGGCCGGCGAGCTCGACGGTGACGACATCGCCGCCATCACGGAGCGCACCACCGACCTGGCCGAGCTCTCCTCCGAGGACTTCGTGCCGCCGCCCGCGGTGTCGGATGACTCCACGGTCGCCCTCGTCGCCGTTCCCCTCGACATCGTCACCGACGTCGGCGTGCAGGCCGAGCGCGCCGACGAGCTGCGCGCGGTCGCCTCCGAGGGGCTGACCGGCATCGACGTCTACCTGAGCGGAGCGGAAGGCTTCGAGGTCGACATCGCCGCCGTCTTCGAGGGGGCGGACTTCACTCTGCTGCTGACGACCGTCATCGTCGTCGCCGTGCTCCTCCTCGTCACCTACCGCAGCCCCTGGCTCTGGCTCGTGCCCCTCACGGTCGTCGGCATCGCGGACGGCCTCGCCGGCATCATCGCCGCGCGCGTCGCGGCCGCCCTCGGCATCGTGCTCGACGCCTCCGTCACGGGCATCCTCTCCGTGCTCGTCTTCGGTGCCGGCACGAACTACGCCCTCCTCCTCATCGCCCGCTACCGCGATGAGCTGCGCCTGCACGAGGACAGGCGCGAGGCCATGCGTCGTGCCGTGTTCGGCGCCGGGCCCGCGATCCTCGCGAGCGGCGGCACCGTCGCTCTCGCTCTCGCGACGCTCGTGTTCGCCGAGCTCGCGGGGAACCGCGCGCTGGGCATCGCGTGCGCGACGGGCATCATCGTCGCGATGATCTTCGCGCTCCTTGTGCTCCCGGCCGCCCTCGTGCTCTTCGGCCGCGGCCTCTTCTGGCCCTACATTCCGCGCTTCGGCGCCCCCGATGCGATCTCGCGCAGCCCGTGGGGCCGCCTGGGTCGCGGCGTCAGCAAGCGACCCGTCACCGTCGCGATCGCCGGTTTCGTGGCGCTCGGAGCGCTCGCGAGCGGGCTCCTGTTCGTGCAGGTGGGCCTCTCGCAGAACGAGCGCTTCATCGAGAAGCCCGAGGCCGTCGTCGGGCAGGAGATCCTTGCCGATGCCTTCGCCGCCGGCAGCTCGTCGCCGGCCGTGGTCATCGCGCCGGTCTCCGACGGTGACGAGGTCGTCGCGGCGCTCGCCGACGTCGAGGGCGTGGACGAGGCGACGCTCGGCGAGTCGGCGGACGACATCGTGCAGGTCGATGTCGTTCTCGCGGCCGATCCGGAGAGCGCCGAGGCGTTCGCCACGATCGAGCGGATGCGCGCCGAGCTCGACACCGTGGGTGACGGCTCGGCTCTCGTCGGCGGTCTCGACGCCCGAGCCCTCGACGTCGCGAACGCGCAAGAGCGAGACCAGGCCCTGGTCATCCCGCTCATCCTCGTGCTCGTGTTCCTCGTGCTCGCCGTCCTCCTGCGCGCGCTGCTCGCTCCGCTCCTGCTGCTCATCGCCGTCGTCGCGAGCTTCTTCTCCGCCGTCGGCGCCGCGTGGTTCCTGTTCCAGACGCCGCTGTTCGGCTTCCCGGCGATCGACACCAACGTGCTGCTGTTCAGCTTCCTCTTCCTCGTCGCGCTCGGCGTCGACTACTCGATCTTCCTCGTCACGCGAGCGAAGGAGGAGGCCGAGCACCTCGGGGTGCGCGAAGGCATGATCCGCGGGCTTGCGGCGACGGGCGCCGTCATCACGAGCGCGGGCATCCTGCTCGCCGCCGTGTTCGCGGTGCTCGGCGTGCTGCCGCTCATCACACTCACCCAGATCGGCATCATCGTGTGCATCGGTGTGCTCATCGACACGCTGCTCGTGCGCACGGTCATCGTGCCCGCGCTCGCCTTCATCTCGGGCGACCGCTTCTGGTGGCCCCGCCGGCCGACGCTCACGATCGCCGAGGCCGAGGCCCGCGGGGCGAACGCGCAGGGCGGCAGCCTCGAGGCAGAGCCTGAGCCGGTCGCCGCGCGATAGCGGGACGTGTCGCGCCCCGGGTCGCCGGCCCGGGGCGGTCATGCTGGAGGCGTGCATGAGCCGACGACAGCACTGCGTGAGGCGATCGAGGAGCACGTGCGCGCCCTCGAGCTCGAGCGCGGCGTCTCGCCGCACACGCTGCGCGCCTACCGCGGCGACCTTCTGACGCTCACCGAGTTCGTCGAGGAGTGCGGTGCCGAGCCCGACCCGGCGCTGCTCGACCTCGAGCTGCTGCGCGAGTGGGTGTGGTGGCAGAACGAGCAGGGCCTCGCCGCCTCGACGCTCGCTCGGCGCACGTCGACGGTGCGCGGCTTCACCGCCTGGCTCGCGCGCACCGGTCGCGCGCCGCACGACGCGGGAGCCCGCCTCAAGTCGCCGCGCGCCGACCGGCATCTGCCGCGCGTGCTCAGCCGAGCGCAGGTCGACGCGGTGCTCGACGAGCTCGCGGTACGAGCATCCACCGACGACCCCGTCGCGGTGCGCGACCTCGCGATCGTGGAGCTGCTGTACGCGAGCGCCCTGCGGGTGAGCGAGCTCGTCGGACTCGATCTCGACCGGCTCGATGCGCAGCGGCGCACCGTGCGCGTGCTCGGCAAGGGCGCCAAGGAGCGCATCGTGCCCTACGGGCTGCCCGCCCAGCGCGCCCTCTCTGCCTACCTGGAGAATGCCCGGCCGGCTCTCGCGACGCCCGCCTCGGGGGCCGCGCTCTTCCTGAGCCCCCGCGGCGCGCGCGAGTCGGCCCGCGGCGTCTACGCTCTCGTCTCCCGGCTGCTCGCCGACCGTGGGGGAAGCGGACCGGCGGGGCCGCACACCTTCCGCCACACGGCTGCGACGCACCTGCTCGACGGCGGAGCCGACCTGCGGGCCGTGCAGGAGATCCTCGGCCACGCGAGCCTCGGCACGACCCAGATCTACACGCACGTGAGCGCCGAGCGGCTGGCCTCCGTGTACCGCACCGCCCACCCGCGCGCCTGACCGCGCGCGACGGACCGCCCGACGCCGCGGCGGGCGCCGCAGGCTCGAGCGGCAGCAGCACGGCCCGCTGCAGCCCGCCCAGGTAGAGCAGCGGCGAGACGTACTCGCCCGCGAGCCGCACCCCGAGGTGCACGCACGCCCGTGCGCAGTGCCCGGGCAGCACCGTGCCGATCGCCTCGCCGACCACCACACGGTCACCCGCACTCACGATCGGGTCGACGGGCTCGACCGTCACGAGCAGAGCCCCAGACCGGATCGTCACGAGGGGCCTATCGACGACGAACCCGGCGAAGTGCACGACGCCGCTCGTCGCCGCGAGCACGGGCACCCCGCTCGCGGCCGCCGCGAGATCGATCCCTCGGTGGCCGGCACCGTAGGGGGTCGGGGGAGCGAGGAAGGGGCGCACGACGACGCGCGGCCCCTCGGTGGGCCACGTCCACTCGGCAGGAGCGCCCGGCGCGAGCCCGCCCGCCACCACGAGCACGGCGACGACGCGGGCGAGCAGAGAGCGCATGGCGAAAGAGTGGCTCGCGAGCGGGCATCCGGCCCCCCGCATCACGGACCGGTGGATGACCGGCCGCCGGTGCGTGCCCTGGGGGAGCGGTGATATGCTGACCATCGCAACCGGCTCGTTCGGTTGACTTCGCGTGCCCATCCACGGCGCACACCTCCCTCAGTCCCACTCGGGCCCCGCTAGCGCGGGGTGTGAACCGTGCGGGTGGGAGGTAGCGCCGGGCACCAGGGCTCTCGCCAACCGGTCAGAGAGCGACAACTGAGATCAAAGGAGTACGGCCATGGCCGTCGTCACCATTCGCCAGCTGCTCGACAGCGGCGTGCACTTCGGGCACCAGACCCGCCGCTGGAATCCGAAAGTCAAGCGCTTCATCCTCACCGAGCGCAGCGGCATCCACATCATCGACCTGCAGCAGTCGCTCGCCTACATAGACCAGGCCTACGACTTCGCGAAGGAGACGGTCGCCCACAGCGGCACGATCCTCTTCGTCGGCACCAAGAAGCAGGCGCAGGAGTCCATCGCCGAGCAGGCGACGCGCGTGGGCCAGCCCTACGTCAACCAGCGCTGGCTCGGTGGCCTCCTCACCAACTTCCAGACGGTCTCCAAGCGCCTCTCGCGCATGAAGGAGCTCGAGGAGATCGACTTCGACGACACGACGCAGGGCTTCACCAAGAAGGAGCTGCTCATCAAGAGCCGCGAGCTCAAGAAGCTGCACAAGTCGCTCGGCGGTATCCGCAACCTCACGAAGACGCCGAGCGCCATGTGGGTCGTCGACCCCAAGCGCGAGCACCTCGCGATCGACGAGGCCCGCAAGCTCGGCATCCCCGTCATCGGCATCCTCGACACGAACGCCGACCCCGACGAGCTCGCCTACCCGATCCCCGGCAACGACGACGCGATCCGCTCCGTCTCGCTGCTGACGCGCATCATCGCGGATGCTGCTGCCGAGGGTCTCATCCAGCGCCACCAGAAGCCCGAGGCCGAGGGCAACGTCTCCGCCGTCGAGCCGCTGGCCGAGTGGGAGCGCGAACTGCTCGAGCAGGGCACTAGCGACGCGGCGAAGGCCGAGACGCCCGCCGGTCAGACCGAGGGCGTGGGCGCGACGGTCGAGGAGAACGACGCCGACGCGGCGGTCGCCACGACCGAGCCGACGACCGACGCCGAGCCGGAGCACGCTCCCGAGGCGCCCGCCGAGGCCGAGGCGAAGATCGAGGCCGAGGCTGCGCCCGAGGAGAAGGAGCCTGCGGAGAAGAAGCCAGCCGCGAAGAAGGCGCCGGCCACGAAGGCCCCTGCTGCCGCGAAGCCCGCTGCCAAGAAGCCCGCCGCCAAGAAGCCGGCGGCTGAGAAGACCGATGCCGACGCTGCCGCGTCGGCCGACGAGAAGTAGAGGAGACCCTCCATGGCCACTGTCAGCCTGGAAGACGTCAAGACCCTGCGCGAGCGCCTCGGCACCGGCATGGTCGACACCAAGAACGCCCTCGTCGAAGCCGAAGGCGACATGGAGAAGGCCGTCGAGATCCTGCGCCTGAAGGGCGCGAAGGGCAACGCGAAGCGCGCCGACCGCTCGACGAGCGAGGGCCTCATCGCGGCGCACGAGGCAGACGGCTACGCCGTGCTCATCGAGCTCGCGTGCGAGACCGACTTCGTCGCCAAGGGCGACAAGTTCGGCGCACTGGGCTCGACGGTCCTCGCAGCCGTGAGCGCGGCCGGCGCGGCGAGTGCCGAGGAGGCGCTCGCGGCGAAGGTGGGCGACCAGACGGTCGCCGAGCTCATCGACGCCGAGGCCGCGATCATCGGCGAGAAGATGGAGCTGCGCCGCGTCGCCCGCGTCGACGGCTCCCAGTTCGAGGTCTACCTGCACCGCACCAACAAGGACCTCCCGCCGCAGGTCGGCGTCGTCGTCTCCTACACGGGTGACGACGCGGAGACGGCGCGCGGCATCGCGCAGCACATCTCCTTCGCCGACCCGCAGTACCTCACGCGCGACGACGTTCCGGCCGAGACGGTCGACAACGAGCGCCGCATCGTCGAGGAGATCAGCCGCAACGAGGGCAAGCCCGAAGCCGCTCTGCCCAAGATCGTCGAGGGTCGCGTCGGCGCCTTCTTCAAGCAGGTCGCCCTGCTCGAGCAGGACTACGCGCGCGACAACAAGCTGTCCGTCGCGCAGGTCGCCAAGGACGCCGGTATCGCCGTGACGGGCTTCGCCCGCTTCAAGGTCGGCGCCTAACGTCATCACCGCGAAAGCCCCGGGTCTGCACGAGACCCGGGGCTTTCGTCGGTCTCTGCGGCACCGTCGGTCGTCGGTGCCTGTCGTCATCGCTCGAGCACCTTCCGAGCAGCGTCGACGACGGATGCCCGCTGGAGCCCGAGCTGGGTGAGAACGCGGGCGGCCGTGCCGTGCTCGCGCTCGGCCACCGCGAGCAGCACGTGCGCCGATCGCAGCCCGCGGGGAGATCGGCGAGCGAGTCGGCGCGCCTGCTGGAAGACCTCCTGAGCGCTCACGTCGCTTCGGTAGACGCCCCGGCCCGGGGGCAGGGAGTCGTCGAGTTCGGCGTGCGTCACGCCGATCGCCCCGAGGGACTCGACGTGGACGACCGAGATCGCCGCGCGAACCGCGTCAGCGGAGACTCCCGAGGCCTCACGCGCCGAGGCGTCGTCGACGAGCAGGGAGGCGAGCAGCAGATGCTCCGCGCCCGGGGCGGAGTCGCCGAGGGCTCGGGCTTCGGTCTCGGCCGTCGTCAGCAGTGCGGTGATGAGGGCGATGTCGTGTCGAGCGGTTCGCAGGGGCACAGCATGGGTCCTTTCTAGCGGGATGCGCGTCGTGCCGGGGAGAGCCGCTTGTGGGCGGCCTGCGCGGTCATCCCCAGGGCCTGACCGATGTCTGACCACGTCCAGCGCTCCTCGAGCGCGCGATCGACCGCCTCGCGCTCGAGAGTCGCGGCGAGGCGTCGCAGCGCCACGACGGCGGCGAAGGCTTCGGCGGGGTCCTCGGGGGAGGGGATGTGCATGCTCTCGGCCATGGCGTCAACTTTAGTTGATGTTCGGGCAGAGATCAACCAAAGTTGATGGATCGCGGTATCCCCGACCCCCATCACCCCATACGCTGGAAGTGCCGTACGAGAAGAAGGAGCACACCGTGGTCGAGAAGAAGCGTCGGGTGCTGCTCAAGCTCTCGGGTGAGGCGTTCGGCGCCGGATCCCTCGGTGTCAACCCCGACGTCGTGAGCGGCATCGCGCGCGAGATCGCCGAGGCGGCGAAGGACGTCGAGGTGGCGGTCGTCGTAGGCGGCGGCAACTTCTTCCGCGGCGCCGAGCTCAGTCAGCGCGGAATGGACCGCGGCCGGGCCGACTACATGGGCATGCTCGGCACGGTCATGAACGCTCTCGCCCTGCAAGACTTCCTCGAGCAGGCCGGCGCACCCGTGCGCGTGCAGTCGGCGATCCAGATGACGCAGGTCGCCGAGCCCTACATTCCGCTGCGCGCCGTGCGCCACCTCGAGAAGGGCCGCGTGGTCGTATTCGGCGCCGGGGCGGGCCTGCCGTACTTCTCGACCGACACCGTGGCGGCGCAGCGCGCGCTCGAGATCAAGGCCGACGAGGTGCTCGTCGCCAAGAACGGCGTCGACGGCGTCTACAGCGCTGACCCGCGCCACAACCCGGAGGCCCACAAGCTCGATCGCATCACCTATCAGGACGCGCTCGTGAAGGGACTCAAGGTCGTCGACTCGACCGCCTTCAGCCTGTGCATGGACAACGGCATGCCGATGGTCGTGTTCGGCATGGAGCCCGCCGGCAACGTCGCGAAGGCGATTCGCGGCGATCACATCGGCACGCGCGTCTCGAACTGAACCGGCGGCGTCATGATCGCCGCACTGCTCATCGGGGGTGCAGCCCTCGCCCACGCGACGTGGAACATCGCGATGAAGCGTGCAGGCACGAGCGGCACGCCCTTCATCGCCGCGACCCTGCTGGTCGGAGTGATCGCCCTCGCGCCGTTCGGTGTCGTCTCGCTCGCGACCGAGCCTCCGGCGCAGGACGGCTGGTACGTGGTCGCGCTCGTCGCGGGCAGCGCCACGCTGCAGCTGGCGTACTTCCTGCTGCTGCAGCGCGGGCACCGGCTCGCCGACGTCGGCGTCGTGTACCCCGTAGCGCGGGGCGTCGGGCCCCTGCTCAGCGTCATCGCCGCGTACACGCTGTGGGACGCCGCCGCCGTGACTCTCGCCGGCCTCGCCCCGGTCGGCTACTACTGGGCGAGCATGGTCGTGCAGCTGCTCGTGCTCGGCGCGATCGCGCTGCGCACGCCGGCGACCGCGGCCGCGACGGCTCGGGCGCATCCGATCGCCGCTGTGCTCGTGGGCGTTCTCTCGTCCCTCGCCTACATCGCGGTGCTCTTCGCCTACCAGCTCGCGCCCGTGGCGATCGTGGCGCCGGCGCGCGAGGTGAGCGTCGTGCTCATCGCCCTCGCGGGGTGGATGCTCATCCGCGAGCCGCACCCGATGCGCCGCATCCTCGGCAGCATCGTGGTGATCGGGGGCGTCGCTCTGCTCGCTCTGGGCTGAGCCGTGCCGAGAACGCGCGCGTGCGGCGTCGGCCGTGCATCCCGCCCGTCGGACGCCCCGCGACCACTAGACTGGCCCTCGACCCACCGAAGGAGCCGCCCGTGATCGCCGACGTTCTCGCCGAAGCCGCTGACAAGATGACCAAGGCCGTCGAGGTCGCCAAAGAGGACTTCTCGACCGTCCGCACCGGGCGCGCGAACCCGCAGCTGTTCCAGAAGATCCTCGTCGACTACTACGGCTCGCCGACGCCGCTCGCGCAGCTCGCGAGCCTGCAGAACCCCGAGGCGCGCACGCTCATCATCACGCCGTACGACAAGACGGCGCTCAAGGAGATCGAGCGCGCGATCGTGAACTTCCCGAACCTCGGGGCCAGCCCCAACAACGACGGCGAGATCATCCGCGTGACGATGCCCGAACTCACGGAGGACCGCCGCAAGGAGTACGTGAAGATCGTCAAGGGCAAGGCGGAGGACTGCAAGGTCGCGATCCGCAACATCCGCCGCAAGGCGAAGGACGACCTCGACGCTCTCAAGAGCGAGGTCGGCGATGACGAGGTGGCGCGCGCCGAGAAGGACCTCGAGGCGCTCACGAAGAAGCACACGGACGCGGCCGACGAGGCCCTCAAGAAGAAGGAAGCCGAGCTCCTCGAGGTCTAGATGCCCCCGGAGCCCGTCGAACCCACCCCCGAGACCCCGGTGGAGCAGTCTGCCGCACCGGTGTCTGCTCACAAGGTGCCTGCCGATCAGACTGGGCCGGCGCGGCGAAGCCGCTTTCCGTTCGCGCGGCGCGGTCGCACGCGCGCCGACGTCGAGGCCGCCCTCCACGACGTGGAGACCGCCCTGCACGACCTGGAGTCGCGAGCGCGCGAGATGGATGCTCGGGTCGAGGCCCGCGTCGGCCGCAACCTGCCCAAAGCCATCCTCTTCGGGTTGATCCTCGGTCTCGCCCTCCTGTTCAGCCTCATCGTCGTCAAAGAGATCTTCATGCTTTTCGGCGCGGCCCTCGTGGCCTTCACCGCGTACGAGCTCGCGAGCGCGCTGCGCTTCGCAGGGCGCGATGTGCCGCGCATCCCGCTCGTGATCGCCGCGGTCGGTGTCATCGTGCCCGCGTTTTACCTCGGGGCCGAGGGCCTATGGTGGGCCATCCTCGCCGGTGTCGCGTTCGTGAGCGTGTGGCGGCTCGCCGAGCAGCTCATCCCTGCTCGGCGCACGGGCGCCGCCTCGCTGGGAACGGATCTCGGTGCCGGAGTGCTCGTGCTCGCCTACGTGGCCCTGCTCGGCGGCTTCGCCGTCGTCATGGCGGGCCAGCTCGGCGGGCAGTGGTGGGTGCTCGCGTACCTCATCGTCGTCATCAGCATCGACACCGGCGCCTACGCGTCCGGGCTCCTGTTCGGCAAGCACCCCATGGCGCCGCGAATCAGCCCCAAGAAGACGTGGGAGGGCTTCGCCGGCTCCGTCGTCGTCGCGATCATCGCCTCGGTGCTCCTCGCACTCTTCATGATCGGCATCGAGTGGTGGGTCGGCGTGCTGCTCGGCCTCGCGCTCGTCGGGGCCGCGACGCTCGGAGATCTCACCGAGTCGCTCATCAAGCGCGATCTCGGCATCAAGGACATCTCCACGTGGCTGCCCGGCCACGGCGGGTTCCTCGACCGGCTCGACTCGATCCTGCCCGCGACCGTCGTCGCGTACGTGTTCTTCGTCATCGTCGCCTGAGGCTCCCCGACTGGGGCAGAATGGTGACGTGACCTCCACGTTTCCCGCTCCGCGCCCGGGCAAGCCGGGCTACGACATCGACGAGGTGGAGCAGTTCCTCGAGGTGGCCCGCACCGCGTACGGCGCGGCGCCCGGTACGGAGGGCTCGCTCACGAGCGACGACATCCGCCACACCGCCTTCCGCGTGCGCCGCCGTGGCGGGTACTCGGCCCGTCACGTGGATGCCGCTCTCGAGCGCCTCGAGGAGGCCTTCGCCGCGCGGGAGCGCGAGCGGGCGATCGCCGAGCTCGGGCAGGAGGCCTACGATGCCGAGTCGCGCACGACAGCGCAGGACATCATCGATCGGCTCGCCCGACCGGAGGGTCGCCGGTTCCGTCGCGTGAGCGCGCTGTCGCGCGGCTATCGCGCGGAGGACGTGGACGCCTTCATGGATCGGGTCAGCAGGTACTTCCAGGAGGGTGCCCCGCTCACGGTGGAAAACGTGCGCACGATCGCCTTCCGCCCCGCCTTCCGCGGGTACGACGAGACGCAGGTCGACCTGCTGCTCGACACGACGATCCGCCTCATGCTGGCCGTCCGCTGAGTCGACCCTCGGCTCCTCGGGCTAGAATGACGCCCCGTGGGTAGGCATGCAGCGACGAAGGCGCGCCCCACCGCGTCGAGTCGACCCGGTGAGGGCGCCGTAGACCATGCCAGGGCGACGCCGGGAGTGCCGACGATCGAGCGCCACGTGCGCTCCTCCTGGTCGCTGCCGCTCTTCGCCTCCGTGGCGAGCCTCGCCTTCGTGCTCGCGGCCGTGACCGACCCCACTCCGAGCCTGAGCCTCGCCGCCGAGCAGACGGAGGCTCCCGCCGCCCCCGACGTCCAGACCTTCGTCGCCTCCCCCGATCACGAGATCTCGGCCGATCGCGGGGAGTGGACGACGAGCCGCGTCGTCACCTACGGCGTCGCTCCCGCGGCGGGCACGCCCGACCCCGGCACCGCGCAGGGGATCGCCGCAGACATGGTCGCGGCGCGCGGGTGGAGCAGTGCCGAGTTCGACTGCCTCGTCGCCCTCTGGAACAAGGAGTCCGGCTGGAACGTGTACGCGCACAACGCCAGCTCGGGTGCCTACGGCATCCCTCAGTCGCTCCCCGGCAACAAGATGGCGAGCGTGGGCTCCGACTGGGCGACGAACCCGCGCACGCAGATCACGTGGGGCCTCGGCTACATCGAGGCGCGCTACGGCACGCCGTGCGGCGCGTGGGCGACGAGCCAGCGCATCGGCTGGTACTAGGCTCCCTCGGTATGCCCCGCAGCAACCGTTCGCGTCGCCGTCGCGCCGCGGAGGAGCCGTCGGAGCTCGATCTCGAGCGCATCCGGCTCGGCATGCGGCGCACCGAGATGAAGCGCTCGGGTACGTGGAACGTGCAGCCGGTCGGAGCCGCCGCCGCGCAGAAGGTCTACACGTGCCCGGGGTGCGGGGCTGAGGTGCCCGTGGGCGTCGCGCACGTCGTCGCCTGGCGTGCCGACGGCCTCATGGGGGAGCAGGCCGACCTCGCCGCGCGGCGCCACTGGCACTCCCGCTGCTGGCAGATCGAGCCGTGACCCGCGCGACGGACGAGGTCACGCGCACCACTGACGACGATGATCGAGAGGATCCGACCGTGAGCGAACTGATTCGGGGCGGCACGGTGCTGCCCGCCCGGCGCGAGGAGATCGAGCTGCACACGGCCGACGGGCTCACGCTCGTCGGCGAGCTCGCGCTGCCGGAGGATGCCGAGCCCGTCGCGACCCTCGTGTGCCTGCACCCGCTGCCCACGGCAGGCGGGTTCATGGACTCGCACGTGCTGCGCAAGGCCGCGGCCCGCCTGCCGGCGATGGCGGATCTCGCTGTGCTGCGCTTCAACTTCCGCGGCGTGTCCTCACCGCGCGGAACCTCGGAGGGCGACTTCGGGCACGGCGACGCCGAAGCCGACGACCTCGCAGCCGCCATGGCCTTCGTGCGGGAGCGCGGCCTGCCCGCGCCGTGGCTGCTCGGCTGGTCGTTCGGCACCGAGGTCGCGCTCAAGCACGGCCTCGAGCACGAGATCGAGGGCGCGATCCTGCTGTCGCCTCCGCTGCACCGTGCGAGCGAGGAGGAGGTCGCGGCGTGGGCGCACGCGGGCCCGCGCCTCGTCGTCGTGGTGCCCGAGCTCGACGACTACTTGCGACCGCCCGAGGCCGAGGAGAGGTTCGCCTCCGTCCCCGACAAGGAGTTCGTCGCCGTCGAGGGCGGCAAGCACCTCTGGGTCGGGGAGGCGCAGACCTCGCGCGTGCTGAGCGAGATCGTGGCGCGGCTCAACCCCGGTGTGCTGCCGCTGCCCACGCGGTGGCCCTAGGGCCCACCGCTAGAGCGCTTCCTGCTTGGGCACCACGACCTGGTCGATGACGATGAGGATCGACGCCGCGACCGGAATGGCGATGAGGGCCCCGAGGATCCCCAAGAGCGTGCCTCCCGCGAGCGCGGCGATCACGACGACGACGCCGGGCACCTTCACAGCCCGGTTCATGATGTTCGGGCTCAGCACGTACGCCTCGATCTGCATGTAGGCCAGGTAGTAGATGGCGGCGACGATGACCGTCGAGATCGACTCCGGGTTCACGAGCAGCTGCGTGAGCACGATGAGGATCGACCCCGAGAGGGTTCCCACGAGCGGCACGAGCGAGAACAGGAACGCGACGAAGGCGAACAGCGCGGGGTACTGCGCGCCGATGATCGACAGGAAGATGAAGCTCAGCACGCCGTTGCAGAAGGCGAGTGTGACCTGGCCGACGACGTAGCGCCCGACGGCCGAGGAGACCTGCTCGGCGATGCCGATGAAGCGCTCGCGCTTCGACATCGGAACGAGCTTGTATACGGCGCTCTTGAGGTTGTTGAGGGAGGCGACGAAGTAGAGGGTCAGGATGAGGATGATGAGGGCGCCGAACACGCCGGTCGCAATGCCGATGCCGACCGACAGCACGCCGCCGCCGACCTGCGTGAGGTTGTCGGGGTTCGTGATCCACTCGAGAGCTGACTCGGCGGCCAGGCGCACGTCGACGACCTCGACCGGGATGAACGACTGCACGTTGTCGAAGAAGTCGTCGAGCGAATCGAGCGACCGCACGTAGTCGGAGATGCTCGCCACGAGCCGGCTCGACTGCTCGACGATCACGGGGGCGATGGTGAAGACGAGCCCCGTGAACAGCCCGAGGACTCCCACGAGGACGGTGAGGATCGCCGCCCAGCGGGGCCACTTGCGCTCCTCGAGCCATGAGACGAGCGGATCCAGCCCGAGAGCGATGAAGAGCGCCGCGCCGATGTAGGTGATGATCGTCGCGAGGCTCGTGATCGCGCCGCCGATGACGAGTGCGACGAGAACCCCGAGCCCGCCGAACAGGCCGAAGCGGAATGCGTTCTGAATCTTCACGTGCCGTGGCTCCTGAGGTCGAGCGGCGTCAGCCTAGTCGTCGCGCTGGGACAGCGTTTCTGCCTGCGAGAGTACTCCGCGCAGGCCCTCGAAGTAGCCAGCCACGGCGTCGCGCTCGACGCGGATGCGTGCGAGAGACTCCTCCGCCTCGGCGACGAGCTTCGCGCTGCGCTCCTCCGCCTCCTTCTGCAGCGCCTGTGCGCGCTGCTCGGCGTTCGCGAGCACCTCGCGTGCGGTGGCGTCAGCGTCGGCCCGCCGCTTCTGAGCCTCCTCCCGCGCGCTGCGGTCGAGTGCCTCCGCCTCGGTGCGCACCGCTGCCGCCCTGGCCTGGGCCTCGGTGAGCTGGGCGGTCGCCTCATCGAGGTAGCGCTGGGTCTGAGCTACGGCCTCCTGCTGGCGCGCGAGATACTCCTTCTCGGCCTCGTCCCGTCGCGCCGTGAGCTCGACCTCGAGGTCGGTGCGCGCCTGCTCGGCCTCGCGCTCGAGACGCGCGCGATTCTCCTCCGCATCGTGCACGAGCCGCGCTCGCGCCTTGGCTACCTCGTCGGCGAGGACGCCTCGCTGTCGCGCCGACTCGCGCTCGAGTGCGCTGCGGGTCTCGAGAGCCTGCTGCTCAGCGGCCTCCCGCAGTTCAGCGAGCTCGCGCTCGGTCGTCGCGCGCAGCTCCGTCGTGTCCTGCTCAGCGCGCTCGCGCACGCGCAGAGCGGCCGTCTCGGCGTCCTGGCGCAGCTGCGACGCCTCGCGCTCGGTCGACGCCCGCAGCTCCGCGAGCTCGCGCTCCGTGCTCTCCCGCAGCTCGGTCGTGTCGCGCTCGGCGGCATCACGCAGCTCCGCGGCCTCGCGCTCGGCGTTCTCCCGCAGCTCGGTGGTGTCCCGCTCGGTGGTCTCGCGCAGCTCGGTGGTCTCGCGCTCGGTGGTCTCCCGCAGCAGCGTCGTCTCGCGCTCCGCAGCGAGGCGCATCGCGGCGAGTTCGTCGCTGAGCTCCTTCCGCCGACGGGCCTCCTCGGCCGCCCACGCCTCCCTGCTCTGCGCGACCTCGCGCGCGGCCTCATCGCGAGCCCGCCGCACCTCGTCCTCGAGGTCGGTGCGCGCGTTCGTGATGTCGGCGTCGAGCTGCGCGCGGCGCGTGGCGTCGTCGCTCTCGAACTCCGCGCGGGCCTGCTCGGTCTCGCGAGCGAGCTGCGCCGCGGCATCCCGCGCGTCGGCGACCTCGCGGTCGGCGACGACCCGCAGCTCGGCGAGCTGTCGTTCGGTCTCGGCGCGCTGCGCCGCGATCTCGCGCTTCGCGGTCGCGCGCGCCTCCGCCGCCTCGGTGGACACCGCGCCGCGAACGGCCGCGGCCTCCCGCTGCGCCTCGGTCACGAGCGCGTCCGCGTCGGCGCGCGCACGCGTCACCAGGTCCTCCGCCTCGCGGGTCGCATCGTCGACCAGCTGCCGCGCGCGCTCCGTCGCCTCGGCGACGAGCTGCTCGGTGCGCTCCGCCGTCTCGGCCTGCAGGCGCTCGGCCTCCGCCTGTGCGCTCGTGCGCAGCTTCTCCGCGTCGATGTCGGCCTGGCTGATGAGGCGCGTCGACTGCTCCTCGGCAACGCGCAGGGTCTGCTCGAGCTTCGTGCCGAGGCCCGCGTACGTCGGGCGCCCCACCTCGTCGAGCTCTGACTGCAGGTCGTCGATGACGGCGTGCAGGCGCTTGAGCTCCTTGGCGGTCTCCGCCCGCTCCGTATTCGACTGGATGAGGTCGCGCCGGAGGTCCTGGAGGGCCTTGTCGACGTCCTCGCGCTTGTAGCCGCGCATCTCGGTGCCGAAATCGAACTCTGTGCCTGCCACGTGTGAGTCTCCCGGGTCGGTGGGGCGCGAACTCTGCGAGTCTATCGGCGCACTCGGTCTTTGCCTCGCCTGAGTATTCGGCCAGAGGGGGCCCGCTCGGCCGCCCCGCGGCGACGCGCACCCCGGGCATCCGCTAATCTGGAATGTCTGTAATCTGCTGGCCGCTGACTGCACCGGGCTGATGCTCTCGTCGCCCGATCAGTCCTGAACCGCAGCGACCTCGTCCCTCAGCGACCGCCTCCCGCGGTCGACACGCGCGGGCGGGTGCTGAACGGGGAGTCGTGCGCCGGCACGAGAGGAGTGAATCCGTGCGATTCATCATTGCCATCGTCTTCTTCGTGGTCGCCGTCGTCGGCGTCGGTCTCGGGGTCGCCCAGCGCACCGTGCTCGCCCCGCCGGAGAGCGTCACGTCGACCGTCCAGCTCGACAGCGCTGCGACCGTCACGGTCATCGACGGGTCGGCTCTCAACGCCTACGAGGGGCGCCAGACCCTCGCCATCCGCGGTGGCGTCGTCGCACCGCCCGACACCGCGGCCGAGCCCGATGAGGAAGGGGGCGCCGACGCGGAGGACGGCGAGGAGCAGATCGCGCAGACCGACCGGGTCGTGGCCGCCTACGGGCGCACGGGCGACGTGCTCGCCTGGGTCGGCGACACGCGGTACACGCTCGTGACCTTCGACGAGGAGCTCGGCGAGCTCGTCGCGCAGCCCGTCAGCGGGTCGGAGGAGTCGGTACCCGACCCGTACGGCAGCGACCTCTGGTACGACGACTTCACGGGCGAGGGCGAGCTCGGCATCACCGTCAACGTTCCCCGCGACGTCTCGGTGCTGCTGGTCTCCGACGGCGAGCTGCCCGCTCCGCAGGAGTTCTCGGTGACCTGGCCCCTCGACAGCAGCACCCCGTACTCGACCTGGCTCATCCTCGGGGGAGTCGGGTCGCTCATCCTCGGTCTCATCGCGCTCCTCTGGGCACTCCTGCACATGCGTCGACAGCGGGGTCCGCGCCGCAAGTCGGCCAAGGCGCAGAAGATGCCGAAGGTTCCGCGGCCCTCGCGCTACCGCCCGCTCTCCGGGCGACCGACACTGGGGCGCCCGAAGGGTCGGCGCTCCGCGTCGCGCATCGCTCTCGTACCCGGGCTGCTCATCACGGCCCTCGTGCTCTCCGCGTGCACGCCCGGTGCGTCGATCGTCGCGACGCCGAGCCCGGCGCCGACAGAGGAGCCCGTGACCCCCGCGGTCGCCGCGAGCGAGCGCCAGATCGACCGCATCGTCAGCCGCGTAGGCGAGACGGTGGCGCTCGCCGATGAGGAGACCGACGAGGGCCTCGCCGCCACGCGCCTCGCCGGCCCCGCCCTCCAGTTCCGCGAGGCCGCCTACGCCGTGCGCGAGGAGGACTCCGAACTCGGGTCGCTCGTATCGATCCCGTCTCGCAACGTCGAGCTCGCCCTGCCCCAGCGCCTCCCCGACGAGGGCGCGACGTGGCCGCGCGCGATCTTCGCCGTCGTCGAGGACCCGACGGATGAGACGCGGCCCCCGCAGGCGCTCCTGATGATCCAGGACGACCCGCGAAGCCCGTATCGGGTCCACTACGCCCTCACCCTCGAGCCGCAGGCGGTCGTGCCGCCGCTCGCGCCCGTCGGACTCGGCAGCCCCCTGCTGCCCGCCGACACCCCGCAGCTGGCCGTGACGCCCGCCGAGGTCGCCGCTTCCTACTCGCAGCTGCTGCTCCGCGGCGAGGAGGCCGAGAACTTCGACCTGTTCGAGGCCGAGGGCGACAGCCTGCGCACCCAGATCGGCCTCGAGGCGAAGCGGGAGCGCCGCTCAGCCCTGCCGGACACCGCGTCGATCGAGTTCACCAACCGGGTCGTGGAGGACGCCGACATCCTCTCGTTCGTCACGAACGACGGCGGCGCGATCATGACGGCCTACCTCACCGAGACCGAGACGGTGACGCCCACGCAGTCCGGCGCTGCGGTCAACTCGAGCGGCGCCGTCGAGGCCCTCTCGGGCAGCGCGCAGAGCACGCGCGGCATCATCGCGACGTACGGCCTGCAGATTCTGTTCTTCGTCCCGCCCCTGGACAGCACGGAGCCCGTCCGCGTGCTCGGCTACACCCAGGGGCTCGTCAGTGCCAGGGAGGTACCGTGACCGAAAGCCCGATGAACCCTGACGCCCTGCGGGGCGCCGTCGATCTCTCCTCGCTCGTGCGCGCGGCTCAGCAGCCGCCCGCCCAGCAGGCTCCGGCGGGAGCCGCAGACCCCGCCTCGGCCGCAGGAGCAGGCGGCAGCGCGGTCGTGCGCGACGTGGGCGACGCCGAGTTCGGCGAGGTCGTCGAGCTCTCGCGCACGGTGCCCGTGATCGTCGAGTTCTACGTCGCGGGCATCGCGCCGGCCCTGCCGGGCATCGTGAGCTCCTACGGCGGCCGGCTCGCTCTCGCGACGGTGGACGGCAACAGCAGCCCGCAGGTCGCGCAGGCGTTCCAGGTGCAGCAGGTTCCCGCGGTCGTCGCTCTCGTCGGCGGCCGGCCCGTGAACCTCTTCGTCGGCATGCCCGCCGAGGCCGAGGTGCGCCAGGTGCTCGACCAGGTGCTCGAGCTCGCCGCGCAGAACGGCGTGACCGGAACGCTGTCGGCCGACGCGCCGGAGGAGGGCGAGGAGGAGCCTGCCGAGCAGCCCCTGCCGCCGCTCCACCAGGAGGCCTTCGATGCGATCAGTCGCGGCGACCTCGAGGCGGCGGCCACGGCCTACCGCACGGCGATCGCGCAGAGCCCCGCCGACGGCGACGCGGTGGCCGGTCTCGCGCAGGTCTCCCTGCTGCAGCGCCTCGAAGGGCGCGAGGCGTCGCAGGTGCGCGACGCGGCAGCGGCGGCTCCCGATGATCTGGATGCTCAGCTCGCGGTCGCCGACCTCGACCTCAGCGGCGGCCACGTGGAAGACGCCTTCGCGCGCCTGCTCACCCTCTTTCCTGGTCTCGACGCCGACGGCAAGGCGGTCGTCCGCACCCGCCTTCTCGACTACTTCGAGATCGTCGGGGCCGAGGACGAGCGCACGATCGCCGCGCGCCGCGCCTTCACCAACCTCCTCTACTGAGGCTGCGAGCTCAGGCGGGGCTCAAGTAGAGCCCCGCGAGGGGCGGCAGCGTGAGCTCGACCGAGGCGGGGCGCCCGCCGTAGGCGGAGTCCTCCGCCGTCACCTGGCCGAAGTTGCCCACGCCTGAGCCGCCGAACTCCTCGGCGTCGGTGTTGACAACCTCGCGCCACACGCCCGCGTGCGGCAGCGGCAGGCGGTAGGGGCCGACCGTGTTGCCGCTGAAGTTGAAGACGCCGACGACGGGCGCGCCGTTCGCCGCGCGCCGCTCGAACGCGATGACGTTGTTGCCCGCATCGCCGCCCTCGAGCCACTCGAATCCGGCGGGGGAGTTGTCGAGCTCCCACAGGGCGGCGTTGTCGCGGTACACGCGGTTGAGCTGCGCGACGAGCCGGTGCAGCCCTCGGTGCACGGGCTGATCGAGAATCCACCAGTCGAGGCCGCGCTGCTCGCTCCACTCGCTCGGCTGCCCGAACTCCTGCCCCATGAAGAGCAGCTGCTTGCCGGGGTGCGCCCACATGAAGGCGAGGTAGGCGCGCATGTTCGCGAGCTTCTGCCACTGGTCGCCCGGCATCTTGCCCAGCAGCGAACCCTTGCCGTGCACGACCTCGTCGTGGCTGATGGGCAGCATGAAGTTCTCGCTGAAGGCGTAGAGGAAGCTGAAGGTGATCTCGCCGTGGTGGTGCGAGCGCCACATCGGGTCGCGCTGGAAGTAGCTGAGGGTGTCGTGCATCCACCCCATGTTCCACTTCATGCCGAAGCCGAGCCCGCCCTCGCTCGTGGCGCGCGTCACGCCCGGCCACGAGGTGGACTCCTCCGCGATCATGACGATGCCGGGCACGCGCTTGTACGCCGTCGCGGTGGTCTCCTGCAGGAAGGCGATCGCCTCGAGGTTCTCGCGGCCGCCGTGCACGTTGGGCAGCCACTCGCCGTCGGAGCGCGAGTAGTCTAGGTAGAGCATGCTCGCGACGGCGTCGACGCGCAGGCCGTCGATGTGGAACTCCTCGAGCCAGTACAGGGCGTTGGCGACGAGGAAGTTGCGCACCTGGCTGCGGCCGAGGTCGAAGACGTAGGTGCCCCAGTCCGGCTGCTCACCGCGACGAGGGTCGGGATGCTCGTACAGGGCCTTGCCGTCGAACCGGCCGAGCGCCCACTCGTCCTTGGGGAAGTGCGCGGGCACCCAGTCCATGATGACGCCGATGCCGGCCTGGTGGAGCCGGTCGATGAGGTAGCGCAGGTCATCCGGATGCCCGAATCGTGCGGTGGGGGCGTAGTAGCCGGTCACCTGGTAGCCCCAGCTGGGGCCGTAGGGGTGCTCGGAGAGCGGCATGAACTCGACGTGCGTGAACCCCAGCTCGGTGACGTACTCGATGAGCGGGTCGGCGAGCTCGCGGTAGCCGAGGCCCGGGCGCCACGAGCCGAGGTGCATCTCGTAGACGCTCATCGCCTGACCGTGCGGGTCGTGCGCGGCGCGCCGCGCCATCCAGTCGTCGTCGTTCCACGTGTAGTCGGTGTCGCCGACGATCGACGCCGTCGCCGGCGGCGTCTCGGTGTAGCGCGCCATCGGGTCGGCGCGCGTGAGCCACGTGCCCTCCGCGCTCAGCAGCTCGAACTTGTAGGTGGAGCATGCGCCCAGGCCCGGCACGAAGAGCTCCCAGACGCCGTTGTCGTCGAGGCGGCGCATCGCGTGCCCGACCCCGTTCCAGCTGTTGAAGTCGCCGATCACGCGGGCCGCCTGGGCGTGCGGAGCCCACACGGCGAAGCTCACGCCGTCGACGCCCTCGTGCGGGCGGTGGTGGGCCCCCAGCACGTGCCAGAGCTGCTCGTGCCGCCCCTCGCCCCACAGGTGCAGGTCGACATCGCCCACGGAGGGCACGAAGCGGTAGGCGTCATCGGTGTGCCAGTCGGGCCCGCCGTCGTAGGTGCTCTCGACCGTGTAGGCCTGGCCCTCGCCGGGCAGGAAGCCGTGCCACAACCCGTCGGCGACGTGCTCGAGAGGCACGCGCGTGCCGTCGGCGCGCACGACCGTCACCGTGGCGGCGAGCGGGCGCACGACCCGCACGACCCAGCCGCCGTCGAGGGCGTGCGGCCCGAGCGCGTCGTGGGGCCGCGGGTGGCGCCCCTCGACGAGCGCGCGCCGGTGGTCGTCGTGCAGGGCGGGCAGCGCCGTGTCGGCGGCGGGCTTCGATGCCTGCTTCTCGGTGGGTGTCGTCGCTGCGGGCTTCTGCGCTGGGCGCTTCTCGTCGGCCATCAGACCCCCTTCGGGTAGTCGATGCGGAGGATGTGGACGGGGTGCACGAAGGCGTCGAGCCTGACGTAGTTCTCCGCGCCCCAGGTGTACCGCTCGCCCGAGATCAGATCCTTGACCTCGAAGGTCGAGCCAGGCGGGAGGCCGAGCGCCTCGAGATCGAGCGAGACGGTCGTCTCGCGGGCCGAGTGGGGGTCGACGTTCGCCACGACGATGATGCCGTCGGTGCGGCCGGATCGCACGAAGCGACCAGGGAGAACCTTCGAGTAGCAGAGGATCGCATCGTCGCGCGTGGCGTGGATGCGCAGATTGCGCAGCTGGCGCAGTGCGGGGTGCTGCGCGCGGATCGTGTTGAGCTGGGTCAGGTACGGCGCGATCGACCGGCGCTGCGTCTCGGGGCTCGACCAGTCGCGCTGCTTGTACTCGTACTTCTCGTTGTCGATGTTCTCCTCGCTGCCGGGGCGTGCCACGTTCTCGATGAGCTCGTAGCCGGCGTAGACGCCCCACGAGGGGCTCGCGGTCGCGGCGAGAGCGGCCCGGATCTTGTAGGCGGGCACGCCGCCGAACTGCAGGTACTCGGTGAGGATGTCGGGGGTGTTGACGAAGAAGTTGGGGCGGAAGTACGCGCTCGTCTCCTGCGAGACCTCGGTGAGGTACTCCTCGAGCTCGCGCTTCGAGTTGCGCCACGTGAAGTACGTGTACGACTGCTGGAAGCCGACGGCGGCGAGCGACTGCATCATCGCGGGGCGCGTGAACGCCTCCGCGAAGAACACCACGTCGGGGTGCTCGGCGTTGACCTCGTGCAGCAGCCATTCCCAGAACGCGAGCGGCTTCGTGTGCGGGTTGTCGACGCGGAAGATGCGCACGCCCAACTCGATCCAGTAGCGCACGATGCGCAGGATCTCGGTGCTCAACCCCTCCGGGTCGTTGTCGAAGTTGAGCGGGTAGATGTCCTGGTACTTCTTCGGCGGGTTCTCCGCGTAGCGGATGGAGCCGTCCGGCAGCGTCGTGAACCACTCGGGATGCTCGGTCACCCACGGGTGGTCGGGAGCGCACTGGAGGGCCAGATCGAGGGCGACCTCGAGACCGTTCTTCGCGGCGCTCGCGAGGAACGCCTGGAAGTCCTTCGCCGTGCCCAGGTCGGGGTGGATCGCGTCGTGCCCGCCCTCCTTCGCGCCGATCGCCCACGGGCTCCCCGGGTCGTTCGGGCCGGCTTCGAGGGTGTTGTTCGGGCCCTTCCGGTTGAGTCGCCCGATCGGGTGGATCGGCGGCAGGTACAGCACGTCGAAGCCCATCTGCGCCACCGCCGGCAGTCGTCGCGTGGCCGTCGCGAAGGTGCCGGACTGCCAGGAGCCGTCCTTGCGGCGCTTCGCTCCCTCGGAGCGCGGGAAGAACTCGTACCAGCTGCCCACGCCGGCGCGCGTGCGCTCGACGCGCAGGGTGTGCGGGGCCGAGACGGTCTCGAGGCTCGTCAGGCGGTGCTGCTGCAGGGCCGCCACGAGCCGGGCGTCGCTCGCGACGGCGAGGCGCGCCGCGGGAGAGAGGGCGGCGTTCATCATGGCCGCGCGGGCGTCGGAGAAGGTCGTGCCGGCCGGGGTGCCAGCACCCGCGAGCTCGGTCGCGCGCTCCAGCAGCTCGCCGCCGCCCATGAGCATGACCTCGACGTCGACTCCAGCCTCGATCTTGACCGTGGCGGCGTGCAGCCACGTCGCCCAATCGTCGGAGTACGCCTGCACGCGCCAGGTGTAGAGCCCCAGCTGGTCGACGAGCACCTCGGTGTGCCAGCGGTCGGTTCCGGGTGCGCCCATCTCGAGCGGGTGCGCGCTCTGCGTGCCGTCCGGCGCGCGCAGCAGCAGATCGGCGCCGAGCAGATCGTGCCCTTCGCGGAACACCGTCGCTCCGAAGGGGACGACTTCTCCCAGGAAGGCCTTGCTCGGCCAGCGGTCCTCCGGCTGCACAGGGCTCAGGTGCCGGATCGGGATGCGCCCGATGCGCGGGGTGAACGGGGTCGATTCGGTGACAGCCACGAGTCGACCGTACTCCGCCGGGACGGCGAGCGCGCGGGAGGCGTCCAGGCGTCCAGGGGGCTCGGAGGTGCGGGAGGGTCTCGGTGACCGGCGTGTCGGACAAAATGAGGACAAAATGTACCCCGGGCAGGGTACGCGAATTCCTGTCAGCCTCTTGGGCTCGCGCGGTCGCGTGCGTATGGTCGATGAACGACGTCAGCACTGTCGCGAGACCCGAACGCGATAGCACGGCGTCACCACAAGGGCACGACGGGTTCGCACTGCAGTGCGGGCCCCCGAGCGCGATGATGAGGCCGACCCGAACGGTCTCATGAGACAGGACCGACACTCGCATCCCCCAGCGAGGCCGGTCCTGTTCGTCGTTAAGGAGGTCATCGCCCGTCGCGGTGAGCGGCCTGCCGCCGAGTGTTCTGGAACCGGTTCCCGATGCGGGTCCGACTCGCCTAGAGTGGCGAGTCGGGGCGTGCGCGCTCTCTCGACCACGTCGACGTGATCGACTCGCGCTCCCCGTGCTCGTTCGCACCGCCGCACCCACCCAGGCCCCGAGGAGAAGCTGTGAAGGCGATCCGCCGATTCACCGTCCGCACCGTCCTGCCCGAGGCGCTCGACGCCGTCGCGGCGCTCGCCGCGAACCTGCGCTGGTCGTGGCACGAGCCGACGAGGCGACTGTTCGCGCGCATCGACCCCGTCCTCTGGGACGAGCTCGACCATGACCCGATCGCCCTCCTGGGAGCAGTCGACTCCGCACGGCTCGACGAGCTCGCCGCCGATGGGCAGTTCATCGCCGACGCGCAGGCGCTGCGCGCCGACCTCACGGCCTATCTGGAGCAGCCCCGCTGGTACCAGTCGCTCGAGGACGCCCCGCAGCGCATCGCCTACTTCTCGCCCGAGTTCGGCATCGCCTCCGCGATTCCCCAGTACTCGGGCGGCCTCGGCATCCTCGCCGGGGACCACCTCAAGAGCGCGAGCGACCTCGGGGTCCCGCTGCTCGGCGTCGGCCTGTTCTATCGCGCCGGCTACTTCCGTCAGGCCATCGACCGCGACGGCTGGCAGAAGGAGGCCTACCCACTCATCGATCCCGACGGCCTGCCCATGCAGGTGCTGCGCGAGCCCGACGGCAGCGCCGTGCTCGTCACCCTCGCCCTCCCCGGCGGGCGAAAGCTTCACGCGCGCGTCTGGCAGATGCACGTCGGCCGCGTCGTGCTGCTGCTGCTCGACACGGACATCGCCGAGAACTCCGACGACCTGCGCGGCGTCACAGACCGCCTCTACGGCGGAGGCGGCGAGCATCGACTCCTGCAGGAGCTCCTCCTCGGCATCGGCGGCGTGCGCGCCATCAAGGCGCACGTGCGCGTCACCGGCACGGCCGTGCCGGAGGTCTTCCACACCAACGAGGGCCACGCCGGATTCCTCGGGCTCGAGCGCATCAGCGACCTCATCGCGGAGGGGCTCACGTTCTCGGAGGCACTGCAGGTCGTGCGCGCGGGAACGCTCTTCACCACCCACACTCCCGTGTCCGCCGGAATCGACCGGTTCGACGCATCCCTCATCGGTCGCTACCTCGAGACCGACCTGCTGCCCGGCATCGACGGGCATGACGTGCTCGCCCTCGGACGGGAGGACTACCCGGGCGGCGACCCCGGCGTGCACAACATGGCCGTCATGGGTCTTCGGCTCGCGCAGCGCGCCAACGGTGTCTCGCAATTGCACGGCGAGGTCTCGCGCGGCATGTTCGGCGAGCTGTGGCCCGGTTTCGACGCCGCGGACGTGCCCATCACCTCCGTCACGAACGGCGTGCACGCGCCCACATGGACCGATCCGCTCATGGTGACGCTCGCGAAAGACGCCCTCGGCACGTACGACACGACGCGCTGCGACTGGAGCTCGGACGCCGTCTCGGACGCCGACCTGTGGGCCGTGCGCCGCGCCATGCGCGAGCAGCTCGTCACCGACGCGCGCGAGCGCGTCGCGGCCGCCTTCGCGGAGGAGAACCCTGGCGTCGCCGCACCCCAGTGGATGTCGCGCATCCTCGACCCCGACGTGCTCACGATCGGGTTCGCGCGACGCGTGCCCACCTACAAGCGCCTCACGCTCATGCTCCACGACCAGGATCGCCTGCGCTCGCTCCTCACCGACCCCGAGCGCCCCGTGCAGCTCGTCATCGCCGGCAAGTCGCATCCCGCCGACGACAGCGGCAAGGCGCTCATCCAGAAGCTCGTGCAGTTCGCGAGCGAGAACGACGTTCGCGAGCGCATCGTCTTCCTGCCCAACTACGACATCGGCATGGCGCGACTGCTGTACCCCGGCACCGACATCTGGCTCAACAACCCGCTGCGGCCTTTCGAGGCGTGCGGCACCTCCGGCATGAAGGCGGCGCTCAACGGCTCCCTCAACCTGTCGATCCTCGACGGCTGGTGGAACGAGTACTACGACGGCGAGAACGGATGGGCGATCCCGAGCGCCGACGCCGCGGGCGACGGGGCCGAGCGCGACGCGCTCGAAGCCGAGGCCATGTACGACCTCATCGAGCACCAGATCGCGCCGCGCTACTACGACCGCGACGCCGACGGGCTGCCGCGCCGCTGGCTGCAGAACATTCGCCACACGCTCGCGACGCTCTCGCCCGAGCTCTCGGCCGACCGCATGGTGACCGAGTACGTCGAGCGGCTCTACGTGCCTGCCGCTCGTGCGCGTCGCGCGATCACGGTGGGCGAGTACGGCCCCGCGCGCGAGCTCGCCGCGTGGAAAGCGCACGTCGCCGCCGAGTGGCCGACCGTCTCGGTCGCGCACGTCGAGTCGGGCGGCGTCGGCTCACCGCAGGTCGGGGACGAGCTCACGGTGCAGGCCCACGTCAACCTCGGCGGGCTCAGGCCCGACGAGGTGCTCGTCGAGGTCGTGTTCGGGCGCGCACGCGAGGGCGACGAGCTCGCCGACGTGCACCACCTGCCGCTCATGTTCGAGTCGCACGACCTCGGCCAGCCGGCGATGTTCGCGGGCACCGTGCCGCTCGCGCGCTCCGGGTCGTTCGGCTACACCGTGCGGGTCACGCCGTGCCACGAGCTGCTCGCGCATCCGGCGGAGCTCGGGCTCGTCACCGCGGCGACGCACTAGCGCAGCGCGCGCAGGCCGAAGGGTCCCTCACGTCCGGCCGCGGGTGCGACGGCTAGCATGGCGGACTATGGGCGATGAGCAGAGAGACCTGTACGAGCGTGAAGTGCAGGCCATCGGTGCGACCATCCGCCAGGTGCGCAAGCGGCTCGGACTCACCGTCGAAGGGCTCGCGACGCGTGCCGGTGTGAGCTCGGGCATGGTCAGTCAGCTCGAACGCGGGATGGGCAACCCTGCGCTCGAGTCGCTCGCCCGGCTCGCGCAGGCGCTCTCGATCCCGCTCTCGCAGCTCGTTCACTTTTCCGAGGACGACGATCGCCAGGTCGTGCGGCGCACGGATCGTCGCCGCCTCGACCCGCTCGACCCGCAGAGCGCGGACGACGGACTCGTCCGCGAGCTCCTCACGCCGGGCTCGAGCGTCCCCATCCAGGTCATCCGCACCGTCATGCCGCCTGGCTTCAGCAATGAGTCGCGGCCGTTCCGGCACCTCGGCATGGAGTGCGTCGTCGTGCTCGAGGGGCGGCTGCTCGTCCACTACGGCGGCGAGGAAGTCATCCTCGAGCCCGGAGACGCGATGACCTACCACTGCGCCACGGCGCACTGGTGGGCGAACGCCGGCGACGTCGACGTCGTCGTGCTCGGGGCGGTCACGCCCCAGGCCCCTTAGGCGGTCGGCAGATCGCCGATCGAGCGGTGCAGCTGGACCGTGAGCGCGCCGAGCGGCCGCTCGTCGTCGTCGACACGCAGGTCGAGCAGGGTGCCGTCCTCCTCCTCCACCCTGCTCGTGCCGGTCAGAGCGGTGAGCAGGAGGCTCGCGCTCTGCTGACCGCGCCGGTCGCCGCCGACGTCTTGGGCGGCGTGCATGGCGCTCAGCGCGATCGTCGCGAGGCCCCCCGGTCCGCTCTCCGCATCGTGCAGGGCGTCGATCGCCACCGAGTCCAGCAGCGCGTCGATGACCTCGGGTCCGGTCAGGTAGTTGCCGATGGCGAGGACGCCCGCCCTGCTGCGCGCACCGCACCAGGGCGTGACCTCGGTGCCGGTGTGGCTCGCAGCTCGGCCTCGAGCGTCGAGCAGGCCCACTTGGCGCAGTTCCGCTCGTGCGTCGGTCGCGATGGTCCGCTCGAGGGCGGTCGCGGGGTCGAGCCCTTCCGCGAGGAGTGCGAGCGCGGAAGCCCGCAGCGCCGAGTTGGTGTGGGCCTGCGACACGACGCCGCCCGCACCGATGCGCGCGGCGGGGACGGCGGCCCCGACGGCGGGCGTGCAGGTGGCGCTCGCGACGACGATCCAGCGATGCGCGGGATCAGTGAGCAGCAGCGAGAACGTCATGGGCTCCGTAGATCTCTCGGGGTCCGGGACGACGATGCATGTTGCGGTCGTGTAAACATCCCGATGCTGACTAGCGGTTCTCCAGAATCTACAGCAGAATGATGAAATCTTCACCATACTGATGAAGTCCTGATTGGCACGCTGAAGGAGATACAACCGATGCGACCCACCACAGCAGCACCCTCACGAACCCGTCTCGGGCTGGCCGTGGCCGCAGCCTCGGCACTCGTGCTCGCCGGATGTTCCGCGGGCGAGAGTGTCGACGTCGATGGCGGCACCGGCTCCACCGAGTTCATCGCCGCGATCGGCGGCGAGCCCGACCAGTTCGATCCACAGTCGACCTCCTCGTACTTCTCGTTCCAGGTGCTCGAGAACATCTTCGACACGCTTGTCGAGCCTGACGAGAACCTCTCGATGCAGCCAGCGCTCGCCGAATCGTGGACGGTCAGCGACGACCAGCTCACCTGGACGTTCACGCTCCGCGAAGGCGTGACGTTCCACGACGGATCCGAGTTCACGTCCGAGGACGTCCTCTACTCGTACAACCGCATTATCGACGACGAGCTCGCGAACGCCTGGCGCTTCGCGGCGATCACCGACATCACGGCACCGGACGATCTGACGGTCGTCATCGAGGTCGCCTCGCCCACGCCCAACCTGCTCGCCAACCTCGGCGGCTTCAAGGGCATGGCGATCGTCAACGAGGAGAACGTCGAGTCGGGCGACATCCAGTCGGCCCCCGTGGGCACCGGACCCTTCGTCTTCGAGAGCTACGCCGCAGGAGACTCGATCGAGCTCAGTAGCAACCCTGACTACTGGGACGGCGCGCCGGCCATCGACGGCGTGACGTTCCGCTTCCTCTCCGAGGGGACGACCGCTCTCACGGCGCTCGAGGTCGGTGAGATCCAGTGGACCGACTCGATCCCCGCGCAGAACATCGCATCGCTCGGCGACACCGAGGGGATCACGCTCGGCCAGACCGGCTCGAACGACTATTGGTACCTCGCCCTCAACCAGGCCCGCGCGCCCTTCGACGACGTCCGCGTTCGCCAGGCCATCGCCTACGCGATCGATCGCGACGCGATCGCCCAGGCCGCGTGGCAGGGCGCCGCGACGGTCAACCAGCTCGCGATCCCCGAATCGAGCAGCTGGTACGTGGAGTACGACGGCTACTCGACTGACCCCGAGCGGGCACAGGAGCTGCTCGCCGAGGCAGGCGTGAGCGACTTGAGCCTCGAGATCATGGTCGCGAGCGATTACCCGGAGACCGTGACCGCCGCGCAGGTCATGGAATCCCAGCTCGCCGAGGCCGGAATCGGCCTGGAGATCCGCACGCTCGACTTCGGCACGTGGCTCGACGAGCAGAACTCGGGCAACTTCGACATGCTCCTCATGGGCTGGCTCGGCAACCTCGATCCTGACGACTTCTACTACGCGCAGCACTTCAGCTCGGGCGGCTTCAACGTGCAGGGCTACAGCAACGCCGAGGTCGACAGCCTGCTCGACGCCGGCCGCGTCGAGACCGACGAGGCGACCCGGTACGACATCTACGCCGAGGCGGCGACGATCATCGCCGACGAAGCGAGCTACATCTACCTCTACAACCCCGACGTCGTGCAGGCCTGGTCCGACACGGTGAGCGGGTACGAGGTGCGTGGCGACGCGGCCATCCGGTTCCGGGATGTCACGCTGAACGAGTAGCTCGCCAGCGCGAGACGACGATCGAGACGAAGGGCAGACGCGGTGCTGTACATCCTCCGCCGACTCGGCCACACGGCCGTGGTGCTGCTCGGCGTCTCGATCGTCGTCTTCGCGCTCATTCAACTCGTGCCTGGCGACCCCGTGCGGCTCGCCCTCGGCACGCGCTTCAGTCAGGAGTCCTACGACGCGCTCCGGGCCGCCTCGGGGCTCGACCAGCCACTCATCGTCCAATTCTTCAGCTATCTCGGCGGCGCCGTGACGGGAGACCTCGGCGTGAGCTTCCGCTCGGGGCGGCCGGTCACGCTCATCCTGCTCGAGCGGCTGCCCGCGACGCTCTCCCTAGCGGGTGCGGGCATGGTCGTGGCCATCCTCATCTCGTTCCCGCTCGGCATCTACGCCGCGCTGCGCTCGGGCAAGGCGAGCGACGCGATCGTGCGCATGATCAGCCAGGCGGGCGTCTCCGTTCCCGACTTCTGGATGGCCCTCCTGCTCATTCTCGGGTTCTCCGCGAGCCTGCGGCTTCTCCCGTCCTCCGGCTACGTCGCCTTCGGAGAAGACCCGATCGAGTGGCTGCGGCACGTCACGATCCCCGCCGTCACCGTGGGGCTCATCGCGGGCTCGATCATGACCCGCTACGTGAGGTCCTCGGTGCTCGAGGTCCTCGGCTCCGACCACGTCCGCACGGCCCGCTCGAAGGGTCTGCGCGAGCGCATCGTCATCGGGCGGCACGTCGTGCGCAACGCCCTCGTGCCCATCATCACCGTCGGTGGCGTCCAGCTCGCGACGATGCTCGGCGGCGTCATCGTCGTGGAGGTCGTCGTCGCCTGGCCCGGACTCGGTCGACTCGTGTACGACGCGGTCGCGGCGCGCGACTACCCCGTCATCCAGGGGGCCGTCCTGCTCGTCGCCGTCATGTTCCTGCTCATCAACCTCGCGGTCGATCTCCTCTACGCCCGCATCGACCCGCGCATCCGGCTGTCATGACGAACGCCGCCCCGCTCCGGCCCGCCGTCCCCGAGGGAGGCGCCCCTCCACCTGCGCCCGCGAGCGGCTGGCGGCAGAGCCTCGGCGACATCGCGCGACGCCCCGTCGCCCTCGCGAGCGCCGTCGTGCTGCTGCTCGTCGTCCTCGCCGCCGCGGCCGGGCCGTGGATCGTGCCCTACGCAGCGAACGACATCGACCTCGGCCGCGCGCTACAGGCGCCCTCCTGGGCCCACGTCTTCGGCACCGACGATCTCGGGCGCGACATCTACAGCCGCGTCGTTCTCGCGGCGGGCGTCTCGGTGCAGGTGAGCGTCGTCTCCGTGTCGATCGCCTTCGCGGCGGGCGTGCTCCTCGGTCTCATCGCAGGATACTTCGGCGGCTGGATCGACACGATCGTCATGCGCATCGTCGACGTCATGTTCGCTTTTCCCGTCCTGCTCCTCGCCCTCGCGATCGTCGCGATCCTCGGGCCGGGCCTCACGACGGCCATGATCGCGATCGGAGTCGTCTACGTGCCGATCTTCGCCCGTGTCGCTCGGGCCTCGACGCTTTCGGTGCGCGAGGAGCCGTTCGTGCGCGCGGCCCAGGGCATGGGCGCGGGCTCCCGGTGGATCATCCTCCGCCACATCCTGCCGAACGTCGCCGCACCGCTCATCGTGCAGACGTCTCTCTCGCTCGCGTTCGCGATCCTCTCCGAAGCGGCGCTCTCCTTCCTCGGTCTCGGCGTCCAGCCGCCGAACCCCTCGTGGGGCCGCATGCTGTTCGACGCGCGCGGCTACCTCGACCAGGCGTGGTGGATGGCAGTCTTCCCCGGCCTCGCCGTCTTCGTGACCGTCCTCGCCTTCAACCTGCTCGGGGACACCCTGCGCGATGTGCTCGACCCCTCACGACGGGAGGTGCGCCCGTGACCGGAGTGTTCGGCGTCGACTCGCTCGGCCTGCGGTTCGGGGCGGCCCAGATCCTCGATGATGTGACGTGGTCCGTCGAGCGCGGCGAGACGCTCGGCGTGGTCGGGGAGTCCGGCTCGGGCAAGAGCATGACGGTGCTCGCCGCCACGGGGCTGCTCCCCGCCTCCGCCGCGATGCGGCTCAGCGGACGCTCCTGGCTCGGCGGCGATGCGCCGTTCGACAACCTGCTGGCGCTGTCGGCCGAGCGCCTGCGCCGCCTCCGCGGGCCGCGCATCGGCTACGTCTTCCAGGATCCGGCGACGTCGCTCAACCCCCTGCTGACCGTCGAGCGGCAGATCACGGAGGGCCTCGAAGAGCACCTCGGGATGACCCGCCGCGCGGCGGCGCGGCGCGCCGTCGAACTGCTCGAGCTCGTCGGCGTTCCCGACCCTGGGCGTCGCGTGCGCTCCTACCCCCACCAGCTCTCCGGCGGCATGCGCCAGCGGGTCATGATCGCCATCGCCCTCTCGTGCGAGCCCGAGGTGCTCATCGCCGACGAGCCGACGACGGCCCTCGACGTGACCATCCAGGCCCAGATCATCGACGTCGTCGCCGACATGCAGGAGCGCTCGGGCACGGCCGTCGTCTGGATCAGCCACGACCTCGGCGTCGTCGGCGGCATCGCCGACCGCATCGTCGTGCTCTACGGCGGGCAGGTGGTTGAGACCGGCACGGTGCGCGACATCTTCGCCGATCATCGTCACCCGTACACGGCGGGACTCCTCGCCTCGCGCCCGCGCATTGGCGACCGCGGGGAAGAGCTCGCGATGATTCCCGGGTCGCCGCCCGACCCGCGGCACCTTCCGCCCGGATGCGTGTTCTACGACCGCTGCACGGTACGGGCGGACGTGCGCTGCGCCACCGAGCGGCCGCCGCTCGCCGCTGTCTCCGGCGCAGCCGAGGGGCATCTGGCGCGATCGTTCTGCGCGCAGGCTCCCGCGGGGGCGGTGAGGGCATCATGACGCGCCCGCTCCTCGACGTGGATTCGCTCTCCGTCGTCTTTCGCGTCCCCGTGCCGGCCGTCGCGGGTGAGCGGCGCACCCTGCGAACCCGGCACGCCGAGGTGCGCGCCGTCGATTCGGTGAGCTTCACGATCGCCCCGGGCGAGACGCTCGGGCTCGTCGGCGAATCCGGCAGCGGCAAGTCGACCATCGCGGGCGCCGTCATGCGCCTCGTCGAGTCGTCGAGCGGTAGCATCACGCTCGACGGCGAGAGCCTCTCCGCGGCGCGCGGCGCGGCGCTCACGGCGCTGCGCCGCCGCATCGCCATGGTCCACCAGGACCCGATGGCCTCCCTCAACCCGCGGCGGACCATCGCGGAGAGCGTGCGCGAGCCCCTCGACGTGCACGGTCTGCACCGCGGTCGCCGCCGCGAGCGCGTGCTCGAGCTTCTCGAACTCGTCGGCCTCGATGCACGCTTCGCCGACCGGTACCCGCGGCACCTCTCGGGTGGGCAGCGGCAGCGCGTGTGCATCGCGCGCGCTCTTGCGAGCGATCCCGAGCTCATCATCCTCGACGAGGCGACGGCCTCGCTCGACGTCTCCGTGCAGGCGCAGATCCTCAACCTCCTGCAGCGGCTCCAGCGCGAGCACAACCTCGCCTACCTGTTCATCGCCCACGATCTCGCCGTCGTCGAGCACATGAGTTCGCGCGTCATGGTGCTGTACCTCGGCCGCGTCATGGAGCTCGCCGATCGCGACGCGCTCTTCCCGAAGGACGGCGAGGGCGTCGACGGCGCGGGTGCAGGCCATCCGTACACCCAGGCGCTGCTCTCCGCCATCCCTCCCGCCGATCCTCTCGCGGAGTCGGGGCGCGAGCGGGTGATCCTCTCGGGGGACGTACCCTCGCCGCTCAACCCGCCGAGCGGCTGCGTGTTCCGCACGCGGTGCCCTCTCGCGATCGACCAGTGCGGCGAGGTGGTGCCGCCGCCCCTCCCCGTGGCCCCCGGCCACGAGGTGCACTGCATCCGCGTCGGCGCGGCGACGACCCTCTGAGTCGCGCGCTCAGCGGGCGAGCGGGGCGAGCCGCCCGCCGGTGAGGCGCAGCAGGTCGTCGGGCGCGAGTTCGAGGTCGACGCCTCGACGCCCGCCGGAGACGAAGACCGTCGGCCAACCCGTCGCGGACTCGTCGAGGAAGGTCGGGCTCGCGGTGCGCTGCCCGAGCGGTGAGATTCCGCCGACGACGTATCCGGTCTTGCGCTCGGCGAGAGCCGGCTCGGCCATCAGGGCGCGTTTGGCGCCCGCGGCGGCGGCGAGGGACCCGAGGTGGAGCATCCGCGATACCGGCACGATGCCGACGACGAGGCGACCGTCGGCGACGGCGAGGAGCGTCTTGAACACGCGATCAGGGTCGACCCCGAGCGCCGCTGCCGCCTCGAGCCCGTAGTTCGCTGTCGACGGGTCGTGCGCGTAGCTGTGCGCGGTGTACGGGATGCCCGCCGCCGTGAGCGCGACCGTCGCGGGAGTACCGGGGCCGGCCTGCGATCCCGCCCGCGTCTTCTTCGCCATGCTCGGTGCTCCGGTCGCTCGCGCGGTCAGTCGTGCGCCCGGAACAGCAGCATCGACGTCGGGCCCACCTCGAGCGCGGTGCCTGGGGTGTGCTCGCTGTCGAGCTCGCTGATGTCGTCGTGAGCGCTGTCCCACAGCAGGGAGTAACCGGCGACGCCCTCGTGCTCGGGCAGGGTCACGTGCACGGGGTCTTCGAGGCCGTGCACGACGAGCAGGATGCGGTTGAACTCCTCGCGTTCTGGCGTCGACGCGGCCAGGTACTGCAGGGTGCGCTCAGCGGGGGAGTCCCAGTCCTCCATCGTCATGGAGGCGCCCTCCTTGTTGTACCAGTCCATCTGGGTGGCGCTCGGCACGGTCTCGCCCCAGCGGCCGTAGCGGCTGGGCCGCAGCGCGGGGTTCTCGCGGCGCAGCTGCGTGAGCCGCGCGACGACGCGGCGCAGGTCCTGCTGCCAGCCCTCGTGCGCCCAGTCGAGCCACGTGAGCTCGCTGTCGTGGCAGTAGGCGTTATTGTTGCCGCGCTGGCTGCGGCCGACCTCGTCGCCCGCGGTGATCATGGGCGTGCCGGCGCTGAGCAGCAGGGTGCCGAGCAGGTTGCGCATGGCCTTGCGCCGCGCGGTCGTGATGCCGGTCTCGTCGGTGGGGCCTTCCACTCCGAAGTTGTAGGAGCGGTTGTGGTCGTTCCCGTCGCGGTTCTCCTCCGCATTGGCGAGGTTGTGCTTGTGGTTGTGGCTCACGAGGTCGGCGAGCGTGAAGCCGTCGTGGGCGGTCACGAAGTTGACGCTCGCGAGCGGCCCGCGCTCGGCGGCGAAGACGTGCGCACTGCCGGTGATGCGGCGGGCGAGCGAGCCGATGCCGTCGGGAGCGTGCCCGTGCTCCCGCGCCGACGCGATGTCGGTCAGCCAGAAGTGCCGCGCGCGGTCGCGGTAGCCGTCGTTCCACTCGCCGTACCCGTCGGGGAAGTTGCCGACCTGCCAGCCGCCCATGCCGACGTCCCAGGGCTCGGCGACCATCGTCGTGTCCTGCAGCGAGGCATCGTCGAGGATCGCCCGCAAGAGAGGATGCTCGGGGTCGAAGCTCGCCCCCGCGTCGCGCCCGAGCGTGGCCATGAGGTCGAAGCGGAACCCGTCGATCTGCACCTCGCGCGCCCAGTAGCGCAGCGAGTCGAGGATGAGCCGCTGCACGACGGGCCGCGAGGCGTCGAGCGTGTTTCCGCAGCCGGTGACGTCGAGGTACTCGCCGCCGCCGTCCCCGCCGACGTGCCGGTAGTAGCTCGCGTTGTCGATGCCGCGGAAGCTCGACGTGGGCCCGTCGAGGCCCTCCTCCGCCGTGTGGTTGTAGACGACGTCGAGCATGACCTCGAGGCCCGCCTCGTGCAGCAGGCGCACCATGCCCTTGACCTCGCGCAGCACCGCCTCGGGCCCGCCCTGCTGGGCGCGGCGGGTCGCGTAGGCGGCGTGCGGTGCGAAGAAGTTCAGCGTGTTGTAGCCCCAGTAGTTGGTGAGCCCGAGAGCCTGCAGCCGCTGCTCGCTCACGAACTGGTGGATCGGCAGCAGCTCGATCGTCGTGACGCCGAGGTCTTTGAGGTACGCGATCGTGCTCGGGTGGGCGAGCCCCGCATAGGTGCCGCGCAGCTCGTCGGGCAGATCGGGTGCGAGCTTCGTGAGGCCCTTGACGTGCGCTTCGTAGATGACCCGCCGGTCGCCCGGGATGCGCGGCTTGCGCACGCCGCCCCAGTCGAACGCGTCCCCGAGCACCCGGGCTCGCCACTCGCCGCGCGGGCTGCGCTCGAGGCCGCGCGCGTACGGGTCGAGCAGGCGGCGCTCGCCGTCGAAGGCGTGCCCGGCCCCCGCCGGCCCGTCGATGCGCAGCGCGTAGAGCGCGCCGGGGGAGAGGTCGCGCGTCGTCACGTGCCAGGTTCCCGTGCGCATGCGGTGCAGGTCGTGCTCGGCGATCACCCGATCGGCGTCGTCGTGGTCGAACACCTCCACGGTCAGGCGCGAGGCGTGCGCGCTCCACACGCGCAGCTCGCCGCCCTGCGGCGTCTGCAGCACGCCGAGGCGCGACAAGGAGGCGGTAGAGGGCATGGGTCTTAGGGTAAAGCCGATGACCATCTACCTGGACCACGCGGCGACCTCGCCCATGCCGCTCGCCGTGCGGGAGCGGTATGTGGAGGCGCTCGCCGTCGTCGGCAACCCGTCGTCGATCCACTCGGCCGGCCAGTCGGCGCGCGCCCTACTCGATTCCTCGCGCGCCCGCATCGCCGCGACGATCGGCGTCGACCCGATCGAGGTCACCCTCACGGGCGGGGGCACCGAGGCGGTCAACCTCGCCATCAAGGGGCTGTACTGGTCGCGGCGAGCCGCGGGTCTCGGCACGCGCATCCTCGCCCCCGCGGCGGAGCACCACGCGACCCTCGATGCGGTGCAGTGGCTCGTCGATCACGAGGGTGCGAGCGTCGAGTGGCTGCCCGTCGACGCGAACGGCCGGCTGCGGCTCGACGCGCTCGAGGAGGCCCTCACCCCTCGCTCCGTCTCCTCTGACGGCGCAGCCCTGCTCACGATGCTGTGGGCCAACAACGAGGTCGGCACGCTGCAGCCCGTCGCCGAGGCGGCGGCGCTCGCGGCGGCCGCCGGCGTGCCCGTGCACGTCGACGCGATCGCCGCCTACGGCCAGGTACCGCTCGACCCCCTGCCCGCGGGTGTGAGCGCCGTCTCGATCTCTGCCCACAAGGTCGGCGGGCCCGTCGGCGTCGGCGCGCTCGTCCTGCGGCGCGGCACAGAGGTCGAGCCGCTCCTCCACGGCGGGGCGCAGCAGCGCGGGCGCTCCGGCACGATGGATGCCGCGGGGGCGGCCGGGTTCGCCGCCGCCGCCGAAGACGCCTGCGCCGCGCTTGCAGACCGCGCCGACCGCAAGCGGGGGCTGCGTGATCGGCTTGCGGCGGGCATCCGTGATCGCGTGCCGGAGGTGCGCCTGTCGACCGATCTCGCCGACTCCCTGCCCGGCACGCTGCACGTGCGCGTGCCCGGCGCCGAGGGCGACTCGCTGCTGTTCCTGCTCGACCAGGCCGGCTTCGCCGTCTCGACCGGGTCGGCGTGCCAGGCCGGAGTGCCCGAGCCCTCGCATGTGCTCCTCGCGATGGGGGTGTCGCCGACCGAGGCGCGCGGCTCGCTGCGCGTGTCGCTCGGGCCTGCGACGACGGCCGACGAGATCGACGCGTTCCTGGATGCTCTCGCTCACGCCGCCCGTCAGGCCGTCGGCGCGGGGCTCGCGGCGCGGCAGCCCCGCCTCGGTCGCTAGCCGCCCGCCCCGCAACCCCCTGCCCTCGCCCCGATTATGTCGGCACTTTGCGGGCGACACGCCGACGGTGAACGCCCGACCGCCTTCATTCGGTGCCACCAATGCGGGCGGGTGGGCCGCAACCCCGCGTACCCTGGAGGGGTGAAGGTTCTCGCGGCGATGAGCGGCGGCGTCGACAGCGCCGTGGCTGCCGCGCGCGCGGTCGACGCGGGCCACGACGTCGTGGGCGTGCACCTCGCGCTGAGCCGCATGCCGGGCACCCTGCGCTCGGGTGCGCGCGGCTGCTGCACGATCGAAGACTCACTGGATGCTCGTCGCGCGGCCGAGAGGCTGGGCATCCCGTTCTATGTGTGGGATTTCAGCGAGCGGTTCCGCGACGACGTCATCGACGACTTCATCGCCGAGTACGCGGCCGGCCGCACGCCCAACCCGTGCATGCGCTGCAACGAGCGCATCAAGTTCGCGGCCGTGCTCGAGAAGGCTCTCGCCCTCGGCTTCGACGCCGTCGCGACCGGGCACTACGCGCACATCCTGACCGACGACTCCGGGCACCGTGAGCTGCACCGCGCCTCCGACGAGGCGAAGGACCAGTCGTACGTGCTCGGCGTGCTGACTTCCGAGCAGTTGGCGCACGCGATGTTCCCGCTCGGGCGCACGCCGAACAAGGCCGCCGTACGGGCGGAGGCATCCGCACGCGGGCTCACCGTCGCGCAGAAGCCCGACAGCCACGACATCTGCTTCATCCCCGACGGTGATACCCGCGGCTGGCTCGCCGACCGCATTGAGCCGGAGGCGGGCGCGATCGTCGACCGCGACGGTGCGCAGGTCGGCTCGCATGACGGGGCGACGAGCTTCACGGTCGGCCAGCGGCGCGGGCTCAACCTGGGCGTGCCCGCACCCGACGGCCGCCCCCGCTTCGTGCTCGAAGTGCGCCCGCGCTCGAACGAGGTCGTCGTCGGCCCGCGCGAGGCGCTCGCGGTGCGCGAGCTCGCCGGCGCGCGCTTCACGTGGGCGGGGCTCGACCCGGTCGCCTCCGGTATCGCCGTCGCCGAGCCCGGCGCCCATCCCGCCGCACCGGATGCCGTGGCCGAGTTCGCGTGCGAGGTGCAGGTGCGCGCGCACGCCGACCCGGTGCCGGCGCGGGCTCGCGTGGTGCCGAGTGCGGGCGCAGCGCCGGGCGCCGACGCCGATGCGGACGACGCCGACGCGGACGACGCCGGCTCACCCTCCGGGCTCCCGGGCGCGGGCACGCTCGAGCTCGTCGTCACCGTGGAGGAGCCGCTGCACGGCGTCGCCCCGGGCCAGACCGCAGTGATCTACGTCGGCACGCGCGTGCTCGGCCAGTGCACTATCGATCGCACGGTCAGTGCCGATGCGCACTCGGATTCGCCGAGCGACGCCGTGCCGGCCACCGCGTCCTGAGCGAGCGCGCATCGCGCGCCTTCCACTCCGAAGTTGTGGAAGGTGCGGCGGAATGCTGTGCGAGCCGTCGCGGCGCGTGATGTCAGCGTGCGCTTCTAGACTGGCGCCGTGAGTGGCGCCGCGAGAGATGACCGCACCGATACTGCGGCGGGGTCGACGAGTTCGTCGACCCCGGTCGCGCAGTTGAGCCGCGACGCGGCCCGCGCCGAGGTCGAGGCGCTCACGAGCCGCATCCTCGAGCTGCGCGACGCCTACTACGGCCGCGACACCGTGCTGGAAGACGACGCCTCGTACGACGAGAAGCTGCAGCGGCTGGCGGAGATCGAGCGCGAGTTCCCCGAGCTGCAGAGTCAGGACAGCCCGACGCAGACGGTCGGCGGCCGCGCCGAGTCGACCCTGTTCGACCCGGTGACGCACGCCGAGCGCATGCTGAGCCTCGACAACGTGTTCACGCCGGAGGAGTTCGCGGCGTGGGCGGCGAAGGTCGAGCGCGACGCGAACCGTGCGATCCACTGGCTGTGCGAGTTGAAGATCGACGGGCTGGCCCTCAACCTGCGCTACGAGCGCGGTGTGCTCGTGAGCGCGGCGACGCGCGGCGACGGGGTCGTGGGAGAGGACGTCACGGAGAACGTGCGGCTCGTGCCGGGCATCCCGAATCGCCTCGACGATGACAGCGTGCCCGATCTCGTCGAGGTGCGCGGCGAAGTATTCATTCCGAAAGCGGCATTCGATGCGCTCAACGGCCTGCAGCGCGAGGCGGGCGAGCGCGAGTTCGCGAACCCGCGCAACGCGGCGAGCGGCTCGCTGCGGCAGAAGGCGGAGGGCAAGAATGCGGCGCAGCTGGCGCGCATGCACGATCGGCTGAGCCGATTGCGGATGCTCGTCCATGGCATCGGCGCGTGGCAGAACCCGCCCGTGGCGGCACAGAGCGAGATCTACGAGCTGCTGTCGCGCTGGGGGCTGCCGACGAGCGACCACGCGAGCGTGCGCGACTCGGCGGAGGGTGCCGCCGAGTTCATCACCCACTTCGGCGAGCACCGCGACAGCGTCGAGCACGAGATCGACGGCGTCGTCGTCAAGGTCGACGAGCTGGCCCTGCACGACGAGCTCGGGGCGACGAGCCGAGCCCCGCGCTGGGCGATCGCCTACAAGTACCCGCCCGAGCAGGTCAACACGAAGCTGCTCGACATCGTCGTGAGCGTCGGCCGCACGGGCCGCGCGACGCCCTTCGCGGTCATGCAGAAGGTGCGCGTCGCCGGCAGCGAGGTGCGGCAGGCGACCTTGCACAATCAGGACGTCGTCAAGCTCAAGGGCGTGCTCATCGGCGACACCGTGGTGCTGCGCAAGGCCGGCGATGTGATTCCCGAAGTGCTCGGGCCGGTCGTCGAGCTGCGCGACGGCACCGAGCGCGAGTTCGTCATGCCCACCCACTGCCCGGAGTGCGGCACCGAGCTGAGGCCCGCGAAGGAGGGCGACGTCGACCTGCGCTGCCCGAACGCGCGCAGCTGCCCGGCGCAGGTGCGCGGCCGTGTCGAGCACATCGGCAGCCGTGGTGCACTCGACATCGAGGGCCTGGGCGAGATCGGCGCCGCGGCGCTCACCCAGCCGGAGGTGCCCGAGACGCCGCCTCTCGTGACCGAGGCCGGGTTGTTCGCGCTGACGCTCGAGCAGCTGCTGCCGATCGAGGTCATCGTCACCGACAGCGAGACGGGGCTGCCGAAGCTCGAGGAGGACGGCGAGGCGAAACGGCGCAGTCCGTTCCGACGGCTGAGGAGAGCCCCGCTGCCCGGCCAGGAGCCGACGAAGTCGAAGCCCGACCCGCCCTACGACCCGGCGGGGCCGTTCGACGGCGACGAGCAGTTCATCGTCTCCTCCGCCGCGACGAATCTGCTCGACGAGCTCGAGAAGGCCAAGAAGAAGCCTCTGTGGCGAAAGCTCGTGTCGCTGTCGATCCGGCACGTGGGCCCCGTCGCCGCGCGGGCGCTCGCCGACCACTTCGGGTCGCTTCAGCACATCAGGGAGGCGACGAAGGAGGAGCTCGCCGCTGTCGACGGCGTGGGCCCGATCATCGCAGAGGCGCTCGTCGACTGGTTCGCCGTCGACTGGCACGTCGAGATCGTCGAGTCGTGGCAGAGGGCGGGTCTCGAGTGGCACACAGAGGGCCACCCCGGCCCCGGAGCGGCGGCCGCCGCCGGGGGAGTGCTCGCGGGCGTCACCGTCGTGGCGACCGGCAGCCTCGAGGGCTTCACGCGCGAGGGTGCTCAGGAGGCGATCATCGCCGCGGGGGGCAAAGCGGCGAGCAGTGTGAGCAAGAAGACCGACTTCGTGGCCGCTGGCCCGGGCGCCGGCTCGAAGCTCGCCAAAGCGGAGCAGCTGGGCCTGCGCATCATCGATGCGGCGCAGTTCGCCGTGCTCGTCACGCAGGGGCCCGAGGCGCTCGACGAACCAGCGGCCGCGGGGGAGTAGCGCGCGGCAGACTCTTGATGTCGTCCGTGTAACGACTCCGTGAATGATGAAGGTTTTTGCGGCGATACCCCCCGTTGGGGTCACTTTTCCCCTACCATGAAACCGCGCTGTCTACCCGTGTCTCGGGGACAAGGGGTCTGGCAGCGCGCGAGGGGATCGCAGTGCTCTTCGATGCGACGGCTGTACTTATTGCCTCGCTGACTGTCGCGACGGTCGGCGGGCCCGTCGTGCTGCCCGAGAACTCGGGCGTCTCCTCGAGCTTCTCCTCCGCTCACGCCGGCTACGCGTTCACGACCCCCGACGCTCACGCCGTCACCTCCCCGGCACCGCACACTCTCGCAAGCCTCACCTCCCCGGCACCGCACACCCTCGCGAGCCTCACCTCCGCACCGCTCGCCCCCATGACCCCCGCCCCTGGGCGGGCCATCGACCTGCCCACCAGTCTGGATCAGCGGTCGGCCCCGACCGTCGTCGCTCCCGCGCTCCCCCTCGCGGCCGAGCAGTTGGCGACGTTCTCGGGCTCTTCGCTTCTGCATGGCCTCTCGGCGCTACCCCCGGCTGCCGCGGCCGACTTCGTGACCACGCATCCCCATGCGGTTCACGAACTCCTGAGTTCGCCGCCTGCGGCGCACCAGGTGACCAGCTGGTGGGCAGGCCTCGATGCCACCGCGCAGCGTTCGCTCATCGCCGCGACCCCCGAGGTCGTCGGCAATCTGGACGGCGTGCCGTTCGCGGTGCGCAACCAGGCGAACCGGGCGCTGCTGCGCTCCACGATCCGCGAGCTGGAGCTGGAGGCCGATGCCGCGGTGGGGCGCGCGGTCGCCACGCAGAACCTGCACCGACTCGAGATGCTCTACGAGGTCGTGGATGCTCTGGGCCCGGCCATCGCGAACCCGCCGCGCTCGCTGCTGAACCTCGACACGCACGGGCAGGGCAAGGCCGCGGTCGTGCTCGGCGATCTCGAGACGGCCGACTACGTGAGCTACATGATCCCGGGCATGCTCGTCACGGTCGCGGGCGACATCGTGGGCTGGACGGGCTTCGGCGCGCGCTTGTACGACGACCAGACGTCGTGGCTCGCCCTGCTGGCAGAGGCGGGTGCGGCGACGCAGGAGCAGACGGTCGCGACGGTCGCGTGGATCGGCTACCAGACGCCGAGTCTCATGAACGTCGGCAGCATGGAACTGGCCTATGAGGGTCGGGATGCGATCGCTGCCGCGATCGAGGGCCTGCAGACTCTCCGGGCGGATGACCCGCCCTTCGTCTCCCTCCTGACCCACTCGTACGGCTCCACGGCGGCACTGCTGGCGCTCGAGGACGACACGACGGTCGACGCGCTCGCGATGGTCGGCTCGCCCGGCTCGCCCGCGCAGAGCGTCGACGAGCTCAACGTGCGCGGTGACGTGTTCGTGGGCGAGGCGGCGTGGGATCCGATTCCGAACAGCGCCTTCTTCGGCTCCGACCCGGGCGCCCCGTCGTACGGCGCGCGTGTCATGAGCGTGCTCGGGTCGGTCGACGTCATCACGAACGAGGTGCTCGCCGGGTCGGCCGGGCACAACGAGTACTGGGTGCCGGGCACCGAGTCGATGCGCAACCTGGCGCTCATCGCGATCGACCGGGGCGAGCTCGTGACCGACGGTTCGGCGCTCGACGCGGGTCGCACGCTCGCGATGCTGCACTGAGCAGCCTCGCGCTGGCTGCCACCCGACCGCCACCCACGCAGACCTGACAGTCTGCTGTTCCTGCGGCGCATGCCGGTGTTAGGTTGACCGCGGAGGGCCATGATCAGGCGCAGCAGGTTCGGCATCGTCGCCGTGGCGGCGGTCATCGGTGTCGCCGCTCTCAGCGGATGCACGCTGCAGGCTCCGTCGGCGGTGGAGGACGAGGAGGCGCGTGAGCGCTTCGTCGCGCTGCTCGACGACACCCAGGCGGCGGCGGGCGGCTCCTGGTCGGTGCAGGACGATCCGACGCCGCGCGAGTGCACGATTCCGCTGTGGGTGACGGGGGAGCGCTTCCCGGCGCTGCGCCTGGCCGAGGCGCCGGCGTCGCCGTCTCGCGCTGCCGATCGGGTGGAGGAGGCGTGGCGAGCCCATGATCTCGAGGTGACGCTCACCGAGGTGTCTGACGTCATCGAGCTGAAGGGCGAGAGCGCGCAGGGCGAGCTGCTGCTGTTCCGCGCGAGCGACAGCGCGATGACGCTTACGGGCGAGAGCGAGTGCCGCCCCGTGGCGTGAGCGCTGAGCCGTGAGTGCTGTCCCGTGGGCGCTGTCCCGTGGGACCCCTCGCGTGAGCCCCGTCGGGGCCGAGCATCCGTCTCAGTAGGATGGGAGCGTCCCGCTTGCCTGCAATTTTCGTTTCGGAGTCCCATGTCTGAGATCACGCCCGAGCGCGTCGCGCACCTGGCGTCGCTTGCCCGCATCGCTTTGACCGACGACGAGATCGAGCAGCTCACGGGCGAGCTCGGCGCGATCGTCGACGCGGTGGCGACCGTGCAGCGCGTCGCGACGCCGGATGTGCCGGCGACGAGCCACCCGATTCCGCTGACGGGCGGCATGCGCCCCGACGAGGTGGGGCAGACGCTCACGACGGAGCAGGCCCTCGCGGGCGCGCCCGACCACGACGGCAGCCGCTTCCGCGTGACCGCCATCCTGGGCGAAGAGCAGTAGGGGCCACGATCATGACCGATCTCACTCGCCTTTCTGCTGCCGACCTGTCGTCTCGCCTGACGTCGGGCGACGTCTCGAGCGTCGAGGTGACGCAGGCGCACCTGGACCGCATCGCGGCCGTCGACGGGGATGTTCATGCGTTCTTGCACGTGAGCGCCGACGCCCTCGACTCGGCCGCGGCGGTCGACGCCGACCGTGCTGCGGGCAAGCCTTTGGGCGAGCTGGCCGGCGTGCCGATCGCCATCAAGGACGTGCTGTGCGCGCTGGATATGCCGAGCACCTCCGGTTCGCGCATCCTCGAGGGGTGGGTGCCGCCGTACGACGCGACGGTCGTCGCCCGCCTGCGTGAGGCGCGCCTGATTCCGCTCGGCAAGACGAACATGGACGAGTTCGCGATGGGCTCCTCGACGGAGCACTCGGCGTACGGGCCGACGAAGAACCCGTGGGCACTGGACCGGATTCCCGGTGGTTCGGGCGGCGGTTCGGCGGCGGCGGTGTCGGCGTTCGAGGCGCCGATCGCGCTCGGCAGCGACACGGGCGGCTCGATCCGCCAGCCGGCCGCGGTCACCGGGTCGGTGGGCGTGAAGCCGACGTACGGCGGGGTGAGCCGCTACGGCGCGATCGCGCTCGCGAGCAGCCTCGACCAGGTGGGCCCGGTGTCGCGCTCGGTTCTGGATGCGGCTCTCGTGCACGACGTGATCGGCGGGCACGACCCGCGCGATGCGACGTCGATTCCGGATGCGTGGCCGTCGATGGCGGCTGCGGCGCGCGCAGGCCAGTCGGGTGACGCTCTCAAGGGCGTGCGCGTCGGCGTGGTGAAGGAGCTCGAGGGCGAGGGCTTCCAGGCGGGCGTGAAGCAGCGCTACCACGAGACGCTCGACCTGATGGCGGCGGCGGGTGCCGAGATCGTCGAGGTCAGCGCTCCGAACTTCGAGTATGCGATCGCTGCGTACTACCTGATTCTGCCGGCGGAGGCGTCGAGCAACCTGGCGAAGTTCGATTCGGTGCGCTTCGGTCTGCGCCGCGAGGTCGCGGGCGGAACGGTCGAGGATGTCATGGCGGCGACGCGCGAGGCCGGGTTCGGCCCCGAGGTGAAGCGACGCATCATCTTGGGCACGTACGCGCTGTCGGCGGGCTACTACGACGCCTACTACGGCAGTGCGCAGAAGGTGCGCACGCTCATTCAGCGCGACTTCGCGGCGGCGTTCGCGCAGGCGGATGTTCTCGTGTCGCCGTCCGCGCCGACGACGGCGTTCAAGTTCGGCGAGAAGATGTCGGACCCGCTCGCGATGTACTTGAACGACGTGACGACGATTCCGGCGAACCTGGCGGGAGTGCCCGGCATGGGCCTGCCGATGGGTCTCGCGCCGGAGGACGGCCTGCCGGTGGGGCTGCAGATCATGGCGCCCGCACGCGAGGATGCTCGCCTGTACACGGTGGGCGCGGCGGTCGAGCAGCTGCTCGAGGCGCAGTGGGGCGGCCCGCTGTGGTCGCAGGCGCCCGAGCTGGCTCTGGCCGCTCAGGGTGCGACGGGAGGGCAGCGCTGATGGCGAAGGCAGAACTCATGGACTTCGACAAGGCACTCGAGATGTTCGAGCCGGTGCTCGGCTTCGAGGTGCACGTCGAGCTGAGCACGAAGACGAAGATGTTCTCAGACGCCCCCAACCCCGCGCTGAGCGACAACGACATCACCGACCCCAACACGGCGATCACCCCGGTCTGCCTGGGCCTGCCCGGCAGCCTTCCGGTCGTCAACGAGCAGGCCGTGCAGTTCGCGATCTCGTTAGGGCTCGCGCTCGGCTGCCAGATCGCGCCGAGCAGCACGTTCAGCCGCAAGAACTACTTCTACCCGGATCTGGCGAAGAACTACCAGATCAGCCAGTACGACGAGCCGATCGCCTTCGAGGGCGAGGTCGAGGTCGAGCTGGAGGACGGCACGCTGGTCGCCATCCCGATCGAGCGCGCCCACATGGAGGAGGATGCCGGCAAGCTCACGCACGTGGGCGGCTCGACGGGCCGCATCCAGGGTGCTGAGTCTTCGCTCGTCGATTACAACCGCGCGGGCGTGCCGCTCGTGGAGATCGTGACGAAGCCGATCTACGGCGCCGAGCACCGCGCGCCGGAGATCGCGAAGGCCTACGTGAGCACGATCCGCGACATGGTGCGGGCGCTGGGCATCAGCGAGGCGCGCATGGAGCGGGGCAACCTGCGCTGCGATGCGAACGTGTCGCTGCGGCCGCGCGGGCAGGCTGAGCTGGGCATCCGCACGGAGACCAAGAACGTGAACTCGTTCCGTTCTGTGGAGCGGGCGGTGCGTTACGAGATTCAGCGCCAGGCGGCGATTCTGGCGAAGGGCGGCTCGATTCAGCAGGAGACCCGCCACTGGCATGAGGATACGGGTGTGACGTCGGCGGGCCGCGTGAAGAGCGACGCCGACGACTACCGCTACTTCCCGGAGCCTGACCTGCTGCCGGTCGTGCCGACGCAGGCCCTCATCGACGAACTTCGGGATGCCCTGCCGGAGCCCCCCGCGGCCCGACGCCGCCGCCTCAAGGAGGAGTGGGGTTTCACCGACCTGGAGTTCCGCGACGTCGTGAACAGCGGCCTGCTCGTGGAGGTCACCGACACGGTCGCGGCGGGCGCGTCACCGCAGCAGGCCCGCAAGTGGTGGACGGGCGAGATCGCCCGCATCGCGAACGCTCGGGATGCTGAACCGGCGTCGCTCATCACCGCAGCCCACGTGGCCGAGATCGTGCAGCTCGTCGAGTCGGGTGCGCTCACCGACCGACTGGCCCGGCAGGCGCTCGAGGGTGTCATCGAGGGGGAGGGCACTCCCTCCGAGGTCGTGGCGGCTCGCGGTCTGGAGGTCGTCTCGGACGACGGCGCTCTCATCGCGGCGGTCGATGCGGCGCTCGCGCAGCAGCCCGACGTGCTGGAGAAGATCCGCGACGGCAAGGTGCAGGCCGCCGGCGCCGTCATCGGTGCCGTCATGAAGTCGATGGGCGGGAAGGCCGATGCTGCTCGCGTGCGCGAGCTCGTGCTGGAGCGGGCGCAAGCGTAGACGTAGACAAGAACTTTTGGAAGCCTGCGCATCTGTGCTGGCTCAAGTCTGGCCCGGTCACTATCCCTTCAGTCTCAAGTTTCGAGGATGCGCACTCATAATCCGTCGCTAACGGGTTGAAGTCTGGTCCGCCCTATCAATGGTCCCAGGAAATTTCGGATGTATCGCTGGGCGGCACAGAAGTGAGAACACTCCGAAAGGTGTCACAATCGAGGAGGGCGCGGACTACGCATTCGGCGAATGCCTCGCGTGTACATAGTCTCCGTGTCGGAGGCGGCACATATGCTCCGCACATGTCTCAATGCACTGCTCCAGTCGAAGGTCACCGCACCGCAAGCGGTGCTGCTAACTGCCCTGCATGTCGCTATCGCTCGTCACGGCGCAGCTACTACTCCCCGCCCCCCGTCTTCACACCGCCACCGGCGCCGAAACGCTTTCCAAGTTTCGTCAGCCGCTCGACTGGCGGCGGACGGAGTGGCAATCGCAGCAGCGCGAGCCGTGCACGGCGCTCGTCCGTCACCTACTCGGTGCGCGAATACCAGACGCTCAATCCTGTACATGAGCAAGTCGTTCGAATCGCCCAGACCGACACCGACGGGCGCGACCTATTCCTCTGCCACGCCTGGGACGATCGAAACGGTGACGCACTGGAGTTCTACAACCTCCTGACTGCGCTCGACGTGAAGGTGTGGTTCAGTGAGAAAGATGTTCCTCTGGGAACGCCGCTCATGCGGCAGATCGACAAGGGGTTGAAGAACTCCCGCGCCGGAATAGTGCTCGTTACCCCGGCGATGCTCAAGAGTCTCAATGCCGAGGGGATCGCGGACAAGGAACTGTCGGTGTTGCTCGGGTCCGGGCGCGTAATTCCGATTGCCCACCGCACGACCTTCGACGAGATGCGGGACGTGAGCCCAATGCTCGCGTCCCACAGCGGGCTGACCACCGCCGACTACGCCTCGTTGGAGGATGTTGTGGCCATGATCGCAGACACTGTGTTGCTCGATTAGGACGGGCTGCCGTCCGGACTTCAGGGTTGCGCAGGGCTGCCTGCTGAACAGAAAGGTGACATCTCAGGACGCCCCATGCCGCCCACGATCGCGCAGCAGTCGCAGGATGTGCGGCGCGAGGCTCCTCGAACGCAGAACGGTGATTCGAAGCAACGGTGAATGGGACAGCCCGCCGACGCTTGATCGAAGCGCGAGAGGACCGTCGCTTCATAGGAGAGCCGGCCGGCTGCCCTAGTCTCTTGGAGAAGCAAAGGAAGGTCTGAGTCGTGGCTACGCGCGTTCCGATCAATCCGGGCACACTCGGGTGGGCTCGCGAAATGGTGCGCCTGGATACGGCGGAAGTCGCACGAGCGGCGAACCTCGGCGCGGATCGCTACGAGAAGTTCGAGTCCGGCGAGGCCGAGCCAACGCTGCGTCAAGCGCGACTGATCGCCAGGCGACTGGACCGAACCCTAGCGTTCTTATTGGGGCCACCCCCCGACGAGCCCGACGTCGCTCGGACAGCAGACTTCCGCGGTCGTGCTGATGGGACGCTTCCGGCGGCTCTATACAAGCAAATGCGCCGCGCCGATGCACAGCGTGCAGTCTTCGCGGAGCTAGTCGGTGAGGGCGATTTGCCCATCAAGCCCGGCGAGGTCGACTTTGACAACGTTCAGGAACGCGCTGCGGAGTTCCGCCACGCGCTGGGCCTCAGAGACGAGTTTCGTCCGAACGAAACGGCAGCAAACGCTGTCTTCAATTTCTGGAGGGGTCAGCTGGAAGCCCGTGGCTACCTCATCTTTCAGACAACCGGGATTGACTACGACGTCTTTCGTGGCCTATCCATCTACCACGACCAACTGCCGATCATTCTAATAAATGGCGCTGATGCGCCAAACGGGAAGGTCTTCTCTCTCTTTCACGAGGTTGCGCACATTGCCAACCGAACAAGTGGAGTGTGCGTCCTCGCTGAGTCTGTATACGCAGAAGTTCTGGCGAACCGGTTTGCCGCACACTTCCTGATGCCAGAGAGCGAGGTTCGCGCGGTTCCTCGAAACCCTGATCTCCGCCGCATGATCCGCGATATTGCAGGTGAGTTTCGAGTCAGTCAGATCGCTGCGGGCATTCGCCTTTGCACCCTCGGGCTGATCGACGAAGAAGCACTGAACGAGTTCCGCGAAGAGTCTGAGGCCGAGTGGCGCGTTGCGAGGCAGAAACTCCGGGACGCCGATGGATTTCCGCCGCCGTGGACTTTGCGGACGCGAGACCTTGGGCCTGCGTATCTCGGCGCGGTTGTCGAGGCGCTTGATTCCGAGCGTGTTAGCTATCTCGACGCGACATACCTGCTTCGCGCACGTCTCCCCGTGGTGGAGCGCATGGTCGAAGACTTCCGGCGTTCTGGAGGTGTGGTGCGCGAGTGAGCGACTACACGATCGACACGAGCATTCTGATCATGCTGACGCGGCGGAATCCTCGCGACATCTTCCCGAGCGTCTGGTTGCCGTTGGAGCAACTCATCGACGACGGGCGGGCATGCATCTGCTCGGAAGCGCTCGATGAAACCCGACAGGGCGACGATGAGCTGCATGATTGGGCGACCACCACGGAGGGCTTCCTGTGCCCGCCTGACCGGCCGGAACTAGAGCTCGCCCAGACGATTACCGAGCAGTACCCGGGCTGGGCGCGCGTTGAGAAGAACGCCGCCGACCCGTTCGTGGTGGCACACGGCGTGCAGCACGGGAGGATCATTGTCACCGACGAGCACCGCGCCGGGTGGAACGCCCACCCACACAACCTAATGATCCCCAACGTCGCCGATGAGTTTGGGGTCGAGTGCATCGGATTCGTCGAACTCGCGCGCCGTGAGGGCTGGCGCATCTAGCGTCCGATCAACTGATCTCAAGAGACGAACCTGGATCGAAGCCGGTACCGTCCGATTGGAGATCAGTCCCCGCCCTCTGGCGCTCCTACTGTGCCTAGCCGGGCCGATTCATGGTCCGTCTGACATGACCGGCTCCATCTCCACGCTGGCTCTGACTTGCCCGGTAGTCGTGGGCAGAGGCCTTGGATCGTCAAGCCTTCTAACCAGCTAGTCTGCTCTGGTTGCGGTTCTAGCCTTCCATGAGGCGGCGCGCAAACTTTGCGATGTCGCGTGCAACAGCTGGTGGTACGAGGTGCGGCCGGGATCCCTAGTCGGGAGTGGGTTCCAGCCAGTCCTCCGGAACGACTATTCGAGCGTCGATTCCCGCGTGCTCCTTGAGCAAGAAGAGCAGTCCCGAACCATCGATCAGTTCGAGCGGCTTGTTCTTCGCGAACTCAAAGCTCGCCCTTCCGTAGCCGCTCGTCGTCACAAGGATTCCCTTGCTCCCACCCTCATTTTGCAGTGTGCCGAATAGGTCTCGGACGGCGCTCACTCCTACGACATTCTTGTACCGCTTGGCCTGGATGACGATCTTGCCGCCGATGATCGGTCGTGGGTCGAAGGCGATCGCATCCACTCCGCCATCGCGGGACGCGCGAGTCTGCTTAGTGTCGAGCCCCATGCTGGCGAAGAGGTTCTGGACGAGAGACTCAAACTCGGTCGGCGATAGCTCCATCAGGTTCGGCCTGGTGTCTAGCGCGCTGAGCACATCGGCCTCGGTCACGAATCGGGCATCAGCCATGTCCACGGACGCAATAGGTCGAACTGGGACTACCTCCGACGGGCTTCTCGACACCGTCGCTGAGAGGTGGCGAAGGCAGGCGACCGGGTCCACAGCTGCGAGATCGATCGCTTCGATTTCGCTTCGCGACGCCATCAAGCTGAGGAGTGTTGTTGGGCCTACTAGACCGGTAGCGGGATTCGGGGCGACGACGTACAGGTTGACGACCGCGGTTTCGACTAGTTCGTCGTCGGTCAGAGCGAAGATCGCGTTGACCGTAGACAGTGCAACCTGTGCCAGATAGCGCGAGTAGAGCCTCCGGACGTCAGCGTCAGTTCGGTTGGAGTACCGAATCTCTCCGGTCGTCTTGAGTCGTCGAACTGACTTCTCGCGGGGGACGATCGTGTCTAGGGGGACCTCCGTTTCGAGAACCACGCGCTTGGACTCGAATGAGAGCGAAGCGCGAATACGATCCCTAGGTAGGTTCCTCTTCGCATACTCCGCAATGAGGAGCTTGCTGAAATCCCATTGAGACTCTCGATCTCCTCCGCGGGCGGAATCCTTCAATTGCAAGGCGCGTGCGTTGTACTCCTCGGCTGCGCGCTTCCGAGCATCTATGGCCGCATCGAACTCTGCGATCTCTGCGTCGCGCGATCGCATCTTCTTTGCCCAATGCGACTGGTGCTTGCGCCATGCGTCTGCAAGCGGCTCGTTCCGCTCGTACTCCCGCGCTCGACTCTTGCGGCCGTAGAACCCCCATAAGGCGCTCTTCCAAGCGCTCAAGTATCGCGTCTCATCGAATCGCGCCATCGTGAGTGGAGTCGGCCGACCGCGAAGAGATCGCGCAGAGACGGCCCTATTCGGGATCCAATCGACCAATGAATTCGCCGATCGCAACCCGTCCACAAGGTGGTCTGTCACCACTCGAATGCGCATTGCGAGCTGCTGCGCCTCGTAGAAGTCGCCGTTCCCCGAAGTAGTCACGGAATCATGATCTCCTGTCAGGTGATCTCGACCCAACCCACAACCCATCGCGGGCACGGGTCATGCCGACGTACAACTCCCGCCGCTCGATCTCGCGGCGCTCGCGGGCCCCGTCGTCGGGCCCGTCGACCGCGGGCGCGAGCAACTCTCCCGCCACGCGCCCGAGCAGCACGTGCTTGAATTCGAGACCCTTCGCGCGCTTGATCGTGCCGACCTTGACCAGCGGCGCCGTCGACCCCGAGTAGCTCTTCAGCTCCACCACGCCGAACCCGCCTGCGCGCAGCGCGGTGGCGAGAGCCTGGGCATCCCGATTCGTGGCCGTCAGCACGCCGACGTCGCCAGCATCGACACCCGACGCGACGAGCGAGCGCACGTGGGCAACGAGCGCGGCATCGTGCGCCGCGTGCGACGAGAACGACGACAGCACGGGGGAGGGGCCGGTGCGGGGAACGGCGAGTGCGGCATCCGCCCGGTCGGGGCCGCCCTCGATGTCGACGAACTCGTCGCCCTCGACAATCGAAGAAGCGAACGACGCGATCTCGCGGGTGTTGCGGTAGTTCGTCGACATGACGACTCCGCGAGTGGCGATCAAGATTCCCGTCCCCACTCTCGAATAGCTCCCCACCTATGTGGTCTACTGGCCGTTGTCTACGTTGGCGAGGGCTTCGCGTGGTGCGAACTACTCCTCGTCTTGCGACGACAGCGCCCCTGAGGGCAACGTCGCATCGATGCCCTCTTCGACCTCCACCGTCACCGTGCGGAGCCGAGGGGGAGTTGCCGACCAGACCTTCAGGGCCTGTCCCACTTCGGAGTAGGACGTGTTCACGCAGGACATCACCGAGTCGATGAAGCCGCCACGACCCACAGACCGCTTGGCGCCCATTGCCGTCTGAACCGTGACGATGAATGACTTGATCTCACGCCCAGAGTCCGGGACAAGCGTCGAAGAGTCTTCTCTCGCCTTGCTCAGGAGTTCCGTTGGACCCACTGAAGCACGTTGCGGAATGGCCTCCACGCGAATGGAATCGCTCGCAGCTCGGAGCTGGCGAAGAAGCCAGTTCACTCGAGTGGTCGACTTGCCCTCCTTCGGAGCATCAACTGTGAACGAGCAGAAGACAGAGCCCGCTCGCAAGTCGGCCGTCACTGTCATGTCGGAGACGGTGCCGGGAATCCGAAGGTCAGCCGACATCTGCCCTGACTTGACCAAGTCAGACACGAGTCGGGTCACGCGCGACTTCGGGTCAGCCAACTCAGCACGGGGGACGACGGGGAGGACCTCTGAACCCAGCTGGCGTCCGAGTTCGAGACCCGCAAAGCGGATGAGCGCGTCGAAACGCGCAACTACTTCCGCGACACCCTTATCGGATGCCCTCAAGGTGCCTGCCGATATCCCTTCGCGTATAGGCACCCAGTACTCGCCCATGTCTTCAAACGACATGGCGCCGGATTTCGGATGCTCGAGATAGCGGATCAATTCGCCCAGAATCCAGGCTTGATCAGGATCCGCTACCCCACGGTGTTCTTTTTGCATTACCGCTGCAGTGAGGATCTCTGACCATGAATAGTGGTGGAGCCCGACCTTGCGCAGTTTGCGACCGTCAATCGTCGTCGGGTGGGTGCCGGGGGTCGCGGGGATCTCGTTTGAGATCGTGATCACGGCATCGAATCCATGCTCGCGCGCGATTTCGAGGTAGTCCTCGAGTTGCTGCGGCGCGAGCTTGTTGGTGGAGGTCTTGACCTCGACCAGTGCCGTCCAAGACTTGCTGCCACGCTTCGCGCGGATAAGGCCGTCTGGGTAGAGCCGGCGATCCCCCAACTGGAACGGAACCTCGATGAAGCACTCGAGTGTCGACGACGGAGCGCCGAGCGGTTGCGTGATGGCTTTGCCGTACTCGCGAACCGAGGAGAGGACGGCGAGCAGAGCCGAGGTCGCCCGCCGCTCCTGTTCTTCGGCGCCGTTGATTCCCGATGTCGGGATCAGCCGCGCAGCGTGCCAAGCGGCTTCGTTGACGCTCGACGGTTTCATGACGCCTCCTCAGTGCAATGTGCTTCACCATACCTGCGGGTTGGGATTACTCCGCGGATTGCCGACGCCCAACCCACAACCCATCGCGGGCGCGGGCCATGCCGACGTTCAACTTCGCCGCTCGATCTCGCGGCGCTCGCGGACCCCATCGTCGAGCCCCTCGACAGCGGGTGCGAGCGACTCCCTGGCCACGCACCCAAGCAGCACCTGTTTGAACTCGAGACCCTTCGCGCGCCTGATCGTGCCGACCTTACGAGCGGCACCCCCCTGAGGTGGGGGCGCCTAGTACTCGCGCGGCACTCCGAGCAACGCCCGCGCCCGCGCGAGCGCGCCCTCGCGCTCCTCACCGCTCATGACGGCGAGCGGGTGCCGCAGGAGGCCGAGCGGCACGCCGACGGGCCCCGACGCGGAGTCGACCGCGAGGTTCAGGGTGGGCACGCGCAGCATGCCGTCGGTGATGGCGCCGAGCGCGGCATCCTCGATCTCGGAGGCGGCGAAGAAGCGCGCCTCGTCCTGGTGCTTCGGGTGGCTGTGCACGTGCACGCCGTGCGGCGTGACCTCGACGAGCTTCCAGCCCCAGAGTCCGCGCGGCGAGGCCTGCGCGCCGTCGACCGCCATGAGCCGTATGCCGGTCGTGCCGAAGCCGAAGGTGGGGAAGAGCATCCGGTCAGGGCCCTCCGGCGGCACGGTCGCCTCGAGGGCACGCAGGGTGCGCACCGCGTGCGCCGTGAAGGCGAGTACCACGAGCAGAATGACGACCGCCCCGATGCCCGCCATGTACACGAAGGCCGTGACGCCGTCGTTCGACAGCGTGCGGCCCAGCCGGTTCAGCACCGAGAGGACCGCGTAGACGATGCCCGCGGCAGCCAGAAGGCGCAGCCACGGCCACTGCGGCGCGTTGATCTTCGGGTCGGAGAGCGCGGGGTGCACGCTTCAGGATGGCACGCCTCGCGCGCACGGCGAGGCCATAGGGGTGCGCAGTAGCATGACCGCATGATCGAGCAGCTGCAGCGTCTCGCCCTCGCGGGCGGTGGCGCGCTGCTCGTCGCCCTCGCGCTCGGGCACGCCTCGCCGCTCGACACGGCCTCGGCGCTCGCCACGGGCGTGCTGCTCGCCGCGAGCCTCACCCTCCTCGCACGCGCGGCTGTGCGGCCCGCCGCACACGTCGAGCTCGCCGTGGGCAGCCGTGCGCGGGCCCACCGCGAGTCGCTCGGCGAGCAGGCGCAGCCTGCGCATCCTCTGACGGCGGGGCGGCCCCTCGCGCGCGCTCCCGGCGCGGCCCTCCCGGCCGCCTGAGCGCAGACCCGCACCTGCCCTCACCACGCACCCCCGCTCGAGCTCTCTGAGCGCGAGGGATGCGGCGGCCCCACGCCCCCGCACGCCCTCGACCGTTTCGGAGACCCCTCATGGACATCACCACCTGGCCCCTCATCGGGCCCCTCGTGCAGCTCGGCGCCGCCGGCCTGCACGAGCTCGTCGACCTGCTCGAGCCCCTCGCCGGCGCGGGCGCCGCGGCCCTCGCCGTCGTGCTCATCACCCTCGTCGTGCGCGCGCTGCTCATCCCGTTGGATGTGCGCATGGTGCGCGCCGAGGGCGCCCGTCGCCGGCTCGCCCCCGCCCTCGCCGCCCTGCGCACCCGATGGAAGAAGAAGCCGGAGGAGCTGCAGCGCCGCACCATGGAGCTCTATCGCGACGCCGGCGTCTCGCCCGTCGCGGGCTTCGGCTCGATGCTCGCGCAAGCGCCGATCGTCTCGCTGCTCTACCTCGTGCTCGCCAGCCCGGCGATCGCGGGGGAGCCCAACCCGCTGCGCGTCGAAGAGCTGCTCGGTGTCGGCTTCGGCGAGGCTCTCGGCCTCGCCGTCGTTACGGGCGGGGCGGGCGCGATCGTTCTCACGGCGTCGGTCATCGTGCTGCTGACCCTCTCGGGGCTGCTGCAACGGCGCGCCATGCGGATGCTCCAGCAGGGCCTGCCCAACCCCGAGATTCCCGCCGCCGTCGCCCCGATGCTCGGCATCCTGCCGTTCATCGCCATCATCCCGGCCCTCATCGTGCCGTTCGGCGCCGCGATCTACCTCGCGATGAGCAGCCTGTGGAGCGCTATCGAGCGTCCCGTGCTGCGGCGCGTGCTGTGGAGCGAGGGGGAGTGGACGCCCGACGCGTGACGGGGCCGGAGGGCAGACTGGTCGCATGGCCATCGCGTACGACTTCACCGCCGAGCTCTGGGAGTGGGAGGGCAAGGCCGCCTGGCACTTCGTGACCGTGCCGGTCGACGTGAGCGACGAGATCGCCGCCCGCATGGAGGGCTTCACGCGCGGCTTCGGCAGCGTGCGCGTGCGAGTGACGGTGGGTGGCAGTCAGTGGGCGACGAGCGTCTTTCCCGACTCGAGCCGTGAGGCGTACATCCTGCCGATGAAGAAGGCCGTGCGCGAGGCCGAGAACCTGAGCGTGGGATCCGTGGCCCGCGTGCACCTCGAGCTCGTCGACGTGCGCCCATGAAGCCGCCGAGAATCGCCGCCGCGCGCCGCTGACCTCAGCAGAATGGCCTCATGAGCGAACCCGATACCGCTTCACCTGTCCGCCCGCGCGTGCTCCCGACCCGCTGGGTGCCCGACCTCTCCCGCCTCCTGCCCGCCGACCCCGCGACCTTCCACGGCCCGCGCCTCGCCACGTGGCTGCTCGCCGCCTACCTGCTGCTCGTCGCCGTGCGCTCGGCCATCCACCTGTTCGCGCCCGACGGCGGGGCGGGCTCGATCGCCTCCGTCGACCTGAGCGTGGAGGGCGCCGACAACATCGTCGCCATGTTCGGCCAGTGGGGCGCCATCCAGCTGCTGCTCGCCATCGTGATGATCGTGCTCGTCGCGCGCTACCGGGGGCTCGTGCCCTTCATGGCTCTCGCGCTCGCCGTCGAGCCCGTGCTGCGCTTCGTCTCCGCGACCCTCAAGCCTCTCGAGACTCTCGGCACGGCGCCGGGCGCCGCGCTCAACGAGTACGCGGGGCTCATCATGCTCGCGGTGCTGTACCTCGCGCTGTGCCCCTCGCGTCCCACCCGGTGAACGGGGCAGACTGGGCGGCGTGACCGACGTCTACCTCTTTCGAGCCGTCAACGTCGGCGGTACTGCGAAGCTGCCGATGGCTGACCTGCGCGCTCTCGCGACCGAGCTGGGTGCCACCGACGTGCGCACCTACATCGCCTCCGGCAACCTGCTGTCCACGCCGCCGGGCGACCCTGGCGCCTTCGCCGACGAGCTGCGCGCCGCCGTGCGGCTCCGGTACGGCTTCGACCGGGAGGTTCTGCACCGTACGCCCGCCCAGCTGCGGGATGCTCTGCTCGAGCATCCCCTCGATGTCGACGACCCCGCCCGCTCGTACGTGACGTTCCTCGACGCGGTGCCCGCCGCCGCGGCGGTCGACGCGGCGCAGGCCGTCGAGTCCGGTGACGACGAGTGGGCCGTCGTCGGCGACCACCTGCACGTGCGGTTCGCGCAGGGTGCAGGCAAGGCCACGCTCAGCACCGACCGGCTGCTGCGCGCCCTCGACGTCGTGGGCACGGCGCGCAACCTGCGCACCGTCGCGCAGCTGGAGACCCGGGCAGGCGAGGCGCCCTAGCTCGGCGCCGCTAGCCCTTCGCGGCCTTGCGGCGGGGCGCGGGCTGCTCGAGCTGCCAGTCGGGCTTGTCCCACGTCTTGACGATCGCCCACGCGGTCGCCGCGATCGGCACCGAGAGGACGGCGCCGACGATGCCGCCGAGAATCGTCCCAGCGCTCAACGCGAGCAGGATCACGAGCGGGTGCAGCTTGAGCGACTGCGCCATGACGACCGGCTGCAGCAGGTTGCCCTCGAGCTGGTTGATGGCGATGACGACGATGACGACGACGAGCGCGACGAACGGGCTCACCGCGACGAGGGCGACGAGAGCCGCGAGTGCTCCCGCGACAGTTGCACCGACGATGGGGATGAACGCGGCGATGAAGACGATGACCGCGAGGGGGAGCGCGAGCGGCACGCCCAGGATCCAGAGGGCCACACCGATGCCGACCGCGTCGACGAGGGCGACGATCGAGGTGCCGCGGATGTAGCCGCCGAGCGTCGTGACCGCGGTGCGGCCGACGCGCTGACCGCGAGCCTGCTGCTTCGCCTTGAGCGGCTGCAGGAAGAACGCCCAGATCTTGTCGCCGTCCTTGAGGAAGAAGAACAGGATGACGAGGAAGAGCAGGAAGCCGGTGACGAACTCGCCGACCGCGACGGCGCCGGAGAGGGCGCCGGAGCCGAACTGGGCGCTCGTGACGAAGTCGATCGCCTGGTCGCTCAGCTCGTCGAAGTCGATCGTGTCGAGCGGCAGCGGCAGGCCCTGCACGAACTCGATGAGCTGATCGAAGCCCGTCTGCGCCTGCTCCCACAGCTCGGCCCACTGGCTGCGCACGGCGAAGACGATCGCGGTGACGATGCCGCCGAGGATGAGCAGGGAGCCCAGCAGCGTGATCCACGCTGCGGCGAGGGCAGGCAGCCCGCGGGCGCGCATCCAGCGGATGACGGGGCTAAACGCCGCCGCGATGATGATCGCCAGCAGGAGCGGGATGACCGCGATGCGCAACTGCACCATCGCGTACACGATGAGCGCCGTGAGCGTGATGACGAGGAGGATCTGAAGGCTGCGCGTGCTGAGAGCGCCCAGACGGTCGGTCCACATCTCGCGCAGCGACGTGCGCGGAGTCTCGTCCTCGGCAGGGGTGGTCTCGAACTTGCGGCGGAAGATCATGCGGTGCGGTCCTTCCCTTGGGCGTCTCGCAGAGGCTTCACGCCCCCGGCGAGCGGAGGTGCCCGCCCAGCCTAGAGGGCAGTCGTCGAGGGCGCCTCAGACAGTCGCCAGGGTCGCGGTCGTCAGGCGGTCTGGCCGGCGTGCTCGCCCTCGTCGACCTCTTCCACGAGCTTCGCGCAGAACGCGGGCAGGTCGTCGGGGGTGCGGCTCGAGACGAGCCCAGCGTCGACGACGACCTCCTCGTCGACCCACTCGGCGCCGGCGTTGAGGAGGTCGGTGCGCAGGCTCGGGTAGCTGGTCAGCTCGCGGCCCTTCACGACGTCGGCCTCGATGAGAATCCACGCGCCGTGGCAGATGACGCCCACGGGCTTGTGCTGCTCGAAGAAGGCGCGCGTGAACGCGACCGCGTCGGCGTCCATGCGCAGGTGGTCGGCGTTGACGACGCCGCCGGGCAGCATGAGCGCGTCGAAGCTGTCGGCGTCGGCCTGGGCGACGGGCTGGTCGACCGACTGGCTGTGGCCCTTCTTGCCCTCGACGGAGGCGCCGGCGGGCGAGACGAGCACGGCGGTGCCGCCGGCCTCGGTGACGGCCTTCCACGGCTCGGTCAGCTCGCTGTCCTCATAGCCGTCGGTGAGCAGGAAGGCGACGGTCTTGCCGGTGATGTCATGAGCGCTGATGTCATGAGCCATGGTGGTTCCCCCTTGTAATCGGTGTCGTCGTGGTGGTGCGGTCGGACGCCTCCACGCTAGGCAGGGCAGCGCGCGCGTGGGGCGTGCGCTCAGCCCGCGTTCAGCCCCACGGTCGGCGGATGCTCAGGAAACGGGCCGCACTAGGCTCGCCCCATGCCCTCCACGCCCGCGACCGCCCGGCCCGCCCTCATCGTCGTCGACGTGCAGACCGGCTTCGACGACCCGCGCTGGGGTGCGCGCGACAATCCCGACTGCGAGGCGAACATCCTCGCCCTCCTGCGGTCGTGGCGGGACGCGGGCGACCCGGTCGTGCTCGTGCGCCACGACTCGGTGAGCGAGGGCTCGCCGCTGCGCCCGGGGCAGCCGGGCAACGCCCTCAAGCCCGGTGTGGACGGCGCGCACGACCTGCTCGTGAGCAAGACCGTCAACTCCGCCTTCTACGGCGCCCCCGACCTGCACGCGTGGCTGCAGGCGAGGGGCATCGGCAGCGTCGTGGTCTGCGGCATCCAGACCAACAAGTGTTGCGAGACGACGGCGCGCATGGCCGGCAACCTCGGTTACGACACGACCTTCGTGCTCGACGCCTCCCACACCTTCGACGCGCCCGACCTCGACGGTACGACGATCCCCGCCGCCGAGCTCGCGCGCGTCACCGCGGCGAACCTGCACGGCGAGTTCGCCACCGTGCGGATGACCGACGAGGTGCTCGGCGCGCGCTGACCGGCGAATGCCCACCCGCTCGCTAGGGTGACGCGCGTGCCCCAGACTCCGGCCGACTCGAGTTTCGACGCTGTGCTCGCCGCGGCGCAGGCCGGAGCGCCCTGGGCCTGCCGCGAGCTGTGGGAGGGGCACGCGCCCGCTGTCGCCGCGTTCCTCACGGCTCGCGGCTCGCGCGAGCCCGACGACCTCACGAGCGAGGTCTTCCTGACGGTCTTCGACCGGCTCGGCGCCTTCCGTGGAGACGCCGCCGCGTTTCGCTCCTTTGTCTTCTCCGTCGCCTACCGTCGCCTCGTCGACGAGCTGAGGATGCGGTCTCGCCGAGGCGAGACCGAGCAGCTGAGCGTGGCGAGCGACCCGCGCCGGGCATCCAGTGCGGAGGACGAGGCGACCGCCCGCCTGGGCGACGCGGCGGCGCTGCGCCTCCTCGACGGGCTGCCCGCCGATCAGCGCGACGTCATGGTGCTGCGCATCGTCGCCGACCTCACCGTCGAGCAGGTGGCGGGAGTGCTCGGCAAGCGAACGGGCGCCGTGAAGGCGCTGCAACGCCGCGCGCTTGCGAGGCTCGCGAAGAATCTCGGCGAGACCCGTACCCCTGCGGCGGGCCCAGACGATAGCGAGCAGTGAGATGACACGACGACGGATCACCCACGACGAGGCGCAGCGAGTGCTGGCCGGGCAGAGCCTTCCGGGCCGGCCCGACCTCGACGCGCTCGCGCGCGCCGTCGAGGAGATGCGCATCGTGGCCCACGCTCCCGCACCGCAGCCAACCGCTGCGCTGCGGGAGCGACTCGCAGCACCGCAGGCCGTGGGGGTTTCTGCGGAGGACACATCACCAGGGGGAATCAAGAGGATGCTGACAGCACTCGCAGGATGGGGGATCGCGGCGAAGCTCGCGACAGGAACAGGGGCTCTCGCCCTCGGAGTGGTCGGAGTGAGCGCTGCTGGCGCCGCCGGCGCACTGCCCGGGCCGCTTCAGGAGTCGTTCGACTCGGTCGTGTCGACCGTCGAGACCGTGGAGGAGTTCGTCGACGAGGCGCCGCTCGAGGAGGAGGCGCCGCTCGAGGACGAGGCGCCGGAGGACGGCACGACGGAGGAGCCCGCCGAGGATCTGCCGGTCGGCAGCGACGAGTTCGGCTCCTGGGTGTCGGAGAACGCGCAGGACCCCGACAAGGTCGGCGCCGAGTTCGGTCAGAAGGTCTCCGAGCAGGCGCGCGAGCTGCGCGACGAGAACCGCAGCGCTCGTGAGGGCGCTGGTGACGCCGAGGACGGCGATGACGAGTCGTCGGGGGACGACGACGTCCAGCAGTCCTCGGGCCCCGGGGGGCCGGGCAACGGGAAGGGCGGCCGCCCGTAGCGGCGTCGCTCTCCACGAGCGTCCCGTGACCTGGTCCGGGACGTGCGCAACGGGTCCCTCGCTTTCGGGTAGCGAGGGGCCCGTTGTCGTCTCGGTCGCCCCTAGTCGCGCAGGCGCACTCGGCGGTTCTGCGAGCTCTCGTCGAGCTCGGCGACCTCCTCGCGCGACTTGACGAACGCGCTGAACGACGAGAAGCCGAGCACCTTCTCGTTGAAGGCGGGGTCGAGGCGCACCATCTGCTTCTTCACCTCCGTACTTGACAACGCGCCCTCTCGTCATTTATTTTCTCCATGTGAGCAATGAAGCCCCGGCACGAACCGACGAGACGCGCACCCAGCGCGGCGATGTCCTCGCCCTCCTGCGCGACGCCGGGCCGCTCCCTCGCATCGAGATCGCGCGCCGCACCGGTGTGTCGCCGACGACGATCACGCGCACGGTCAACCAGCTCATCGACGAGAACGTGCTCGTCGAGGGCAACCCCGTCTCGCCGAGCAAGCTCGGCCGGCCCGCCACCGAGGTCTCGATCAACGCCGAGTCGTACTACGTCGTCGGCGTCCAGATCGGCATCGGCTCGGTGCAGCTCGGCCTCGTCGATGTGCTCGGCAGCACCCACGACCAGCACGCGTTCGCCTACGACATCGCCACGCCCGTCCACGAGGTCATCACCACCACGGCGGAGGCGGTGAGCACGCTCATCGAGGCCTCGCAGATCGATTCGAGGCTCGTCATCGGCGTGGGCATCGCCGTACCGGGGCCTGTCGACGCCGCCGGCCGGCGCATCCTCCTACCCATCAACCTCGACTGGCGCGACGTGCCCGTCGCCGACATCATGGAGCCGCTCATCGGGCTGCCCGTGCGCGTCGACCACAACGTGCGCTCGATGGCGCTCGCCGAGCACCGTTTCGGGGTGGCTCAGGACTGCGAGAGCGTCGCCTTCGTCTACCTGCGCACCGGCCTCGGAGCCGGCCTCGTCGTGCACGGCCAGCCCTTCTCCGGCGGCGTCCACGGCGCCATCGAGCTCGGCCACCTGCAAGGTGTCGCCGACGGCGCATCGTGCATCTGCGGCAGCACCGGCTGTCTCGAGACGGTGCTCTCGGAGCGCGCGCTCCGCGAGCAGGCGACGGCCCTAGGCCTCGACGAGTCCGACGGCAACCCGCTCACCGCGATGTGGCACGCCGCGGAGACCGACAAGAGTGCCCGCGAGGCCATCGACCGGATCGTCGCGATGCTCTCCCACGGCCTGGCCGCCTTCGTCAACCTGCTCAACCCGGAGCTCATCCTGCTCGGAGGTGCACTCGCTGCCGTGCCCGACGCGTTCTTCGAGCGCGTGACCGCCACGACCAATCGCGCGGTGTTCCCCCTCCTGCGCCCCTCGGTGCGCATCGAGCCCTCAAGCCTCGGCATGGACGCCGGCGTCCTCGGGGGAGCGACCTCGGCACTCGAGCGGTACTTCTATGTCTGACCACCCCCGTCGAAAAGGACACAAACGATGACGACCACAGCACCTCCTGCCGAGTACAAGAAGGAACCGAGCTGATGACCGTGCAGTCGCAAGAGCTCATCGGCTCGGATGACGCGAAGACCGCCAAGTCACGGCCGAGCCGCGAAGGACGCGAGCGCTCCCTGCTCGGGCTCTACCTGCTCACGCTGGTACTCGGCATCGCGCTCTGGTACGCCGGGGCAGCCTGGGGCGGCAACCCGTTGATCCCGACACCGCTCGATGTCGTCATCGAAGGGTGGAGCGCGATCCTCGACGGCTCGCTGTGGGCCAACACCTCGGCGAGTCTCGCGCGCGTGCTGCTCGGCTTCAGCCTGGGCGTCGCCGTCGCGATCCCCGCCGGCTTCCTCATGGGTTGGTACTGGCTCGCCCGGGGACTCGTCGAGCCGTGGGTGCAGTTCTTCCGGACCGTACCGCCGCTCGCCCTCATCCCGCTCGTCATCGTCATCCTCGGAATCGGCGAGGATGCGAAGATCTTCGTCATCTTCCTCGCGGCGTTCCTCGCGTGCGTACTGGCGACATTCCAGGGAGTCCGGAACGTCGACATCACGATGATCAATGCGGCTCGCGTGCTCGGCGCGAAGGATCTCACGATCTTTGCCCGCGTCGTGGTCCCCGCCTCGACGCCCTTCATCTTCGTCGGCATGCGCGTCGCCCTCGGCTCGGCCTGGGCCACCCTCGTCGCCTCCGAGCTCATTGCGGCCCCGACCGGGCTCGGGCGCATGATGCAGAGCGCGGCGCAGTTCCTGCAGACCGACCGCATCGTCGTCGGCATCGTCATGATCGGGCTCCTCGGCTTCGTCATGGACCGAGCGCTCCTGCTCCTCGAACGCCGACTCACCGCCTGGCAGGAGGTCCGCGCATGAGCGCCATGATCGAAGTCGACTCCGTCACGAAGGTCTTCTCGAGCTCGCGAGGGAGGGTCGTCAGCCTCGACAACATCAGCCTCCACGTCGCCGAGGGCGAGTTCATCACCCTCGTCGGGCCGAGCGGCTGCGGCAAGAGCACCATGCTCAACCTCATCGGCGGGCTCCTCGAGCCCACGAGCGGCGATGTCGTCGTGCACGGGGCGCCCGTCAAGGGGCCGAGCCCCGACCGCGGCGTGATCTTCCAGCAGTACGCCCTGTTCCCCTGGCTCACCGCGATCCAGAACGTCGAGTTCGGCCTGCGCCTGCAGGGGCTCGGTCGCAAGGAGCGCCGAGAGAAGGCGCTGCACTACCTCGACCTCGTCGGCATCGCCGACTTCGCCAATGCCCTACCCAAGGAGCTCTCGGGAGGGATGAAGCAACGCTGCGCGATCGCGCGCGCGTACGCCGTGAACCCCTCTGTACTCCTCATGGACGAGCCGTTCGGCGCGCTCGACGCCCTCACGCGCGTGCAGATGCAGGACGAGCTGCTAGCGACGTGGCAGAAGGACCGCCGCACGATCGTCTTCATCACCCACGACGTCGACGAGGCCGTGTACCTCGCCGGTCGTGTCGTCGTGATGAGCCCCAGACCCGGTCGGATCAGCGAGATCGTCGACGTCCCGCTGCCCTACCCCCGAACGGAGGAGCTCCGACTGTCGCCGGAGTTCGCCGACATTCGCGCCCGAGTGTGGCGCGGAGTGCACCACCGCGACTGAACCCATCACCAGATCGAAAGGCAAGGAAGCCATGAGAATCACCACACGACAGACGGCGGCCAGCGCGCTCGCCGTTGCCGCGGCGATCACGCTCGCCGCGTGCTCGGCGCCCGCCGAGGAAGCCCCTAGCACCGACGGTGACGACCGTGAGCGCGTCTCGCTCACGGTCGGCTACATCGACACGAGCATCAACGGCGTAGGCGTCATCGTCACGGCGAACGAGCTCGGACTGTGGGAGGAGGCCGGCATCGACGTCGAGCTCATCCCGTTCACCAACGGCCCCACCCAGATCCAGGCCATGGCGGCCGGGTCCCTCGACATCGGCTACATCGGCGGCGGCGCCATGTGGCTGCCGATGTCCGGCCAGGCGACGGTCATCGTCCCCAACGAGAGCACGTACGGCGACTCGCTCATCGCGTCGCCCGCATCGGGCGCGACGAGTCCCGAGGACCTCGCGGGCCTGCGCGTCGGTGTACCCGACGGCGGCTCCGGAGAGATGATCCTGACGCTCGCGCTCGAGTCGGCGGGCCTCACGATGGACGACATCGAGCGCGTTCCGCTCGACCCGCCGAACGTCGTGTCCGCCTTCGTGGCCGGGCAGATCGACGTCGCTGCGATCTTCTCGCCCCTGAGCGACCAGATCTTCGAGAACGTCCCAGACGCCGAGGTCATCGCCAACAACCGCGACTTCCCCGAGACCGCCTTCGTCGGTGGCTGGGTGGCGTCGAACCAGGCCGTCGACGACAACCCCGAGGCGGTCTCCCGCTTCCTCGAGGTGTGGGCGCAGGTCAACGACTACCGCATCGAGAACACCGAGCAGGTCGTCGAGTGGGCGTCCGCCGAGTCGGGCACTCCCGTCGAGGGTTTGCAGGGTCAGGCGGACAACCTCGAGTGGTGGAGCTCGGAGCAGATCCTCGCCGACAACGAGTCGGGCCTGACGGTGGAGCGCTTCGTCGCTCTGCAGGACCTCTTCCTCGAGCTCGGCCGCCTCGACGCGCCCGGCGACCCCGACCGGTTCGTCAACACGCAGCTCTTCGGCGATGCCATGGAGGCTCTGAACCGATGAGCGCGGCACGGATCCCCTCGCCGGTGCGGATCGGTGTGCTCGGCGCGGGATTCGTGGCCGACTTCTACCTGAGAGCGCTGCGCCACGTGCGCGGTCATGAGGTCAGCGCTCTCGCGGCACGGAACGCGGAGAAGGGGCGGGTCGTCGCGGAGCGCTACGGCATCCCGACGGTCGTCCCTTCTCTGCGGGACCTCCTCGAGGGCGACCTCGTCGACCTCGTCGTCGTGGCGCTCCCGCACGATCTCCATGTGGCGGCCGTGCGGGAGATCGCCGCGGCGGGCAAGGCCCTGGTGGTCACCAAACCGCTCGGGCGAAACTCTCGCGAGGCGGTCGCGTGCCTGGACGCCGTGCGGTCTGCCGGGGTGTGGCACGGATACGCGGAGACCGAGGTCTTCGCCCCGGGGCTCGTGAAGGCCAAGGAACTCGTCGACGCCGGGGCCATCGGCCGCGTGACGAGCGTGCGAGCGCGCGAGGCGCACGGGCACCCGCACGAGCACGCGCGGAATGCCGAGCGCATGGGCGGCGGGCCGCTGCGCGGCCTCGGCTGCCACTGCGTCGCGATCGGGCGCTGGTTCATCGGCTACGACACCCTCCCCGTTGAAGTGATGGCGTGGGCCGATCGACTCACCCGCGACGACGTCACGACAGAGGACCACGGCATCGCGATCGTGCGATTCGCCGACGGTCGCATCGCCCAGGTCGAGGCGGGCTGGAACCACCAGGCCGGCCTCGACGTGCGCAACGAGATCCAGGGCACGCACGGCTGGATCAGCACCGACGAGACCGGCTCGACGGGCGTCCGAGCGTTCGCAGGCAATTCGGCCGGTTACGTTCTCGAGAAGGCCGGTCAGGACACCGGGTGGATGACACCAGTCGCCGAAGAGCCCTTCACCTACGGCTACCACGCCGAGATGGCGCACTTCGTCGAATGCTTCACGGCCGGCGTCGAACCGCGCCAGACTCTCGTTGACGGATACATCGACAACGCGGTCATCGATGCCGCCTACGCATCCGTGGAGTCCCGGCAGTGGGAGCCCATCGATCTCTCCGCACTGCGACCGGATGACGGCCGTTGACCACCGAACAGGAAAGCACCCCGGGAATGCCCAGCAGCGCACCACGACCCAACATCGTCATGATCCTCACCGACGATCACGCCTCGCACGCGATCAGCTCCTACGGCTCGGTCATCAACCGCACGCCCCGCATCGACGAGATCGCCGAGGCGGGCACGCGCTTCGAGCACTGCTTCGCGACCAATGCGCTGTGCACGCCGAGCCGAGCATCCATCCTCACCGGTACGTACTCGCACGTGAACGGCGTCAAGACGCTGCTCACCCACATCGACGCGAGCCAGCCCACCTTCATCTCGCAGCTGCGCGATTCCGGCTACCGCACGGCGATCGTCGGCAAGTGGCACATGGGTGACGGTGACGGCCACAACCCCGAGAACTTCGACTACTGGGATGTGCTCATCGACCAGGGTGAGTACCACGACCCCCAGTTCCTGTCGAAGGACGGCGTGCGCATCGTCGAAGGCTACGCGACCGACATCATCACCGACCTCGCCACCGCGTGGGTCGAGGGACTCGAAGGCGACGACCCCTGGTGCGTGCTCGTCTACCACAAGGCGCCCCACCGGCCGTGGGAACCCGACGAAGCGCACGCGGGCATGTACACCGACCCGGTCCCCGTGCCGACCACGTTCTGGGACGACCTCGAAGGGCGCTCCTCGGCGACGCGTCGCGCGACCATGCGCATCGCCGAGTACCTGTCGACCGAGGACCTCAAGGTGCCCGTACCGGAGGGCCTCAGCTACGAGGAGGAGTGCCTCTGGAAGTACCAGCGCTATCTCGAGGACTACCTCGCGTGCGTCGCATCGATCGACGACAACGTCGGCCGCCTCACCGACTGGCTGCGTGAGCGCGGCGAGTTCGAGGACACGCTCATGATGTACACAAGCGATCAGGGCTTCTTCCTCGGCGAGCACGGCTGGTTCGACAAGCGCTTCATGTACGAGGAGGCGCTGCGCATGCCTCTCGTCCTCAGCTACCCCCGTGTGGTGCCCCCCGGGGGAGTGCACTCCGGCATCGTGACGAACGTCGACTTCGCGCAGACAATCCTCGACGCGGCGGGCGTTGAGCACCACCCGCGCATGCAGGGCAGAAGCTTCTGGGGCGACCTGACGGGCGTCGACGCCCTGCCGCCGGCCGAGGGCATGTACTACCGGTACTGGGAGAACGACGACATCAATCACCGCGCGCCCGCCCACTACGGCTACCGCGACGACCGGTACAAGCTCATCTACTTCTACAACGACGGCCTCGACATCCCCGGCACCGGCAGGTTCAGCTACCCGCCCGAGTGGGAGATGTACGACCTGGAGACGGACCCCGACGAGGTGCGCAACGTCGCCCACGACCCGGCCTACCGCGAGATCCGCGAGCGCCTCGAAGTAGCCATGTGGAACGCCCAGCGTCAACTGGGCGACGAGCCGCACCCGAGCCAGCCCGTACCCGCCCGCCTTGCCTGAGCCGACGCCGAGGCGGTTTCCCCGCCGAGTGTTCTCGGTTGGCGGTGAACCCGATCCGCGTTTTTCGCTCGCGAACGAGCGCACGTTCCTCTCCTGGGTGCGCACCGCGCTGGCACTCATGCTCGCGGGCGTCGCACTCGAAGTACTTGACGCGCCGATCCAAGGCGGGTGGCGACTGGCGGCGGCGCTCATTTTCGTTGCCCTTGGGCTCGTGGGCAGCGTGCACGCCTGGGTATCGTGGGCCTCTACAGAGAAGGCCATATGAATCCCCCCGGCGTGTTCGGAGACTCGATTCCTTGGAAGGATCAGTCTCATGGCACGACCCAACAAGTATCCGCGCGAGCTTCGTGAGCGCGCAGTCCGCATGGTCGCCGAGGTGCGGCCTGACTATCCCAGCGAGCACGCCGCGATCACCGCGGTCGCCGGCATGCTCGGCATCGGCTCGCCCGAAACGGTCCGAACCTGGATTCGGCGGCAGCAGGTCGATGTCGGCCAACGGCCGGGGGTGACCACCGAGGCGCAGGCGGAGATCAAGAAGCTCAAACGAGAGAACGCCGAGTTGCGGCGGGCGAACGAGATATTGAAGGCGGCTTCGGCTTTCTTCGCGGCCGAACTCGACCGGCCAGCGAAGCGATAGTCGCGTTCATCACCGACCACAAGGACCGCAATGATGGTGGCCTGCGATGGGGTGTCGAGTCGATCTGCGCCGTGCTCACCCAGCATGAGGTGAAGATCGCCCCATCGACCTACTATGACGCCCGCAAGCGTCGACCCTCAGCGCGGCAGGTGTCCGATGAGCGGTGGAAGCCGATCGTGCTGGGCTGCTGGCAGCGGCAACGGCGCGTGCTGGGCGCTCGGAAGCTCTGGTTGCGTCTGCGCCGCGAGGGCCACGACATTGCCCGTTGCACGGTGGAGCGCCTCATGCGCGAGCTCGGCATCGCTGGCGTGCGACGTGGGAAACGCACCAATCCGGTCGATGCTGACCCGCGCGAGACCAGACCTGCCGACCTTGTCGATCGGCATTTCGCCAGGTTCCGCACGAACCAACTCTGGGTCGCTGACTTCACCTACGTGTGGTCGTGGTCCGGATGGGTTTACGTCGCGTTCGTGTTCGATGTTCACTCCCGCCGCATCCTGGGCTGGCGGGCGGCGACGAGAATGACGACGCCGCTGGTGCTCGACTGCCTGGAGATGGCGTTCTGGACCAGGCGCCGCGAGGGCGTCGCCGACTTCGCCGGACTGACGCATCACACCGATGCCGGCAGCGTCTATACGTCCATTGCCTTCACCGACCGCCTGATCGAGGAAGGCATCGACCCCTCGGTTGGATCCGTCGGCGACGCCTACGACAACTCCCTCGCGGAGTCCCAGATCGGACTCTATAAGACCGAGTTGATCCATCACGAAGGGCCCTGGCGAAACGTCGATCAGGTCGAGGCCGCGACCGCGGACTGGGTGCAGTGGTTTAACACCGAACGCATCCACAGTTCGATCGATGACCTCACCCCGATCGAACTGGAGCAGCTCGAATATGCTCTGACCGAGCCCCTCGAACAAGCGGGCTGACACCAGCAATACGCTCTCCGAACACGCCGGGGGGATTCAATACGCGTGTCGCGCCCGTTGCCCGGTATGTCGATCGGGGGAGTCATCGCGATCGGGTCCTCCCTCGCCATCATCGCGATCATCATCGGGAGCGTTCTCACGTGACTGCCGTCGTCGACACGGGCCTTCAGGCGGAGCGCACGTTGCTCGCGTGGCGGCGAACATGTCTCACGCTCGCCGTTGGGCTGGCGCTCGCAATCAGGTACAGCGAGATTCTCGACCCCGCCGTTGCGCTGTGGATCGGGCTGCCCGCACTCGCGCTCACCGTCGCGGCGTATGCCGCCACGTCCGTCCGGTACCGAACGGCCGCGCGTGCGCTCGTTTCCGGCGCTCCTGCCGTGTACGCAAGCGGCCGCGCGGTGGCGGCGGTAAGCCTTGTCACGCTCCTTCTCGGTGTCGCCGCCCTCGGATTCGTCCTCGTCGGCCAGGGAGCCCCGTGGTGAGTGCCGACCTGGTCGCGATAGAGGGGGGATGGTTCCGCATGGGATCGGCATCGTTCTATCCCGAAGAGAGCCCAGTCGTGGAGCGCGAGGTCGCGGGCTTCCGCATCGGTCGAACCCCGGTCACGAATGCCCAGTTCGCAGAGTTCGTCGATGCGAGCGGGTACGTGACGACGGCGGAGAGGACGCTTGATCCCGCAGATTTCCCTGACGCTCCCGGTCTGGACACCTCGCCTGGCTCCCTCGTGTTCACGCCGCCGGCGGGCCCCGTCGACCTCAGGGACTGGCGCCTATGGTGGCGATGGGTTCCTGGAGCGTGCTGGCGGAGTCCCTTCGGGCCGGGCTCTGACGTCGAGGGCAAAGGCAGCCATCCGGTTGTCCAGGTTTCCGCGGACGATGCCGATGCGTACTGCGCATGGTCCAACACTCGACTGCCGACCGAGGAGGAGTGGGAATTTGCTGCTCGCGGGGGTCTCGACGGTGCGACGTTTGCGTGGGGAGAGGAGCCGCAACACGTCGGGTCTCTGAAGGCGAACACGTGGCAGGGAAACTTCCCGTGGCGCAACACCGGCGCGCTCGGGTGGCGGGGAACGTCTCCCGTGGGCACGTTTCCCGCCAACGGGTTCGGGCTCGTCGACATGACCGGCAACGTGTGGGAGTGGACGTCGACCGCGTGGACGGATGCCCACCACGCCTCCACGTGCGAGTGCTCGCCGCAGGTGTCGGTCGACGCTACCGCCCGCTCGCGCGTCGCCAAGGGAGGTGGCCTGACCCCGTGTTTCGGTCCACGCCGTTTGGGAGTCGTCACGGGTTTCGATGCGTGCAGTCCCGAGCATAGGCCGCCGGGGTCCGGTAGCCGAGCGCGGAGTGGCGACGGCCATGGTTGTAGTCCCTTTTCCAGTCGCCGATCACGACCCGGGCATGGTGCAGGCTGTAGAAACTGTTCAGGTTCAAACACTCGTCGCGAATGCGGGAGTTGAACGATTCCACGTAGCCGTTGCGCCACGGCTGGCCCGGCGGAATGTAGGAGATCCCCACCGAGTCGTTCGCCCAGTCGGCGAGGGTTTGGGAGACGAACTCGGGCCCGTTGTCGCACCGCAACACAGTCGGCAGGCCACGGTGGGCGACGATGCGCTCCAGTTCGTCCACGAGCCGGTCGGCGGTGATCGAGCGCTCCACGAGCCCGCCGACGCATTCGCGGGTGTGCTCATCGATGATCGAGGCGATCTTCAGGTTGCGACCGTTCTCGGTGGCATCGAACTGGAAATCCACCGCCCACACCGTGTTAGGCGCGTCAGCCGGGATAGGTTCAGCGGTGGAGGCGCCGACGCGTTTGCGGCGACGACGCACGATCACCCGCAGGCCTTCCTCACGCCAGAGCCGTTGGATCTTCTTGACGTTCACCACCCAGCCCTCACCGACGGCGTCGGCGTGGGCGTTGCGGTAGCCGCGCCGAGGATGAGTCTTCGCCCACGCTCGCAGCCACGTCCGCAATGCAGCGTCTGGGTCGGCGCAGGTCTCCGAGACCAAGGGTCGGCGCCAGGCCGATCTGCTCAGCCCGACCAGACGACACGCCATCCGCTCACTGATGTCGAACACGCTCAGCAAGTGACGGATCGCGGCGCGGCGTCTGCCCGGGCCTAAAAGTTTCCCTCTGCCAGCTCCTTCAACGCCGCCTTCTCCAGCTCCGCCTCAGCCAGCAGTCGCTTCAAGGTCGCGTTCTGTTTCTCGAGCTCTTTGAGCCGTTTCGCGTCTTCTGCTTTCAGGCCGCCGTATTGGTTGCGCCACCGGTAGTAGGTCTGCTCCGACACGCCGAGCTCCCGGCAGGCAGCTGCAACGTCGCCGCCATCGGCCAGGACACGGTCAGCGATGCCGAGCTTGCGAACGATCTGTTCCGGCGTGTGCCGGCGCCTTCTCGTGGTCATGATGAATCCAGTCTTCCTCCCCGACGAGCGGGGCAACAAGACGACTCTCATAACGAACGGACCGAAAATCTGGGGTCAGGCCAGAGGCTCGCACCTGTGCGCACCGGAGTACTGCCTGCGATACCGCCCCGCCGCCCGCACGCGGCAGAGCCGTGATTCCTCGACAACCCACATGGGCTTTCGAGTCGCGTGCGATGCCTGAGCCCTAGTCGCGCAGGCGCACTCGGCGGTTCTGCGAGCTCTCGTCGAGCTCGGCGACCTCCTCGCGCGACTTGACGAACGCGCTGAACGACGAGAAGCCGAGCACCTTCTCGTTGAAGGCGGGGTCGAGGCGCACCATCTGCTTCTTCACCTCAGAGTTGTGCAGCCAGTCGCTGTCGTCCTTCTCATGGGCGAGGCGCAGCGCGCGCACGAGCAGACCGGTCGCCTCGTCCTGCGTCGTGCGCGCTGAGGTGGTGGCGGGCTTCGTCGCGCGGCGACGGCGGGGCTTGGTGTCGGCAGAATCGTCGGTGTCGGCGGCTTCGGCCGCATCCTTCGCGCCGTCCTCCGCCTCGACCGCGCTGCTGAGGTCGGCGGCGATGCGCGACGCGGGGCGGATGCCCGGCAGACCGTCGTAGTCGGCGAACTCGTTGCACGCCGCCTTGAGGCTCTTGCTCGTGCCGCCCGCCACGCCGATACCGACCACGTAGCGGCCGAGGCGCTTGGAGCGCTGCGCGAGCGCGATGTAGTCGCTGTCGCCCGCGGCGATGACGACGTGCGTGATGTCGGGCAGGCGAAAGAGGTCTTCGACGACGTCGACCGAGAGGCGGATGTCGGCGCCGTTCTTCATCTGCTGCGTCGCGGGGAAGAGCTGCGTGAGGTCGACGGCGCGCTCCATGAGCTGGCCCTGGTAGGCGGCGTTGACGCCGATCGACCAGTCCGCATAGGCGCGCGAGAGCACGATCGTGCCGAAGCTCGACGCGAAGTCGAGAATGGCGCTGATGTCGACCTCGGCGTGCCGCAGCTTGTCCTTGATCTCGTCGGTCGCGCCCGTGAGGCCCGCCGGGAGCCGGTAGACGTTGTCTTTGCGCCATGCGCCGCGACCGTGCACCTGGTCGTAGCGGGAGATCACGATGTTGTCGAAGTCGATGTAGACCGCGACACGACCTTCGAACGGTTCAGCCATGGGGCCAGTCTGTCAGGCCCGCGGCGCGCACGGTCAGACTGCGGGCACCTGCTCCACGAAGCGCACACCGGTGAGGCTCTCCGAGACCGCCCAGAGGCGGGCCTCGGCCGCGCGATCGCGGGCGGCGCGGGGGATGCGCGCTCGTGCCGGCTCGCCGCGCACCTCGAGGAAGCCCTTCGGGCCGTAGTAGCCGCCCGGCTCGGCGTCGGGGCTCGTCGCCGCGTACAGGGACGGCAGCATGCCGACATCGACCGTCTGCATGATGCGGGCGGCCAGGCGCTGGCGGCGCTTGCTCGGCGCGACCCCGCGCCGCGGGCCCGTCGTCTGCAGGTTCGTGAGGGTGCCGCCCGGGTGCGCGGCGGTGCTCAGGAGCCCCCACCCGTGGGCGTCGCTGCGGCGCTGCAGCTCCCGGGCGAAGGAGAGGTTCGCGAGCTTCGACAGGCCGTAGGCGCCCCAGGCGCTGTAGCCCTGCTCCGCGTTCAGGTTCTCCCACTGCCAGCGGCCGGCGTTCGCGGCAAGGCTGCTCGTCGAGACCACACGCGGTGCCTCGGCGCGCACGAGGGCGGGCAGCAGATGGCCGGTGAGGGCGAACGGACCCAGGTGGTTGCTGCCGAACTGCAGCTCGAAGCCGTCCTCGGTGCGCTCGAGCTCCGGCACGGCCATGATGCCGGCGTTGTTGATCAGCAGGTCGATCGGGCAGTCCTCCTCCAGGAGGGAGTGCGCCGCGGCGCGCACGCTGTCGAGCGAGGCCAGATCGAGGTCGAGCAGGCGCAGCGTCGCGGCGGGATGCTGCTCGAGCAGCCGCGTACGAGCGTCCTCGCCCTTCTCCCGATTGCGCACCGCCATGACGACCTCGGCGCCCGCCTCGGCGAGCCGGCCGGTGAGGCCGAAGCCGAGGCCGCTGTTGGCCCCCGTGACGACGGCGAGGCGTCCGGTGAGGTCGGGCACGGTCGTGTCGAGGGCGCGGCGCGGCATGGGGCTCCTAGGTGTCAGAACGGTCGAGTGCTGTCATCACACCATTCGGAGCGCGCGGCACGCTGGACGGGAACCCGGTGTCGGCTGGGAACCCGGTGTTGGCTGGGAGCGCAGTATCGGCGGGGAGCGCAGTCAGACGCCGAGCGCGCGATCCTCGGCGGCGTAGTCGAACCAGTGTTCGGCGCCGTACCGCGCGAGCCCGGGGAAGAGCTCGCGCCAGTCGCCCTCCGCGACGCGCGCGAGCATCCAGTCGAGCGCAGAGCCGATCGTCGACCGGTGCGTGCCGAGGGGCTCGTAGCCGAGCTGCTCGCGCGCTGCCTGCATCGACAGCACCATGGGGTTCGGCGCCGCCCACGGGTGCGCGCCGACGCCGTCGACGGGGGGCCCCGCGAGCAGATCGAATTCGGCGGTGTGGCCGACGTGGGCGAAGACGTCCTGCCCGATCTCGAGCGCCGTGGGCACCGGGTCGTCGACGGCGTTGAGAACCCGCTGGCCCGGATGCTCGGCCGCGAGCCGCACGAGCTCGGCGATGTTCACCGTCGCCGATGTCGAGAACCTGCTCTCCCCGCGGTAGGCGAGCGGCACGCGGTCGCGACCATCGAGCGCGCGACCGAGGAAGTACCACTCGCGCAGCGCCGGCGACTCGGGGCCGTGGATGGCGCCGGGGCGCAGGATCGTCACGGGCAGTGCGTCGATCGCGAGCAGGGCGCGCTCGAGCGCGGCCTTGCCGGCCGAGTAGCCGGTGCGCGCGCCGGGGCCCGCCTCGCCGACGGTGGGGTGGTCCTCGGTGATCGGCACGGGGTAAGTGGGAAAGTCGTCGACCCCGGTCGCGTCGTCGGGTGAGGAGCCGTCGATCCCCGCGTAGACGGACGCCGTGGAGATGACGACGAGCGACCCCACATCGCCCGCGAGGGGCGCGTACGTCTCCGCGTGCTCGGCGGTGTAGGCGACGCAGTCGAGAACGAGGTCGGCGCCGGAGGCGGCGGAGCGCGCAGCCGCCGCATCCTCGCGGTCCAGGGTGAGGGTGCGCACGCCCTCGACGGTGCTCGGGCGCTCGCCGCGGTGCGCGACCGTGACGTCCCAGCCGTGCGTGAGGAGGGTGCGGGCGGCGGCTGTGCCGATCTGACCGGATCCGCCGAGAAGAATCGCCCGCTTCTGCATAGGCTGAACTCTAGAGCGCACGGGTTGCGCTTCGACACCCCTCTCCCCACCCTCAGGAGCACTCATGGCGAACTCGCCGATGACCCGCACCCAGTTCTCCAGCAGCCTCATCGCCGGCGCTGTGGCGCACACGATGTTCCAGACCGGCTGGTTCGGCTTCGGCATGTCGCTCGCGGGTCTCGCGGCAGCGGCACTGTTCGGCAACCTCGTCGACGTCATCGGCGACGCGATCGGCAGCGAGGCCGTACCGAGCTTGTTCAACTCGCTCGGCGTGGGCGCCGACATCCTCTTCTGGGTGCTCATCGCGATGCTCATCGGCAGCCTCGTGCTCGTGCTGCTCGCCGTCATCGTGAGCGTCTGGCTGCTGCGCCTGACCGGTCAGCGCAAACCGTGGGCGGTCACGTGGGCCTCGCTCGGCATCACGGCCGTGCTCGACATCGGCCTGTTCTGGCTGTACGTGTGGCTCGCCACGGCCGTGACCGACTCGCCCGTCGCCGGCCCCGTGCTGCTGACACCGGTGTTCGCGCTCGTGGGGGGCATCCTGCTCGGAGCCCTTGTGTGGTGGGCGATCGCGCACGCCTTCCGCAACAAGTCGGCCGAGCAGCAGGGCGGCGACGGCGAGAGGGGCGACGGGGATGCGGCCACCGCCGCACCCGCCCCGGTCACACCCGCCGAAGCCTGAGGCCTGAATCGCCTGCGACCTGGCAGAATGGCGACACCATGAAAATCACCGTCGTGATCGCCTCGCTTGCGCTCTTCTTCGCCTCGTTCCTGCTGTTCGCCTACGCCTTCGCGGTGCCGGACGAGTTCAAGGCGATCATGTTCTTCACGGGCATCCTGTCGATCGCGCTCTCGCTCGCGATCCCGTTCCACATTCTCGGCAGCCGCGAGTAGCGCGAGCGCGCGCTAGCGCAGAAGCTCGACGAGCAGTGCGGTGAGCTGCTCGCGCATCTGCTCGCTCGTGATCGAGCGCTCCCCGTCGCCGGACTGCGGCCCGTAGTCACCGAACGCGGCATGGTTGGCGCCCTCGATGACCTCAAACCGCGCGGTGTCGGGCAGCCGCGCGGCAGACTCGGCGATGGTGTCGAGCTCGGTGAGGCCGTCGTTCTCGGCAGCGATGCTCAGCACCGTGAGCTCGCTCTCGCTCAGGTCGTTGGCGCAGTAGCTGCCGAGCAGCACGAGACCCTCCGCCTCGGAGTCGGCCGCCATCATGCAGGCACGCACGCCCCCGAGCGAGTGGCCCCCGACGAACCAGCGCTCCACGTCGGGCGCGGCTGTCGTGAGGTCGTCGAGCTCGCGCGTGTCGAAGAACGCGAGGTTGAGCGCCGGCTCGGTGATGAGCATCGTGACGCCCTGCTCCTCCACGATGCCGCTGAGCTGGTAGAGGTACGCGTAGGCGTCGACGCGGGCGCCGGGGACGAAGACGAGGCCGGCGGGGCTCTCGGGGAGGGCGATCGAGTCGGCGATCGGAGTCATGAGGATGCCCTCGTCGACGGCGGCGACCTGAATACCGCCGTTGCGGAACACCTCGAGCGTCGCCTCGCGCTCTGCCTGGTACGGGCTGTTGGCCCAGAGGAGGAAGCCGATGATGACGAGGAGCAGTGCTCCGAGGGCGCCGACTCCGACGGCCCGCACGCGGCGGGTGCGCCGGCTGGCGGGGCGACGGCGAGAGCAAGCGTCAGAGGTCATGCCTCATTATCGGCGCAGAGCGCCGGGAGTGCGGTCAGGCCGTCTTGAGCAGGTTGGTCGTGAAGCGCTGCAGACGCTCGGTGAGACCGGCGCTGCGGCGCGCGACGACCTCGCTGCGGCTGAGGGTGAGCTCGCTCGTGGCGGGCAGCATCCTGATCATCATCGAGCACGCCAGATCGGCGCACAGGTAGGTGCCGATGGTGTTGCCGTCGCGGCCCGCGGCACCGCCCTTGGGCGCGCTGAACATGAGCACCTGCGTCGAGGGCTGCGGGGTGTGGCAGAACGAGCACATGGCCCCGATGCCGGGGCGCAGGGTCGACGAGGCGGCGCGCACCATGAACCCGACCGGGCGGTCGTCGACCCAGTGCACGATGTAGCCGCGCGGCAAGCCGTCGGGGTCGCGCCAGCCGAGGTACTCCCGCTCGTCCCACAGGGTCTCGTACAGACCGGGCAGCGGCATTCTCGCGATCTCGGCCTCGGTCGCGTTCACGATCGAGCCGCGAATCTGCTCGGCAGTCAGTTCTCTCATCATTCGACAGCGTACGACACGCAGTCGACGGCACCTGAACGCAGAACGGGGCGGCCCCCGGTGGGGCCGCCCCGTTCTGCAGGGCGAGGTGTCGGGGCGCTCAGCGCCCCGCATCCCTCTCGATCAGGACTGCAGCTGGAACTGCGCGTCGATCGTGATCGTCACCTCGTCGCCGAGGAGGAAGCCGCCGGCCTCGAGGGGAGCGTTCCAGCTCACGCCGAAGTCGTGGCGGTTGATGACCGCGTGACCGTTCGCGGCGGCGACGATGTTGCCCCACGGGTCCTTCGCGATGCCGCCGAACTCGCCCGTGAAGGTGATCGGCTTGGTCACGCCGCGCAGGGTGAGCTCGCCGTCGAGCTTCAGCTCGTCGCCCTCGGTGCGGATGCCCGTCGAGCGGAACTCCATGGTCGGGTACTGCTCGGGCGCGAAGAAGTCGTTGCTGCGCAGGTGGGCGTCGCGGTCGGCGTTCTTGGTGTTGATCGACGCGATGTCGACGCTCACGACGACGCTCGACTCGAGCGGGTTCTCGGCCGCGGTGACGGTCGCGTCGAACTGCTCGAAGGTGCCGCGCACCTTGCTGATCGCGAGGTGGCGAACGCTGAAGCCGATCTCGGAGTGCGAGGCGTCGATGGTCCAGGTTCCTGCGACGTAGCCGGGGATCGCGTCGGCGGTGAGAGTAGTCATGCGGTGGGGTGCTCCTTCAATGTCGTGTCGGTGATCGTTCCGGTCGTCCGTCGAGCGTGCGCTGCAGGCCGACCGATCTATGCAATCGCATGGATGCTCGGACTATTCCCGTACGGAGGAGATTCCCGGCGGGTGCCGGGCGGGGCGCTGTTCACGGTTGGATGGTGTCGTGGAATCCGACCTCCTGACCCGCCTGCGCGCCGACCTCCTGACCGCCGTCTACACCGTCGACCGGGTGCAGCAGCTGTGGGGGCCCGACGCCGATGCCGCACTGCACCGCGGTGATCGCGTGCTGGCGCTGCGGAAGGCGCGCGCGGCGGGCCCCGAGCCTGTCGCCCTGCTCGCGCGGTTGTTCCGCCTGCACGACGAGCTCACCGGCCCGGAGCTCGCCGCGGCGTTCCCCGCTCTCGGCGTCGAGGGGGCGAGCGCGCTCGGGCTCGTCGACGAGGCCGGGCGAGCGCGAGTCGACGTCGGCCCGCTCACCGCGCTCGACAGCGCCGGCGCGGCCGAGTGGTGGATCGTCTCCGACCTCGACGAGCACGCGCTCGGCGGTGCTCTGCCGCCCGGCCACGTGCTCGGCGTGGGTGGAGCCTCGCTCACGCTCGCGGGCCTGCAGCCCACGACGCCCGTCGGGTCGGTGCTCGACCTGGGCACGGGCTGCGGCGTGCAGAGCCTTTTCGCGGCGCGCGGAGCCGAGCGGGTCGTCGCCACGGACGTCTCGCCGCGCGCCCTCGAACTGGCGGGCGCGACGTTCGCGCTCTCCGCGGTCGACACGGTCGAGCTGCGGCACGGCGATCTCTACGTGCCGGTGACGGGGGAGCGGTTCGACCGCATCGTGAGCAACCCGCCGTTCGTCATCACGCCGCGCCGCGAGGGCGTGCCGCTCTACGAGTACCGCGACGGCGGTCGCGTGGGCGACGGGATCGTCGAGGAGGTCGTGCGCGGCGCGGCCGACCACCTCGTGCCGGGCGGCACAGCGCACCTTCTCGGCAACTGGGAGTATCGCGACGACGAGGATGGCCTGTCTCGCGTCGCCCGCTGGCTCGAGCTGGCGGGCCTCGACGGCTGGGTCATCGAGCGCGAGCGCCAGTCGCCCGCCGAGTACGCCGCCACCTGGATCCGCGACGGTGGCACGCGCGCGGGCACGCCCGAGTTCGAGCGCCTGGCGGGGGAGTGGATCGACGACTTCGCGGCGCGCGGCGTCGTGGGCGTCGGGTTCGGGTACCTCGTGCTGCGGCATCCGGCTCCCGGCACGGCGACCCTGCGCCGCACGGAGGTCGTGGCGTCGCCCCGGCCCGACGCCTCGGCGGGTCTCGGCGACACCCTGCTCGCGGGCTTCGCGATGCACGATCGTCTCGCGCCTCTCGACGATGCGGCGCTCGCCGAGCTGCGCTGCGCGGTCGCGGGCGATGTGACGGAGGAGCGCCACTACTGGCCGGGCGCCGAGGGCCCGACCGTCATCCGGCTGCGTCAGGGCGGTGGGCTGGCTCGGGAGATCGAGGCGGATGCTGCGCTTGCCGGCTTCGTCGGTGCGAGCGATGGCGGCCTGAGCGTCGGAGAGATCGCGAGCGCCCTCGCCCACCTGCTCGAGGTGGACGAGGGCGAGCTGCGCGAGCAGCTGCTGCCGCAGGTGCGCGAGCTGCTCGTCACGGGCCTGCTGACGCTCAGCGAGTAGCCGCTCCGAACTAGGTGTTCGTGGGCGTCGCCCTCCGCAGGATGAGGTAGGCGGCGATGGCACCGAGAGCCGTGATGACGAGGCTCCACGCGAGGGTGCCGAGCACGCCGGCCGTGGCGAAGAAGTCGCCTACCGCCCCCCATGACTCGGTCCAGGTGAGGAGGAAGCCCACGGCGACGAGGAGGACGACGAGTCCTGCCCAGAAGACGTACATGCCCGTGGCCTTCCAGCGCACGTAGACCGACGCGGTCGCCGCACCGATGGACGCGAAGAGCAGCAGGATGAGCAGGGTGCCGAGGAAGAGCTCGAACCAGGAGAAGTCGGGCGACGTGTCGAAGAATCGCAGGCCGATGCCCCAGTAGTCGACGGCGCGCTCCGCCATGGCGAGCGTGGCGATGAGCGCGGCGTAGCCGGCGGAGAGCAGGGTGAAGAGCGCACCGGTGCCGAGGAGGTAGTCGCGCCGGGTAGCGCCGAAACCGAGGGCCAGCGGGAAGGTCTGGTTGACGCTCTGCACGGCCATGACGAGCGTGTAGACCCAGATGAACCCGACGCCGCCGTTGACGCCGACTGCGGAGGCGCCCTCTGTCGCCGTCGAGATGAGGCCGTAGATGGCGAGGTTGAGCACGTAGATGAAGCCCAGGATCATGAGCGGCCACCCGATGAGGGTCATGGGGTTCGTGAGCTGCAGGAGCATGATCGTCGAGATCCGGCGCCCGAGCGGTCGCGCCGTCGTGGGCAGGCTGTCTGCGGTGAGCGCGGTCATGCCGTCGCCTCCTCGTGCGTGGTGGTGGTGGTGGATGGGGTGGTGAAGCCGCCCGTGCGCCGCACGATGAGCTGCTGCAGCGAGACGGGCCCGACCTCGAGGCCGGCAGTGCGGGCGGCGGCGCGGTCGGCGTCGTCCACGGCCGCGACGGTGGCGCTCAAGAGCCCGCCGAGCTGCTCGCGGTGGGCGACCTCGCGGCCGGCGATGAAGCGCTCGACGGCCTCGGTCGTGCCGCTCACGGTCGCGGCACTCGAGCGCAGCTCCTCGACGGGTGCGTCGATGACGATGCGGCCGGCGTCGATGACGAGGGCGTGCTCGAGAAGCTGGCTGACCTCGTCGATGAGGTGCGTGGACAGAATGACCGTGCGGGGGTTCTCGCTGTAGTCGGCGAGGAGGCGGTCGTAGAAGATCTGCCGAGCCACAGCATCCAGGCCCAGGTACGGCTCGTCGAAGATCGTGAGCGGTGCGCGCGAGGCGAGCCCCACGATGACGCCGATGGCGGAGCGCTGCCCGCGGGAGAGCTTCTTGATGCGCTGCTTCGGCGTAAGGCGGAATTCCTCGACGAGGTCGTCGGCGAAGCCGGCATCCCAGTGGGCGAAGAAGCGCGGGGCGCCCGCGAGCACGTGCTTGATGCGGAACTCATCGGGGTAGCGCTGGGCCTCCGAGATGAAGCACGTGTGCTGCAGCACGGCAGCGTTCTCCACGGGCGGGGCGCCGAAGAGCCGCACGGTGCCGCTCGTGGGGAACTCCTGGCCGGTGATGAGGCGCATGAGCGTCGTCTTGCCGGCGCCGTTGCGGCCGAGGAGGCCCGTGATGGTGTTCTTGGGCGTAGTGAACGTCGCGTCGTCGACGGCCGCGAGCGAGCCGTAGCGCTTGGTGAGGCCGCGGGCCTGCACTGCGGGGGACTCAGGGGCGGGGGTCATGGGGTGGTGTCCTTTCGAATCATGTCGGCGAGCTCCTCGGCGCTGATGCCGAGTGCTCGGGCCTCCGCGAGGAGGGGGCGCAGGAAGTCGTCGCGAAACGTCGTGCGGCGGTCTGCGATGAGGGTGGAGCGAGCGCCCTCGGCCACGAACATGCCGATGCCGCGGCGCTTGTAGAGCACGCCGGCGTCGACGAGCAGGGTGATGCCCTTGAGAGCGGTGGCGGGATTGATGCGATGGAAGGCGGCGTACTCGTTGATCGACGGCACTTGCGCGCCCTCGACGAGCGAGCCGTCGATGATCTGGTTCTCGATCTGCTCGGCGAGCTGCCGGAAGATCGGGCGACTGTCGTCCATGGGCACCTCCCCTCGGTCGCTGAGCCTCAGCGGCTCGTGTGCTGGTTACTTACTCAAGTAACTAACCAGACAACCGAGCGCGTGTCAACCCGCGCAGCCATGGGCGCGGGCGAGAAGGCGGGGTGCGCCGGGCGTCAGCGGGTGCGCGGACGCCAGGACGGCACGGTGAGCAGGATCGCGGTGGCGCTCAGCGCGAAGCCGAGCATCCCGAACGCCGTCGAGCCGGGGCTCTGCACCCCGAACGCGGGGAACGGCAGATCGTCGGGCAGACCGATGCCGACGCCGATGTAGGGCGCGAAGGCAGCGGTGACGATGACGCTGCCGACGATCGCCGCGAGCGCGAGGAACCGCCGCGGGGCGAGGACGCGCTCGAGGGTAGGCCCGTCGAGGCGGCCGAGCACGGCGAGGCCGCCCGCGAGAACGAGCCCCAGCAGTACCCAGATCGTCAGGGCCACGAAGAATCCGGTCTGCGACACGTCACCCCACGCCGCATAGGTCTCCTCGAGGGTGAGCTGGCCTTGCGCGATCGCGAGCGGCTGCTCGACCGCGAGCGTCCACGCGCCGAAGGCGATGAGGCCGAGCAGCGCGAGCGCGGCGCCCGACCCGATGCGACGGCGTACGGCGGGGTCGGGCAGCGGTTCCGGCTCGAAGGGGTACAGGATGCGCTGCCGCGGCTCGAGCGGCGTGCTCTCTGGCCCGCTCGCGCCGTCGAGCTCGCGAGGGCTCAGGCCGCGCAGTCCGCGGGCGACGGCCGCGAGGTTGAGCGCACCGCCGAGCAGGATGAGCGCGAGCGCGACCCAGCCGAGCGCGGCGCCGACGGGCAGCACCCACCAGGCGAGGAGCGTGAACGGCACGAGCAGGAGGCACGTGAGCCCCCAGCGGAACAGTGCGGCAGCGCGCATCCTGGTGATCTCCCCTCGACGAGCCCACTGTAGCGATATCGGCGTGGAGCGGCCCGGCCGCCCGCGACGCCCCGTACAGTCGCGTCGTGACTCACGGCGATCGATACGGCAATGACGTGCTCTCCGGCGACTGGCGCTCGGTCGGGCGCCGCATCGTGCCCGAGGTGCCGGCCGAGCGCGACCTCGTCGTGGAGCTGCCGGACGACGGTCTGGAGGGCAGCGGATTCGTCGGCGCCGTCGTGCTCGTCGACGCCGCCAACGTGCACCTCGAGGATCGCCGGGGGAGGGTGCGGGCGTTTCCCCTGGGCGGCGGCTTCCTCGTCGAGGGAGAGCCGGTCATCCTCGTTCCACCGGTCGCGCGCACCGCACCGGTCGCCCGTCAGCGCACGGCGAGCGGGTCGTTCGCCGTCGAGGATGCACCCGCGCGCGTGGCGCGCGCGAGCCGCATCTGGGTCGAGGGGCGCCACGACGCCGAGCTCGTCGAGCAGGTGTGGGGCGACGACCTGCGTGTGGAGGGCATCGTCGTCGAGTACCTCGAGGGCGTCGACCACCTCAGTGACCGGCTGCGCGAGTTCGCGCCGGGCGCCGGGCGCCGGGTGGGAGTGCTCGTCGACCACTGGGTGACCGGCTCGAAGGAGGAGCGGCTCGCGCGCGAGGTGCTCGCGAGCCTCGGCCGCGCGGCGGCGAGCAGTGTGCACGTCGTCGGCCACCCGTTCATCGACGTGTGGCAGGCGGTGAAGCCCGAGCGAGTGGGCATCGCGGCGTGGCCGGATGTTCCGCGCGGCGTCGACTGGAAGACGGGCACGTGCCGTGCCCTCGGCTGGCCGCACGACTCGGCGGCGGACCGCGCGGCGGCGTGGCGGCGCATCCGCGGCAGCGTGCGCGGCTTCGCCGACCTGGAGCCGGCGCTGCTCGGCCGCGTCGAGGAGCTCATCGACTTCGTGGCCCAGGACTGAGCAGGCCCAGGAACGACGAAAGCCGCCCCACGTCGTCGGGAGGCGGCTGTCGTTCAGTCATCGGCGAGCAAGCCCGCCGAGACGCAAGGGGTCGAACTAGATGGGGCGGATGTTCTCAGCCTGCAGACCCTTGGGGCCCTGCGCGACGTCGAACTCGACCTTCTGGTTCTCGTCGAGCGAGCGGTAGCCGCTCGACTGGATGGCGGAGAAGTGCGCGAACACGTCGGCGCTTCCGTCATCGGGGGTGATGAAGCCGAAACCCTTTTCGGCGTTGAACCACTTAACAGTGCCTGTCGTCATTTACTGACTCCTTGTTGCTCACGGAGTTTCGACTGTCGAAACCACCAGTCGAACCACTCATGAATCCTGCTCTATACGAGAGCAACCTGCTGCTGTAACACTGCATGTTTCGGATCGCCGAGGCGTATCAACTTCATGGCTCACAGTAGTGCACAAAGGTGCACGCGAGAACATCCTTCACCGAGTTGTTACCGGGCTGTCACTCAGCCCCTCCCTATCGTCGCGCCGTAGCGTGGGGCTCATCGCACCCTCGGGAGGACCCATGAGTTTCTTCGACCGACTGTTCGGCGCCCCCACGCCGGAACCGCAGGCCCGCGACGACGCCCCGCGCGGCGTTCGCGGCGACGATGAGCGCGCCGTCGAGCGCTATCGCTACCTGCTCGAGACGGCGCCTCCCGAGGCGATCGAGCAGGTGCACGCCGAGGCCTTCGCGAAGCTCACCCCCGAGCAGCGCCGCCTCGTCTTCGCGCAGCTCACCGAGAACGCGCCGGCGGGGGATGCGCCTCGCGCCGACGACCCCCAGTCGCTCGCGCAGTCGGCCACCCGATCTGAGCTGCGGCAGCCTGGCACGATGGAACGCTCGCTCGCCGGCCCAGGGTTCGGCCAGATGCTCGGGGCCTCGCTGCTCGGCACGGTCGCGGGCTATGTCATCGGCTCGGCGATCGTGAGCGCCTTCCTGCCGCCGGTCGACGCAGGGCTCACCGATGCTGGTGCAGATGCGGGTGCCGGCGCCGACGCCGACCCGGGTGCCGATGCGTTCGGTGATGCGGGCGGCGGGTTCGGCGACTTCGGCGATTTCGGGTTCTGACATGCCTCGACCTCAGCGCCAGAAGCCCGGGCCCGGCCAGGAGTCCGTCTGGGACTACCCGCGCCCACCCCGCGTCGAACCCGTGCACGCCCGCGTGACCGTCGAATTCGGCGGCCGCACTATTGCCGAGTCGACGCGAGCGGTGCGCGTGCTCGAGACGAGCCATCCGCCCGCGTTCTACCTGCCGCCGGGGGACTTCGTCGAAGGTTCTCTCGTGCCGGCCGAGGGCACCTCGTTCTGCGAGTTCAAGGGCCGCGCGCAGTACTACGACGTCGTGAGCGGCACGGAGTCTGCGCCGCGCAGCGCCTGGTACTACGCGAGCCCGAGCCCTGGCTTCGAGTCGATCGGGGGCTTCGTCTCGGTGTACCCGGGCCGCATGGACCGCTGCACCGTCGACGGCGAGGTCGTGCAGGCGCAGGAGGGCGACTTCTACGGCGGCTGGATCACGGCGAGCATCGTCGGGCCGTTCAAGGGCGCGCCCGGCACGTGGGGCTGGTAGCCGCCCTCGCGTGATCTACCTCGTGATGGGGCTTTCGGGCCGCCGAACTGCGGAGCGAGGGAGGCCGCTGGCAGGATGACCGGATGACCGACCCTGCGCCGCGCCCCGCCGAGATCCGCCGGTGGCGACGCTATCTGGCCGATGAGCGCGCCGAAGCCGCCGTCTACCGCGACCTCGCGGTACGTCGTGAGGGGGAGGAGCGCGCTATTCTTCTGGCGCTCGCCGACGCCGAGGGTCGCCATGAGGCGCACTGGCTCGAGCTCTTGGGCCCGCATGCCGCGCGCGTGCCCGCAGTCTCGGTGCGCACGCGCATCCTCGCCTTCTTCGCGCGCCGATTCGGCAGCGTCTTCGTGCTCGCCCTCGCTCAGCGTGCCGAGTCGCGGTCGCCCTATGAGCGGGATGCCGATGCCACGCCCGCGATGGCCGCCGACGAGCGCATCCACGGCGAGGTGGTGCGCGGGCTCGCGGCGCGCGGGCGGCAACGGCTGGCCGGTTCCTTCCGGGCAGCGGTGTTCGGCGCGAACGACGGCCTCGTGAGCAACCTGGCACTCGTGCTCGGCATCGGAGCGACGGGCGTGGCGACCGGGACGGTACTGTTCACGGGCCTCGCGGGGCTCCTGGCGGGTGCACTCTCCATGGCGGCGGGCGAGTTCGTGTCGGTGCGCTCGCAGCGCGAACTGCTCGCGGCCTCCACCCCCGACCCTGATGCGCACACGGCGGTCGCCGATCTCGACGTCGACGCGAACGAGCTGGCGCTCGTCTATCGAGCGCGCGGCATGAGCGAAGCGGATGCCGAAGCGCGGGCGGCGGCCGTCATCGGCGCGACGGGCGCAGGCCGGCGTGAGCGGCTCGGCCCCGCGGCGCCTGTCGACGAGCACGAGGCAGTGGGGTCGGCGTGGGGTGCTGCCGGGTCGAGCTTCGCGTTTTTCGCGTCTGGGGCGGTCATCCCCGTCATCCCGTATCTCGTGGGCCTGGAGGGCATCATCGCGGTTCTCACCGCGGCGGTCCTCGTCGGCGCCGCGCTCCTGCTCACCGGTGGGATCGTCGGGGTGCTCTCGGGCGCCTCGCCCGGCAAGCGCGCCTTGCGGCAGCTCGCGATCGGCTACGGCGCGGCGGCCGTGACCTATCTTCTCGGCCTCCTCTTCGGCGCGGCATTCGTCTAGCGAACACTGTCTGGGTGCCCCGATCAGGGGTTTCCCATGTTCGCGTCGTACCGTGGAGGGTCGACCAGATGGGTCGGCGAGGAGCGAGTGCTCCCGGTGTGAATGATCCGCCGGGCCCGTCACGATGACCTCCGGCTCCCTACCGAGGAGCAGTTGCGCAACGACGTGCACCGACCGTGTCCCCGGCCCCGATGGCCGCCACCAAGATTGCCGATACCTCTTATGCTCCACTCGCTCTACGTCTCTGCCGTGCGCACTGCGCACCTCGACCCCTATCGCTTTCGGCACCGGCTGCTGGCCGCCGCCGCCGTGATCGTCGCCACCGCGGCCGTCCTGCCGACCGGCATGACGGCGATCGCCGCGACCTCGAGCGAGGAGAGGGCTGCCGCTGCGCCTCCCGAGCAGACCTTCGAGCCGAGCGAGCTGGCGACGATGCCCCTGCTCGAGCGGGAGGAGATCACGATGGATGTTCGGCCGCCGATCATGTACCCCGTGGGTGACTTTGCTGTGTCGAGTGGGTTCGGCCTCCGTGAGGCAGCCTGCGGGGCGTGCTCGACGAATCACCGCGGAGTGGACTGGGCTCTGTCCTATGGAACGGAGATTCGAGCCATGGCAGACGGCGTGGTGACAGAGGTCGGTACTCCCGCAGGCATCGCCGGTAGCCTGGGGTATTGGATGACGATCGAGCATGTCGTCAATGGGCAGCGCGTCGTGAGCCTCTACGCTCACCTGATCGAGGATTCGAATCCCTATCAAGTCGGCGACGACGTACGGGGCGGAGACGTGATCGGCCTGCTGGGTTCCACGGGTGTGACGACCGCACCGAACTTGCATTTCGAGCTAGAACTCGACGGAGTCAAAATCAGTCCGCTCCCGTGGTTGCGCGCCAATCGGGCGGCTGGATAGCAGGCGTCTCACCAGATCTCGTGCGGTACCAACCTGCGGAAGGGACCGCTCCGAATACCCCGTGCATAGACTGGCGCGAGCGCGTCACAGTCAGGCCACCGCCGACCGATTGCACGAGGAGCCCCCATGTCACTGGTTTCATTCGCCCGTCGCATCGAGCTGGAGACGCGCCCGATCCACCCGGACACTCGGCGGGCCCTCGACAAGCGCTGGGCAGAGCTGCCGGAGCACGCCCGCACGCCGGAGCAACTTCTCGGCAAGTGCGCCGTCGGCTGCGAGGGCACGCACGGCGTCTTCCCCAAGTGCAACCTGACGTGCTCGCCGTGCTACCACTCGGCCGACGCGAACAAGGTGCGCATCGACGGCAATCACACCGTTACCGAGGTCACGAAGCAGATGAACTACCTGCGCGAGATCCGCGGCCCCCGCGCGCACGCCCAGCTCATCGGCGGCGAGGTGAGCCTGCTCGCGCCCGAGGACCACCGTGCGGCGCTGCAGGCCATGCGCGCCGTCGGCCGCGAGCCCATGTCGATGACGCACGGCGACTTCGACTACCAGTACCTGCTCGACGTCGTCCTCGACGAGACCGGAAAGCCCGCCTTCAAGAAGGTGTCGTTCGCCGCGCACTTCGACTCGCTCATGCGCGGACGCACCGGCGCCGTGCGCCCCAAGAACGAGGCCGAGCTGAACCCGTTCCGCGAGAAGTTCGCGCAGATGTTCCTCGACCTCAAGAAGCAGCACAAGGTCGACTCCTACCTCGCGCACAACATGACCGTGACGCCCACCAACCTCGACGAGGTCGAGGAGGTCACGCGCGACGTGCTGCAGATGCCCTACGACATGATGTCGTTCCAGCCGGCCGCCTTCATCGGCGACGACCGCCGCTGGAAGGAGAACTTCGAAGAGGTCACGATCGACGCCGTGTGGGAGCGCATCGAGGCCGGTGTCGGGCAGGAGCTGCCGCACAAGGCCGTGCAGTTCGGCGACCCGCGCTGCAACCGCCACACGGTCGGCGTCATGGTCGAGAACCGGTTCGCGAGCGTGCTCGACGCCGATGAGCCCAAGGACATCGCGGCGCGCGATCGCTTCCTGAAGCACTACGGCGGCATGATCTTCGGCGACATCCCCCGCTGGGCGCTCACCGTCAAAGTCATGCGTGCGGTTCTGAGCCACCCGCAAGACCTCCCCCCGCTCGTCGGTCTCATGACGCGCATCCTGCGCCGCGCCGGTGGCCTGCGCGCCGTCCTGCGCGCCGCGCGCAAGGGCAAGGTGAGCTTCAAGACCTTCGTCGTGCACAACTTCATGGACGCCGAGCAGGTCAAGCCGGCGTGGGAGATGATGAAGAAGGGCATTGTGGCGGAGGACCCGAAGCTGCTCGAGACTCAGGAGCGCCTCGGCTCGTGCATGTACGCCATGAGCCACCCCGAGACGGGCGAGCTCGTGCCGGCGTGCACGCAGCACTCGGTTCTCGACCCGATCGAGAACATCGGCCTGCGCAAGCTGCTGCCTCTCGAGCCCAAGGACAAGGCGGCGAAGAACAACGCCGCGACCGGCATCTCGAACGGCCGCGTCGACGAGCTCATGAAGGAGCCGGCCTCGCGCTGGTAGCGCAGCTGCCGGTCTCCCGCTACCCGGGTACCGGCGTTACCACCGTGCATGCTGAGCGCGGAATGTGCGCGGCGACCTCCTGGCCGATGGTGAGAGGCCGACTCGCGGGCACCTCGGCGGCGAGCGTCGCTGAGCCCACCGCGAGCTCGATTGCCGCGCGCGGCCCCCGAGCGTGCCGCGCCGTCACGACAGCCGTGACCCCGGTCATGCCCTGCGGCGCGGGAACCGGGGGCGAGGCGAGGTGCACCGCCTCATGCCGCACGACGAGCACGCCCCCGCCCTCCGCCCACGACTCCCCAGCGGGTGCCTCGATGCTGCCGAGGGGCGAGCGGTGCACGCCCTCCCGCACGACACCCGCCACCTCGATACGACCGCCCATGAGGCGCGCGACGTCGAGGGATGCCGGCCGCGTGTAGAGCCGCTCGACGGTGTCGTGCTGCAGAAGCCGCCCCGTGCGCAGGAGCGCGACGCGGTCGGCGACGATCGCCGCTTCGTCCCGATCGTGCGTGACCATGACGACGGTGGGCTTGAGGCGCTCGCGCAGCTGACCCAGCAGCTCGTGCATGTCGGCCCGCAGCTCGGGGTCGAGAGCGCTAAACGGCTCATCGAGCAGCAGCACGCGCGGCCGTGCGGCGAGGGCGCGCGCGAGCGCGACGCGCTGCTCCTGCCCACCGCTGAGGGCCGTGACGGGTCGGCTTCCGAAGCCCTCGAGCTGCACGAGCGCCAGGAACTGGCGCGCATACTCTCTCGCCTCGCCCCGCGGAGTGCCCGCGACCGTCGCGGCGAACGCGACGTTGTCGAGCACGCTCAAGTGCGGAAAGAGCAGGGGTCGCTGGAAGACCATGGCCATGCCGCGGCGCTCCGGCGCGACACCCGCGACATCGGTGCCGTCGACGAGGATGCGCCCGCTCGTCGGCGAGTCGAGACCCGCGATGGCCCGCAGCACGCTGCTCTTGCCCGAGCCGGAGGGGCCGAGAATGGCGAGGCACTCGCCGGGTTCCACCGTCAGCGACACTTCGTCGACGGCATTGGCGCGGCCGTCGAAGCTCTTGGTCAGCGCGTCGAGGCGCAGCGTGGCGCTCACAGGAAGCCCTTCTCTGATCGGGCGAGCGGCGAGGCGCTCGGAGTGCGGGTGCCGCCCGCGTATCGGCGGCCGAATCGGCCGAGCGCGAGCAGCAGCAGCAGCGGCGGCACGATCGCGCTGAGGGAGAGCACCGCGACGATCGCATCGTTGCCGACCCCCGCGGCGAACGACCCCACGAGGAAGGGCAGGGTCACGATCGTGCCGCCGCCGACGAGCACCGTGATGACGTAGTCGCTCCAGCCGACGAGGAAGGCGAGGAAGGCGGCTCGCGCGAACCCCGGCGCGACGAGCGGCAGGTGCACGCGCCACAGAACCTGCCAGCGCGAGGCGCCGAGGGTGCGAGCCTCCTCCTCGAAGGCGAGGTCGTGCGCGGCGTAGGTGACGCGCATCGTGTACACCGTGTAGGGAAGGGCCGCAGCGACGAGCAGCAGGAGCACGCCGACGACCGCGGGCACGCGCATCCGCAGCAGCACGACGGTGAGGCCCATGACGGCGACGAAGGCGGGCAGGGCGAGAGGGGCGAGCAGGATGCCGCTCACGAGCCGCGGCGCCGGCACCGAGCCCACCGCGAGCGCGCGGGCCGCCATGGCCCCCACGGGCGTCGCGATGGCCGCGACCGCGAGGCTCAGCAGCAGCGAGCGCCCGAACGCCTCGACCCCGCCCTGCGCGAGCGCCGTGCCGAGCCCGTCGAATCCCCACTCGGTCGGCAGTGGGGCGGGGAACGACCAGCGGTTCGCGACCGACCACAGCAGCAGGGGCACGAGGGGCAGCGCGAACCAGAGGGCGAGCATCCCGCTCAGGATGATGCGCGCGGCGCGGCCGACGGGGCGCGGGCGCATGAGGCCGCGCGAGGTCGCCTGGCGGTCGGGGGTGACGCGCTGGCCGTAGGGGATCATCATCGTCATCGCTCGGCCCTACTTCCACAGGGGCGTGCGCCGCAGCGCCGCCATGCCGAGCGCCACGACGGCGAGGGAGATGAGCGTCGTCACGACCGCGACGGCGGCCGCCTCGGGGCGCGCCGTGAGCGTGATCGAGGTGAACAGGCGGAAGGCGAGCACGGGCAGCGGCTCGGGGTACGGGCGGCCGAGCAGCCACGCGACCTCGTAGGAGCCCAGCGTGTAGACGAAGATGATGATCGCGCTCACGATGACGGCGGGGCGTGCGAGCGGGATGACGACGTGGCGCAGGCGACGGGCACGGGATGCGCCCAGCAGTGCCGCCGTCTCGTCGTAGCGCGCGACGCGGCTCGCGAGCACCCCGGCGACCACGAGCGCGACGAACGCCGACTCCTTCCAGGTGTACTCGAGCACGACCGCGATCCACCAGGTTCCGCCCACGATGGCGGGCCACTCGGTTCCCGGGATGCCGAACAGGCGGGGGATGATGCCGGCGTCACTCAGCAGGAGACCGACGGATGCGGCGCCGACGAGGTGAGGAATGGGGATCGTGAGGGCGCTGAGCCCCGCCACGAGCCGGCCGGTACTGCGGCCCTGCGTGATGACGAGCGCGGCGGTGAGGCCGATGATGCACGACAGCACGGTCGACGCGGTCGCGATCGCGAGCGAGAGGCCGATGCCCCGCGCGAGATCGTCTCCGTTGGCGACGTAGGCGTCGAGGCTCAGCGATGCCTCGCCCACGAGGGGGAGCAGGCCGAGGCTCTGCACGAGGGAGAAGCCGATGCCGCCGCCCACGACGAACAGCGCGATGAGCACCGCGGGGGCCACGAGCGCGATCGACGACCAGCGGCGGGAGCCTCTCGGGGAGACTCCCGCCGCCTGCCTGTCGAGCGCGGTGATGGTCGTCCCTACCGCGCGAGCACCTGAGCGCGCCACGCCTCGTCGATCGGCGTGACCCACGCGGCGGCGAGCTCGGGGTTCGCGTTCTCGCTCAGCACGTCGTAGCTCGGCACGACGGGCGACGAGGGCAGCGCCTCGAACAGCGCACGCTCCTCGTCGCTGAGCTGGTCGAGGTCGAGCACGGTGAACTGGCCCCACACATCCGGCTCGGCCTTGGCGACCTGCTGCTCGACCGAGAGCGCCAGGTTCGCGACGACCATCGCACCCGCCTTGCTGCCCGAGGTCGAGGCGAGGCCGAGGAAGCTCGCGTTGCCGACGGTGCCCTCGTCGAGCGTGAGCACCTTCGTGCCGGCGGGGTAGGTGCCGTCGGCGACGAGCTCGGTGAGCGTCGCCGGGCCGTAGGTCATCGTGAAGTCGACCTCTCCGTTCGCGAAGAGCTCGTTGAGCTCGTTCGAGTTCTGCGGGTAGGTCTCGCCTCCGCGCCACAGGGAGGGTGCGAGGTCGGTGAGCTCGTCGTAGAGCGTCGGAGTGAGCTCGGCGAAGGCATCCTCGCTGTAGGCGAGGGGCACATTCTCGTAGCCGCCGCTCACGCTGTAGAGAACCTCGCGCACGAAGACCGAGCCGGTGAAGTCTGGCGGCGCGGGGTAGGTGAAGCGCCCCGGGTTCGCGCGGGCCCAGTCGAGCAGCTCGTCGAGAGTGCTCGGCACGTCGGTGACCGTATCGCTGTTGTACACGAAGGTGAACTGCGCCTTGTGCCACGGAGCCTCGCAGCCGTCGACGGGGGTGCCGAAGTCGTCGAGCAGCAGCGGGTCGGCGGGGTCGGTGAGCGCCATGTTGGGCAGAAGGTCGGTCCAGCCGCACTCCCAGGCTCCCGCCTCCTTGCCCGTGCCGAAGTTGTTGCCGTTGACCCACACGAGGTCCACTTCGCCATCGGTCTCGCCCGCCTGCACCTCGCTGAGGATGCGGTTGAGCGCGTCGGGAGTGTCGGCGATCGGAACCTGCTCGAGCGTCACGCCCTGCTCGGCGGCCGCGGGCACCAGCACATCGTTGACGTAGGCGTTGCCCTGCTCGTCTCCGCCGTACATCCACAGCTTCACGGTCTGGCCTTCGGCCGCCGCGACGACCTCGTCCCAGCTCTCGTAGCTCTGCTCGCTCGAGGCGCCCGCCTCGGCCGAGCAGGCCGCGAGCGCGGCGACGAGGCCGAGCGTCAGGCTCGCGGCGAGACCGGCGCGAGCGGGGTGGTGACTGTTCACGATTCTCCTTGGAGGTGGGGGAGGGTGCGGCGGGGTCGATGGAGACGGCACTCTCCTCGCCTGCTCCTACACTGACTGGTGATGAGCGGTTTGCCGGTATTGCGCGACTCTGACGACGGTAGTGCTCGTCGAGGTGCCGTCCTGGTGCGCGCGATCACTCTCGCGGTATTCGTGGCCGTCGCGATCGCGGTTGGGTTTCTCGTGCCGCTGCCGAAGCTCGAGGCTGTGCGCGACTGGACGGCCGAGCTGGGTGTGGTCGGCGGCGTCGGGTTCGCGCTGCTCTACGCGGCGGTCACGCTCACACCGGCACCGAAGAACGTGCTCTCCGTGGCGGCAGGGCTCGCCTTCGGGTTCGGCTGGGCGCTCGCCGCGGTGTACGGGGGCGCGCTCCTCGGCGCGGCGGCGGCCTTCGCCCTCGGCCGGGGTCTGGGCCGCGACGCCGTCGAGCGCTTCACCGGCGCCCGCGTCGCGCGGCTCGACGACCTGCTGCGCCGGCGAGGGCTCCTCGCCGTGATCGGGGTGCGGCTCATCCCCGTGCTGCCGTTCACCGCGATCAACTACGGCGCAGGTCTGACGGCGGTGCGGCGCCGCGACTACGCGCTCGGCACCGCCTTCGGCATCATCCCCGGCACCGTCGCCTACGTCGCGCTCGGCGCCTACGGGCTCGAGCTCGGCTGGCCCGCGTGGACGGCGATCGGCGTGCTCGGCGCGCTGACTCTCGCCGGCGCGGTGTTCGCGAGCGTGCGACGTCGACGCGGGGCCGATCTGCCTGCGACCTCGACGCCATCCGAGTCGACATCCGCTGACCCGGAGGAGAGCCGCTGATGCTCGATCGACCCCTGCGCGCCGTGCTCGCCCGCCCCGTCGATGCGATGGCGCGTGGCCTCGATCGTCGGTGGATCTCACCGAACGGCCTCACCATGTCGGGTCTCGCCCTCGGCCTCGCGGCGGCGGTCGCGGCCGGTCTGCAGTGGTGGGGTGCGGCTCTCGCACTGTGGCTCGTCTCGCGCGTCGTCGACGGACTCGACGGCGCTCTCGCGCGCCTGCGCAAGGCGGACGGCCGGGCGGGTGAGAGCGAGGCCGGCGGCTTCCTCGACATCACCGCCGACTTCGTCGCCTATGGGGCGACGGTCGTCGGCGTCGCGGTGGGCGCGACGGCGGGCTACAACGCCCCGTGGTGGCCGTTCCTGCTCGTCCTGTTCGCGTACTACATCAACGGCACGGCGTTCCTCGCCTTCTCGTCGATCGCGGAGCGCACGGGCCGCACGATCGACGACGGCCGCTCGCTCTCCTTCCTCGGGCGCATCGCCGAGGGCACCGAGACGATCGTCGTGCACAGCCTGTGGTTCATCCTGCCGTTCTGGGCTGCGCCGATCGCGGTCGGATGGGCGGCTCTCGTGGCGGTCAGCGCCGTGCAGCGCATGATCGCGGGCTTCCGCGCCCTGCGCTGAGGCGGGATGCCCGGCTCGCGCCCGCGCGGCTACCGCGTCACGAGGCGGCGCACGCGCGCGAGCACCCCGATGACGGTCGCGAGTGCTCCAGACTCGAGCCGCGATCGCACGTCGGCGATCGCGGCATTCCACAGGGCGTCGCTGTAGGTCGGGTAGGGGTGGGTGGCGCGCGAGATCGCACTCGACGTCAGTCCAGCACTCACGGCGAGGCAGGCTTCGCCGATCGACTCGCCCGCGCGGGGGCCCACGATCGTGGCGCCGCGCACGCGACCTCGGCGGTCGATCACGAGCCGCGTGTAGCCGCCCGTCTGGCCTTCCGCGATCGCACGGTCGGTGTGCGCGTGCTGGATCTCGCTCACGGTGCACCCCTGCGAGGCCGCATCGTCGGGCAGCACGCCGACGGCGGCGACCTCGGGGTGGGTGAAGGTCACGCGCGGCACGGCGTCCCGGTCGATTCGCCGACGCAGTCCGAGCACGGCGTTGGTCGCGGCGGTGCTGCCGCCGACGCCGGCGAGGTGGGTGAAGGCGGGCAGCCCGGTCACATCGCCGGCGGCCCAGATGCGCCGATTGCTCGAGCGCAGTGCATGGTCGACAGCGACGTAGCCCCGATCGTCGAGGCGCACGTGCGCGGCGGCGACGTCGAGGTCGCCGACGCGCGGGGTGCGCCCGAGAGCGACGAGAATGCGGTCGAAGGGCACCGTGGCGCCCGTGGAGAGGGCCGCGGTTCCGCCCCCGCCGCTCCCGGCGTCGATCGACTCGAGCTCGGTACCCGTGAGCACGTCGACGCCGTCGGTGCGCAGAGCGGCGGCGACGATCGCCGACGCGGACTCGTCCTCCTTCGGCAGCAGGCGCGCATTGCGCTGCACGAGGGTCACGTGCGACCCGAGTCGCGCGAAGGCCTGCGCGAGCTCGCAGCCGATCGCCCCGCCGCCGAGCACGAGGAGCCGGGCCGGAAGCTCGTCGATATCCCACACGGTCTCGCTCGTGAGCGCATCGACCCGGTCGAGCCCCTCGATGCCCGGCATGACGGGGGCGGAGCCCGTGGCGATGATCGCCTGACCGAACCGGATGCGCCGACCGCCCACCTCCGCCTCGCGAGGGCCGACGAAGCGCGCTGATCCGCGCTCGACGCGCGCTCCGACGGCGCCGAGGGCCTCGGGGGCGTCGGTGGGCTCGATGACGCTGATGGCCGCGCGCACGTGCCGCATGACGGCGGCGAAGTCGACGGTCACGCTGCTCGCGCTCACCCCGAGCTCGACGCTCGAGCGGGCGCGCGTCGCCGCGTCCGCGGCGGCGATGAGCGACTTGGAGGGCACGCAGCCGGTCCACAGGCAGTCCCCGCCCATCCGGTCGCGCTCGACGAGCAGCACGTCGGCTCCGAAGCGCGCGGCCGTCTTGGCCGCGACGATCCCGGCACTGCCGCCGCCGATCACGAGCAGGTCGACAGCAGAGCCGGAGTGAGTCTCAGTCATGGGCAGAGAGTAGCGTCCTCCGCTGTCTCGCGAGCGAGCCGCCGCGCGCACCGTACGCTTGCCAGCCCCCGTGATTGCTACGCTGACCGATCGTGACCACTCTTCGCGGCAGCGACGCCTCCACAGGCCACCGAGTACGACCCCTCGTCGTCGCGGACGCGGCCGCGCTGCAACCCCTCAACGATGCCGCTGCACCCGCGGTGCCGGTCACCCCGGCGCGCGAGCTCGCCTCCCTCATCGCGCTCTCCTCCCTCGCGCTCGGTGTCGAGCGCGACGGGCAGCTCGTGGGCTTCGTGCTCGCCATCGCGCCCGGTGCCGCCTACGAGAGCGAGAACTACCGCTTCTTCGAGTCGCGCGAGGTCGACCACCTCTACGTGGACCGCATCGTTATCGCCGAGTCGGAGCGCGGCCGTGGGCTCGGTGCGATCCTCTACGACGCCGTCTTCGATACCGCGCGCGAGCAGGGCCGCACCGAGGTCACGTGCGAGGTCAACCTCGACCCGCCCAACCCGGGCAGCATGGCCTTCCACCGTCGCCGCGGCTTCCGCGAGCTGGGCAGCCAGCACACGAAGGGCGGCACCGTGACCGTGGCGCTCCTGAGCGCTCCGCTGTGACGACGGCACCTCCACCGCCCGCGCCCTCCGAGGCGGGCCCAGCACCGCTCACCGTCTCGATCGTCATTCCCGCGTTCAACGAGGAGCTCACGATCGGGCCGTGCGTGCTCGCCGCGCTCGCGCAGACCACTCCCGCCCACGAGATCATCGTGGTCGACAACCGGTCGACGGATCGCACGGCGGAGATCGTCGCCGAGCTGCAGGCCGAGCATCCGGATGCCCCACTGCACTACCTGCAGCAGTTTGACGAGCAGGGTCTCGTGCCCACGCGCAATCTCGGTCTCGACGCGGCGACCGGTCGGGTGATCGGGCGCATCGACGCCGACTCGGTGCTCGAGCCGACGTGGGTCGAGGAGGTGCAGAAGGCGTTCGCCGACGAGACGGTGGCGGCGGCCACGGGGCCGGTCATCTACTACGACATGCCGCTGCGGCGCTTCGGCCTCAAGGCCGACGACACCCTGCGGCGGGCGATGCTCATGCTCGCCAGGGAGTACCACTTCGTGTTCGGCAGCAACATGGCGCTGCGCGACTCGGCGTGGCAGCGCATCCGCGGGGAGGTGTGCCGTGACGAGGAGGATCTGTTCCACGAGGACATCGACATCTCGGTGCACCTGCACGACTGCGGGCTGAAGGCGGTCTACGTCTCGACGATGGTCACGGGCATGTCGGCGCGGCGCATCGACGACAGCCCGCGCGACTACTACTCGTACGTGGGCCGCTTCGACCGCACCTACACCCACCACCACGTGCGCAACCGGGCCCTGCGCGTGCCCGCGTGGGTGTTCCTGGCCGTGTATCCGGCGCTCAAGGGCATCCGCTGGGGACAGAACGAGATCGCCGCGCGCCGTGGGCCCGCGGCGCCTCCCGCGGGCCCGGCGCTCGCCGCGACTCAGTAGCGCAGGATCGCGACGGGATGCTCGATCCCGGCCTCCTCGTCGACGAGGTGGATGCTGCCGCTCGTGCTCACCGTGTCGGCCACGAGCTCGGCGAGGCTCTCGTCCGGCTCGTCGAGACTCGAGCGCGGCACGATGAGGGTCTCCACGCGGCCGTCGCTCGCCGCAGCGCGCACGGCGCCGGGGCGGCTCGCTGCGCGGTCATCACCGGAGCCGGCGAGGGAGCGGTAGCGGTCGAGAAGCTCGAGGAGGCTCTGCTCCGCCGCGGGCCGCAGCGCCTCCCAGGCCCGTGCGTGCAGGGCGTCGTCCTCATCGAGCACGTCGGGGTTGACCTCCACGTCCGCCGTCAGCAGCCCGGTCGAGCGCAGTCGGCCGATGATGTCGGCTCCGGCGAGGAGGACGACGGGGGGCTTCTCCGCGGCGGTCGCGCGCTCCAGCTCGCTCGCGATCTTCTGCACGAAGTCGTCGAGACGGGTCTCGCGCCACTCCGGGGGGCCGTCGCCGTAGACCTGGGCGCGGCTGATGTTCGCCGACCCCGTGTTGGGGCGTGCGGGAGGGCTCGCCTGCGCTGGCGCCTCGTAGTCGTTCTCCGCGGCGTCCTCGCTGACGCCGCCGGGCAGGTCCGCATCCAGCTCGGTGAGCGAGTCGCGCGTGGCCCGGTAGAGATGCGCGCCCGAGGCGGTGGCCGTCAGCACGAGCGCGCTCTCGTTCTCGCCGAGGAGGGGCAGGAGGGGGGCGGTGTGGAATCGCTGCCCGACGACGACCCGCTCCTCGAGGGTGTACGGGACGCGGTGCACCAGCGCTCCCTGCTCGCTCGCGAAGACGGCGAGGCCCGCGCTCTGGTGCTGCCAGAAGTCGTGGTCGTCGAGAAGCTCGCGCGCGGGCGCCAGGAGCTCCGCGATCGTGTCTCCCTCGACCCCGGACTGCGCGAGCTCGCTCTCCGCGTCGCGCAGGGCGTTGGTGAATCGGATGGGGTTCTGCGTCGTCTCGGTGCCGGTGACGTGCATCGGCAGGAGGATGGACACTCCCGGGTCGGGTGTCGCGGTGATGAGGTCGGTGACGTCGGCTCGACTGATCATGCTGCGCTCCTCTCGTCGGCGGCGCGCCGGTATCCCGACGCGGGGCGCCCACGATAGTGAGGCAGTCTGGGCGGCTCCCAGGTTTCGCTCAACCAGCCTTCGAGAGTCGATCAGGGGTGCATCAGGCGTGCCCGCCGCTGCGAGCGCGGACTCACCCGCCGGGGCGCTCGCGCGGCAGCCACTCGGCGGCGAGCACGGCGGCCTGCGTGCGGCGCTGCATGCCGAGCTTCGCGAAGATCGCGCTCACATTGTTCTTGACCGTCTTCTCGGCGAGGAAGAGCCGATCGCCGATCTCGCGGTTCGACAGGCCCTCGGCGATGAGACCCAGTACGTCCTTCTCGCGCGGCGTCAGCGCGTCGAGCGGCGAAGGCCCGTCGACGGGCTGCGTCAGGCGCGCGGTGACGCGCTCGGTCACGCCGGGCTCGAGCAGCGATTCGCCCGCCGCGACGCGTCGGATCGCGTCGACGAGAGCCGTCGCCCGCAGCTCCTTGAGCAGATACCCGTTGGCCCCCGCGAGCACGGCGGCGAGGACCGCTTCGTCGTCGTCGTACGAGGTCAGGATGAGGCAGCCGATACCGGGGTCGAGCGACTTCACGTCGCGGCACACATCGATGCCGCTGCCGTCGGGCAGGCGACCGTCGAGCACGGCGACGCGGGCGCCCGAGGCGAGAATGGCGTCGGCGGCACCGTGCGCGAGTCCCGCCTCGCCGACGACGGTGATGCCGTCCTCGTGCTCGAGCAGGTCGCTGAGCCCACGACGCACGATCTCGTGGTCGTCGAGCAGGAAGACGGTGACGGGTTCGCTCATCGTGCCTCCCACGGTACCGTCCAGCTCAGCACGGTGCCGTGCGGGTCGGCGCTCGCCACCGAGAACTCTCCCGCCCGCTGCCGCGCACGAGCGGCCAGGTTGTCGAGGCCGCTGCGACGCGAGTGCGGGCCGATGCCGACGCCGTCGTCGGACACGGTCACGGTGACGTGGGCTCCGCGCACGGCGATCGAGACGGCGACGCTCGACGCCCGGGCGTGCCGCACCGCATTGGAGAGGCTCTCGCGCACGACTGCGGCCACCTCGTCGCCGAGCTCGGTGTCGACGAGCGTGTCGACGGGGCCCGAGAATTCGAGCCTCGAATCGAGATCCTCACCCTCGAGGGTCTGCCGCACGAGCGTGTTGATGCGGGCGCGCAGGCTGTAGTCGCTCGCGCCGGCCGGCGATTCCAGCCGATAGATCGCGTGGCGGATCTGCCGGATGGTCGCGTCGATCGCCTCGACCTGAGCGGCGATGCGGCTGCCGACGGGTGTGCGGGGGTCGCCGACCACGCTCTGCAGCGAGAGCCCGACGGCGAAGAGGCTCTGGATCACGTGGTCGTGCAGGTCGCGCGCAATGCGGTCGCGCTCGTCGGCGAGGGCGATGCGCTCCTCATCGCTGCGCGTGCGGGCGAGGTCGCGCGCGATCGCGACAGAGCGCGCGAACCGCGTGATGGTCTCCCGCTCCGCGGTCGTGAAGGGGTGCCCGCGCTCGCCGCGCGCGATGCCGAGGGCGCCGGACTCCCGATCGGGGCCGCCCTCGAGCGGCACGAGCAGCACGGGCCCGAGCGGGGCGCCGTCGGCGCGACGGTCGAGCTCCTGCCGGGCGTGCGCGAGAGCGTCGCCCGCCGAGCCGCCGGCCGAGTCGACGGCGACGACAACGTCGGCACCGGAGAGCTCTGAGGCCACGTCGGCGACGACGGTCAGGTCGTCGGGGTCGAGCTCGCCCGCCAGCAGGCGCTGGTTGAGGCGCTCGGAGGCGGCGAGCCAGCGCCGGTCATCCCGTGACTGCTCGTAGCGGCGGGAGTTCGCGATCGCCGTGCCCGCCATGGCGGCGAGGGAGGCGATGACCGCTTCGTCGACCTCGTCGAAGGGGCCGTCGGCGCGCTCGGTGAGGTAGAGGTTGCCGAAGACGGCGTCGCCGACGGGGATCGGCACGCCGAGGAACGATCCCATGGGCGGATGATGGGCGGGGAACCCCACCGAGCGCGCATCATCGGAAAGCGTGTCGAGGCGGATGCTCTGCCTCTCGGTGATGACCGCGCCGAGAATGCCCCGGCCGCTCGGCGGGGGCCCGAGCGCCTCCACCTGCTCTGGTGTGAAGCCGTCGTGCAGGAACCGCTCGAGCCCGCCGTCGGGGGCGATGACGCCGAGCGCGCCGTAGCGGGCTCCGACGAGCTCGCGCGCGACCTCGACGATGCGCTGCAGAGCGGCAGTGAGGTCGAGCTCCTGCGTGACCGATCCTGCGGCGCTCAGCAGCACGGCGAGCCGACGGTGCCCCTCCTCGGGGCTCGCGGCACGATCGAGCACGCGCGTGATGAGCGTCACGATGTTCGGGCTCAACGGTGCGCCCGACGAGCGGTCGGCGGGCGGAGTGCGGGAGGAGCTGGGGCTCACGGGGCCCCGTCTGGGTGGTTCATCGAGTCGGAGACGGCCCGGCGCTCCGCGCCGACCGGTACCGGCGTGATGCGCCCCTCGGGGGCGTCCTTGATGATGAAGGGTCGCAGCGTCACGGGCTGCGGCTCGGCCGCGCGCCGCTTCGCCTGGCGCCCGCGGTAGATCAGGTTGAGCACCTCGACGCCGATCGCGAAGGCGATGGGCCCGTAGATGAGCGCCTTGTCGATGTGCACGTCGACACCTTCGGCGATGAGCGTCGCGCCGATGAGGACGAGGAAGGCGAGCGCGAGCATCTTGACGGTCGGGTGCTTCGCGACGAAGTCGCTGATCGCCTTCGCCGTGAAGAGCATGAGCGCGATCGCGATGACGACGGCGGCGATCATGATCCAGAGCTCGTCGACCATGCCGACGGCGGTGATGACCGAGTCGAGGGAGAACACGATGTCGATGAGCAGAATCTGCACGATGACGCCGCCGAAGGTCGCGGCCTTGCCGCCGCGCGCGTGCTCCTCCTCGCCCTCGAGCTTCTCGTGAATCTCGATGACTGCCTTGTAGACGAGGAAGAGCCCGCCGAGGATGAGGATGAGGTCGCGGCCCGAGATGCCCATGCCGAGCACGCTGAACAGGTCGGCGGTGAGCCCGATGATCCAGCTCGCGGCGAAGAGCAGACCGATGCGCATGAGCATCGCGAGGCTCAGCCCGACGATGCGCGCCCGGTTCTGCTGCTCGGCCGGGAGCTTGGCGGCGAGGATCGAGATGAAGACGACGTTGTCGATGCCGAGCACGATCTCCAGCACGAGCAGCGTGGCGAAGGCGATGAGCAGCTCGGGGCTGAAGGCGAGGTCCATGGTCGCGATCCTACTGACTGCGCATAGACTGGGCTCGTACACGGGAGTCCGGTGAACCGGGCTGAGAGGAAGCGCAACTCACGCTTCGACCGTCGAACCTGATCCGGATCATGCCGGCGCAGGGAGGACTACATCTCACATCACCCGTGCCATACCGATTCGCGGGCCGTGCGAGCGTGCCCGCGCAGAGCGAAAGGCACATCATCATGGCTGCACCCGCAACCGACACCACCAGCACCGCCCCCGCCCGTCCCTCGCTGCGCTGGAGGGTCGTCGACATCGTGATCGCGAGCGTCCTCGGCGTCGCCGGCGGGCTCATCTTCGTGCTGTGGAATCTCGCCTACAACCCCGTGACGGCCCCGCTCGAGGCCTTCCTGCCGGGGCTTCAGGCGCTCTTCCACGGCATCTGGCTGTTCCCCGGCGTGCTCGTCGCCCTCATCGTGCGCAAGCCCGGTGCCGCGCTGTACGGCGAGATCGTCGCGGCCAGCGCGTCGGTGCTCATCAGCGGCACCGAGTGGGGGCCGCTCACGCTGCTCTCCGGCCTCGTGCAGGGTCTCGGCGCCGAGCTCGTCTTCGCGATCCTGCTCTACAAGGCCTGGGGTCTCGTGCCCGCGATCGTCGCGGGTGCCGGCGCCGGCGTGGGCATGGTCGTTCTCGACCTCATCGTCTGGTACCCGGGCGCGGCGGTCGAGTTCGCAAGCATCTACGCCGTGAGCGGCGTGGTCTCCGGCGCGATCTTCGCGGGACTCGGCTCGTGGCTCATCATGCGCGGGCTCGCCCGCACGGGTGCGCTCAGCCGCTTCGCGGCCGGTCGCGAGCTCGGGTCGCGTGCCGCATCCTGACCCGATGACGCCGGATGCGGCGCTCGGGTCGAACCCGGGCGCCGCATCGCTCGCCGCGCACGACTGGAGCTGGACTCCTGCGGGCCGCGCCGAACCCGTGCTCGAGGGCATCGAGCTGAGCATCGCGCCCGGCGAGCGCGTGCTGCTGCTGGGTGCCTCCGGCAGCGGCAAGTCGACGCTGCTGCAGGCCTGGGCCGGGGTGCTCGGCGGTGACGACGAGGGGCTGCAGAGCGGCGCGCTCACGGTCGACGGGGCGGCCGTGAGCACGGTGCGCGGGCGCACCGGCCTGCTGCTGCAGGATCCGGATGCTCAGCTCGTGCTCGCGCGTGCGGGAGACGATGTCGCCTTCGGCCCGGAGAACCTCGGCGTGCCGCTCGAGCACATCGCCCAGCGTGTGCCGGAGGCACTGAACGCCGTCGGTCTCGAGCACCTCGGGGCCGACCACGACACGACGCAGCTCTCGGGCGGCCAGAAGCAGCGGCTCGCGCTCGCGGGCGTGCTCGCGATGCGGCCCGGCGCCCTGCTGCTCGACGAGCCGACGGCGCAGCTCGACCCCGCCGGGGTGCGCGAGGTGGCGGCGGCCGTGGCCGCGCTCACCGAGGAGCGATCGATGACGCTCGTCGTCGTCGAGCACCGCGTCGACGTGTGGGCGCCGCTCGTCGACCGGGTCATCGTGCTCGAGGAGGGCCGCGTCGTCGCCGACGGCCCGATCGAGGAGGTGCTGCAGGTGCGCGGCGCCGACCTCGCGGCCGGGGGAGTGTGGGTGCCCGGGCAGGAGCCCGAGCATCCCGCCCCCGCTCCCGAGGCGCCGGGGGCGACGCTGCTGTCGGCGCGCGGGCTCGCCCTGCGACGCCCCGGCGGCACGGTCTTCGCCAGGGACATCGATCTGGAGGTGCGCGCGGGCGAGGTGGTCGCGCTGACGGGGCCCAACGGTTCGGGCAAGAGCACGCTGCTGCTCGCCCTCGCCGGGCTGCTGCCCGCGGCCGAAGGGGCATCGCACGTGGCGGATCACGGGGATCCCGCGTTGTGGAGCTCACGCGAGCTCGTCGAGCGACTCGGAGTGGTGTTCCAGAACCCTGAGCACCAGTTCGTCGCCGCCACCGTGCGCGAGGAGCTCGCGGTGGGGCCACGGGTCACCGGCGAGGATCCCGCACGCATCGAGGAGCGCTCCGCGGCGCTCCTCGAGCAGCTGCGGCTCACCGCGCGTGCCGCCGCGAGCCCGTTCACGCTGAGCGGCGGCGAGCAGCGCCGGCTCTCGGTCGCGACCGCGCTCGCGACCGCTCCGCCGATCCTGCTGCTCGACGAGCCCAGCTTCGGGCAGGACTCCCGCACGTGGGCCGAGCTCGCCGCCCTGCTCGCCGCGCACCGCGACGCCGGGGGAGCGGTCGTCATGGCGACGCACGATCGCGCCCTCGTCGACGCGCTCGGCGCGCGCGAGGTGCGGCTGCCCGCCGCCGAACCCGCTGAGACCAGCGTCGACGGTGCGGCGCCCGGGCAGCCCGCCTCGACGACGGCAGCCCGCCGACCCCTCGTCGACCGCATCAACCCGGTCGCGGCGCTCGCCGCCTCGCTCATCCCCGCCCTGCTGCTCGTCGTCTCGATCGATCCGGTCTCGGCGGCGACGGCTCTCGCGCTGCAGCTGCTGCTGCTGCCGCTGCTCGGCGTGCCCCTGCGCACGCTCGCGCTGCGCAGCATCCCGATCCTCATCGCGGCGCCCTTCACGGCGCTCACGATCGTGCTCTACGGTCGCCCCTCCGGCGAGGTGCACGTCGAGTTCCTCCTGGTGCGCATCAGCGACGGATCGATCGAGCTCGCCCTCGCGACCCTCCTGCGCGTGCTCGCGATCGGCCTGCCCGCGATCGCGCTGTTCTCGCGACCCGATGCGACGCGGCTCGGCGATGCCTTCGGGCAGACCCTGCGCCTGCCGGCCCGCTTCGTGCTCGGCGCGGTCGCGGCGCTGCGTCTCGTGACCCTGCTGCGCGGCGACGCGGCGACGCTCGAGCGGGCGCGGCGAGCGCGCGGCGTGGGCGACCGTGGGCGCATCCGGCGCTTCGCCGGCATCCTGCTCGGCCTCCTCGTGCTGTCGCTGAGGCGCGGCTCCGCTCTCGCGATCGGCCTCGAGGCGCGCGGCTTCGGCGCCCCCGTCGCCCGCACGTGGACGAGGCCCGCTCCGTGGACGACGCTCGACACCGTCGTGGTGGTGATCGGGATGCTCGTCTCGAGCATCGCGCTGCTCGCGGCCGTGCTCACGGGAAGCTTCACAGGTGTCCTCCGCTGAGCGCTCCCGACCGCGCCTGACGCTCGTCGACGGGCGCTCGGGCTCGGGCAAGACGACGTTCGCGACGGAGCTCGCGCGGTCGACCGGCGCGCAGCTGCTGAGACTCGACGACGTCTACCCGGGCTGGGACGGCCTCGAGGCGGCGGAGGCGCACGTGCTCCACCACGTGCTGCGGGCGATCGCGGAGGGGCGCCCGCCCCGCTGGAGGTCGTGGAACTGGCCGGATTCCCGACCCGGCACCTGGCACGATCTCGACCCGCGGCGGCCCCTCGTGATCGAGGGGTGCGGTGCCATTAGCCCGGCCGCGCGCGCCCTCGCCGACTACGCCCTCTGGATCGAGCTGCCCGACGACGCCGAGCGGCGACGCCGGGCGATCGCGCGGGACGGCGAGGCTTTCGCCCGCAACTGGCAGCGGTGGGCGCGCCAGGAGGACTGGCACGCGCACCTCCACGATCCGCGCGGCACCGCCGACGAGCACGTGCCGGGCTGAGTCGGCGGCTCAGTCCGTCCAGCGGCCGATGACCGTCGCGGGGTCGGCGAAGCGCCAGGCGACCCCCGGCTGCGCGATCGTGGCACCGGCGACGAGGTTCGACACCTGCTCGCCGTCGGGAGTCGTCACGACGAGCTGCCCGATCGTGGTGCCCTCGAGCACCGTCTGGCGCTCGGGAACGTTCAGGCGCACCTCGATCGTGGCGGCGTCCAGCTGGGTGACCGTGATCGCGTCGCGGGCGAGGATGCTCGCGCTCGGCCCCCACGCCGCCCGCAGCTCGCCGACCGTCGCACCGGCCTCCACGATGGTGGTGGGTGCGACGACGTCGGCGAGGGAGGCGATGAGTGCGCGCACCGCGACCTCGGCCTGCGCGTAGCCCGGCTGGCCGAGCAGTGCGAGGGCGACGGGAGTGGCCGACTCGCCCCCCGTGCCGGCGGCCACGACGGGCACGGCCAGGAGCAGCACGACTCCGGCCGCATCCGTGTAGGTGCGGGCGAGGCCGATCGCGCCGGTATCGACCACGTACGCGGCCTCGTCGCCCCACGAGGCGCCCGCGGTCGCCGTGCGCGGACGGTCGGTCATGAGCTCGCCGAGCACCGGGTGGGCGAGAGTGAGCTGGGCGAGTCGCGCGAGGTCGCGCGCGGTCGAGATGTTGCCCGAGTCCAGCCCCGTCGCGTCGACGACCGCGGTGTCGGCGAGCCCGACCGAGTCGAGCCAGGTCGAGGCCGCCGCCGTGTAGGCGTCGAGGCCGCCGAAGACCTCGAGCATGAGCAGCTCGGCGATGTTGTTGCCCGAACCGATGGCGGTCGCCGCGAGCAGGTCGCGGCGCGTCCAGACCTGACCCTGCACCACGGGCACGGTACGAGCACCCGCCGTCGTGAGCTCGCGGTAGCGGGATGCTGTCGCCGCATCGATCTGCACCGTCTCGCCCGTGCGCCCCGCCTCGAGAGGCTCCGCGTCGAGGGCGACGTGCGCGAGCACGAGCTTGGCGACGCCCGCCATGGGGCGAGGCTCCTGCGCGCCGGCGAGAATCGGCTCGCCCGAGGGCAGGGAGACGGCCGTCGCGCCGGCGTCCGGCAGCACGAGCTGGTCGAGCGAGGCGCCCACGGCGCTCGTGTCGAGGTCGCGCGGCTGCACCTCGAGCGCCGGTAGCGGGCTGAGCAGCGCGGCCGCCGCGTAGGCGGCGCCGCCGACGATCACGACGGTGACGACGCCGCTCACGATCGCCCGCGCCCGACGCGCACCTCTGCTCATGCCCAGCCCAGCCGGTGCAGCTCGTCGTCGTCGATCCCGTAGAAGTGGGCGATCTCGTGCACGAGCGTGATGTGGATCTGCTCGTGCAGCTCCTCGAGGTCCCCTTCGGCCGCGGCGAGCAGCGGCTCCCGGTAGAGGATGATGCGGTCGGGAAGCTCGCCGAAGCCGTACTGGCCGCGGTCGGTGAGCGCGACCCCCTCGTACAGCCCCAGCAGGTCGAGAGAGCCGTCCTCGGGCCTCGCCTCGGTCACGAAGATGACGTTGTCGAGCCCGTCCACCATCTCGTCGGGCAGCGCGTCGAGCTCCTCCACGACGAGCCGCTCGAACGCGGCCTCGTCGAGGTCGAGCTCGGCGGGCTCACTCGCCACCGTCGGCACCGCTCTCGCCCGCCTCGAACACCCGCACCAGGTCGTCTTGAATCCACGCGAGCCAGTCGTAGAGCTCTCGCAGCCCCGGCTCCGAGGTCGTGCCCTCGTCGCCGTCGACGACGATCCCGATGCGGTCGGCGATCACGAGCCGCAGGTCGCCCACCGCCCGCACCCAGTCGAGGGCGTCGTCGGCGTCGAGGGTGATCGTCGTCGGCTCCGAGGCGACCGCGGGAGCCGCGAGCGCCCGGCTCAGGGTCGCAGCGTGCGCGACCTTGCGCTCGACGAGGCTGCGCCGACTCAAGCGGCGCCACTCCTCGGCGGCCTCGGCGTCATCGCGGTAGGCATCGGGCAGCAGGCGACGCACAGCGCCGTCGGCGAGGGCATCCGGTTCGAGACTGTCGGCGAGCAGCGACTGCAGCTGACGGCTCAGCGAGAGCAGGATGCGCGCCTCCTCCGGCTCGAGGATCGCCTGCCAGCCCGCCTCCGTCGCCTGGAAGCCCCTCATCGCGGAGCCTTCTCGACGGTCGCCCACAATCCGTACTCGTGCATCGCCTCCACGTGGCGCTCCATGGCCTCACGATTCCCCTCCGCGACCGTCGCGCGACCGTCGTGGTGCACGGCGAGCATCGCCCGCTCGGCGTCCTGTCGCGTCATGCCGAAGTGGCGGCGGAACACCCACGAGACATAGCTCATGAGGTTCACCGGGTCGTTCCAGATGACCGTCGACCACGGCACCTGCGAGGCGTGCAGGGTCTGCTCGTCGAGCCTCTCGGCCACGGACGAGGAGGTGCCGGCGGGGGGAGTCACGCTCCTAGTGTCGCGCAGGCGACTGAACATGCGGGGAGGACGCGGGGGTGGCGCCGCACGAGGGTGCCCCAGAGACGCCAATCGGGCCCGGGAAGAACCCGGACCCGATCGGCCAGTGGGGTGAGTAACGGGGCTTGAACCCGCGGCCTCCTCGACCACAACGAGGCGCTCTACCAGCTGAGCTATACCCACCGTGTCACCGTGCTCGCGCACGCTGCCGCCCCAGTGTATTACAGCCGGGGCTCCCACTTCTGCACGATGTCGGCCGCGATCGCCTGAGCGTCGTCAGAGCTGGGCCCCGGCTCGGCGACGAACCCCGCCCTGCGGTAGTAGTCGAGCTCGCGAATCGACTCGAGAATGTCGGCCATCGCCCGGTGCCCGCCATCCTTCGCGGGCGCGTTGAAGTAGATGCGGGGGAACCACCGGCGCACGAGCTCCTTGATGGAGGAGACGTCGACGCTGCGGTAGTGCAGGTGGGCGTCGACCTGCGGCAGAGAGCGCGCGAGGAAGGCGCGGTCGGTGCCGATCGTGTTGCCCGCGAGGGGAGACTGCCCGGCGGTCGGAACGTGCTCGGTGAGGTAGGCCATGATCTGCGCCTGAGCATCCTCGAGCGGCACGCCCTGCGGCAGCTCGTCGAGCAGCCCGCTGGAGGCGTGCATGTCGCGCACGAAGTCGCTCATGTTCGCCATCCCCCGCTCGGTGGGGGCGATGACGATCGAGAAGCCCTCGTGCACGGGCTCGAGGTCGTAGTTCGTGATGACCACGGCGACCTCGATGAGGTCGTCCACGGCGAGGTCGAGCCCCGTCATCTCGCAGTCGATCCAGACGAGACGATCAGTGGCGGCACTCACTCCGGCAGTCTAGCCGCCGGCCGCCGACGCTCGAGGGCGGCCGCCCAGCTCGACGAACGGCAGCCCCAGGACATGCACGGCCCGCGTGCCCAGCTGGCGGTGGCCCTCCTCGCCGAGATGCACGCGATCACCCGTGCCGAGCGGGCGCAGGCGCGCATCGCGCAACGACCAGGCATCCACGACCGAGGCGTCGTGCGTGCGGGCGATCGACCACAGCTCTGCCGTGAACTCGGCCGTGCGCACGCGCCGCCGTCTGGGCACGATCGCCGTCGGCGGGTTGAGGCACGTCGCGAGCACGACGTCCACGCCTGCCGCGGTGAGCGTGCGCACGCCCGACTCCAGACGACGGGCGAGCGCGGCCGGCCGCGCGGAGCCGTCGAGCAGCTCCGACGTGCCGATGAGGATCGTCACGAGGTCGGCGCCCGCCTCGAGCGCGCGCGGCACCTGGTCGTGCACGAGTTGCTCGACGGTCGCGCCGGGGCTCGCGAGCGAGCATCCCTGCGCAGCCTCCCCGCGCAGCCGGGCGACGCTCTCGACGGCGAGGGCGACCCGATCGGTCCACGACCAGGTCGGGGAATCGAAGGTGAGGTCGCTCGCGTCGCGGCGCATCATGCTCACCGAGTCGCCGAGCGCGCGATAATTCCCCCACCGTGCCATTGCAGGAGTCTCGCCCGCGACGGTGAACATGCGGCGACGCGCGCGCGACCGTGGGGCAGACGTCACGCAGAATTCACCCGGCGTTGGCCGGAACGCGAAGGTCCGGCCGTTCGCGTCGCCCGCGGCGATCAGGGGGCACGGATGCTCCGCCTCTAGGCTTCACGCATGCGCCTCGAGCTCTACACCTCAGCCTTCTGCGAGCCCTGCCACCGGGCCCGTGAGGTCGTCGCCGAGGCCGCGCGGCTCGTGCCGACCCTGCAGTGGGACGAGCTCGACGTGGCCCACCACCTCGAGCGCGCCGAAGCGCGCGGTGTCACCCGCACCCCCACCGTCGTCGTCCTCGACGACGGGGGTGCCGTCGTCGTTCAGGCCGAGGGCGTTCCCCCGCTGCCGCGGCTGCTCGCCGCGCTCGCCTCCGCCGCCGACTGAGGTGCGTTCCCGGCCTCCTGGTCGGGCTCGTCGCCACGCGCCACCGCCGCGGTCGCCGACTCCGAGGTCGCGGGCGCCGCGACGCGCTCGACGAACCACGAGGCGAACGTCGCCGTCACCGAGCCCAGCAGCGCGATGCCCGCCACCATGAGCCCCGCGGCCACCAGTCGCCCCGCCGTGGTCACCGGGTACAGGTCGCCGTAGCCGACCGTCGTGATCGTCACGAACGCCCACCAGATGGCGTCGCCGAACGACGTGATGAGCGCCCCGGGAGCATCCTGCTCCACATCGAGGATCGCGACCGACGCGATGAGGATGAGCATGCTCGACGCCGTCACCAAGTACATCGTCACCTGGCCGCGGAACGCGCTCGCCTTGCTCAGCAGCCCCACGAGGCTCACGAGGCGAATGAGGTACAACGGGCGGAAGAACGGCAGGATCACGATCGCCAGCAGATGCAGGTGACGCACGAACCACTGCAGCCGGTTCGTGGTCAGCACGAGGCGCGCCACGTAATCCACAACGAACATTGCCCAGATGATCACGAGAACAACCTCGATGGTGATCTCCAGCGCGGTAGGAGGCTCGCCGATCACGAGCCAGGCGTAGATGCCGAAGAAGACGAGGGCGGCGGCCGCGAGAGGCCACTCCGAGACGCGGGTCCAGTGAGCGTAGGTCATCCCCCGAGGCTACGTAATCGATGCGCGGCTCGGCCAGTGGCGCTACTCGACCAGTATCCTGGGGGAGCTGGATGCCCCCGTAGCTCAGCGGATAGAGCAGGAGCCTTCTAATCTCTTGGTCGCAGGTTCGACTCCTGCCGGGGGCGCTGTGCCGATTCCTGGGTGCGCCGCCGCTCCTGCGGCGCACCACGCTCCGCGTCACGAGCGCGGTCGCGACGCTGCGCTTGCGCCCGCTGTGCCAATCGTCAGTCGTGGTCGGTCGAGTCGATGCGCTCGCGCACGACCGACGCGGCCATCGGGCGCGGGGCGTCCTCCGCGTCGTCGACGATCGCGGGGCTCGCTGCCGTGCGGGTGCTCGGCGGGGGCGCCGCCGCGAGGGCCGCCGCCAGGGCCGGGTCGCGCACGGGGCCCGTCGTGGCGGGCGGTTCGGGCAACACCGACGCAGAGGGCGGGGTCGTCACGGGCGAAGGTTCCGGCGCTGCCTCGGCAGAAGCATAGGCAGAAGCAGAGGCAGAGGCAGAAGAGGGGGCAGAGGGCGCCTCCGCGGGCGGCTCGGCGGTGTCATCGGTCTCGTATCGCCACCGCTCGAGGTCGGCGCCGAAGAGCTTCTTGGCTGTGCGCGGTTTCTGCGACCAGGCGATGAGCGCATCCCGATAGTCGCCGAGGGTCTGCTGGGCCTGGAACCGGAAGCCCGAGGAGTGCCCCTTCATTGACTCGAGCTGGTGGGTCGCCCAGTTCGCGGCGAGAGCCGCGCCGGGTATGGGCAGGAGGCGCAGGCGCGTCTCGGCCTCCGAGATGAGTTCGTCGACGTGTCGGCGCTCGGTGTCGCTGTGGTCGTGCCACTCGGCCGCGGTGCGTCCCGCGAGCACGAACGCTCCGACGGCGCTGGTCAGGGCATCCCGATCATGGTGCTTCAGCAGGCGCTTCGTGGAGCCGCGCGCGATGAGCGCGGCGACCACCCCGGCGACCAGGATCGCGAGCGCGGGGATTACCGCGCCCGTGAGCACGCGCCAGCCCTCGTCAGAGGCCCACCATTGGACGACGTCGTTCCCCCATGTCATGCCCTGCACTGTACCCCCGAACGGGGGTCGTGGCGAGCCCCGAGCTGACGAAAGGTCAGCGAGGGGATACGTCGACGGTCGTGATCGGCCCCGTATTGAGGGCCAGATCGGCGTCGACGACCGTCTTCGTGCTGCGGGCCGTCTGAGCGAGGATGATCCCCGCGAGCACGACCGCGGCGCCGACGATCTGCACGAGCCCGAGGGTCTCGCCGAGCCACACCCATGCGACGGCGAAGGCGAAGACCACTTCTGAGGAGGCGACGACGCCCGCCGCTGTCGCCGTCAGGTACCGCAGCGAGGCGAGGCTCAGCATGAAGGGGGCGAACGACCCGAGCGCGACGTTCCAGGCGAGCGGCAGCCACATCGGTACGAGAAGCTCCGCACCCTGGCCGCCGAGGTCCACGTGAGCCGTGAACACCGTCGGGTCGAGCTGCCACCAGCCGCTCACGAACGCCCAGAAGATCGCGGCGAACGACATCGTCCAGAACGACACGGCGAGCGGCGAGGTGCGCACGACCTGCTTCTCGCCCACGAGGAAGTAGGTGGCGAGGCAGATCGCGGCCGCGAGGCCGAAGAGCACGCCGAGCGCGTTGAGCGTGCTCGCCCACACCTGGGCGACCACGGCAAGCCCCACGAGCACCAGGCCGATCGCGGCCCACAGCCGCGCCTTGACCTTCTCATGGAAGAAGAAGAACGCCACGAGGGCGACGAGGAGCACCGCCAGGTACTCGAGCAGCAGAGCGATGCCGACCGGCAGCAGCTGCACGGCGGCTGCGTAGGTTCCCTGCAGGAAGGCGACCCCGACGACGCCCAGGACGATCATGATCGGCCACTGCCGGCGCGGCATGCGGAAGGCGCGACGGTCGATCGCGAGCAGCACAGCGCCAGCGATGAGCGCGGCGCCCACGAGGCGGAACTGCGTCACCTGCGCGGGGGTGAGACCCGCCTCCATGATGAGCTTCGTGACGCTGCCGTTCGCGCCGAACAGCACTGCCGCGAGCAGCGCGTAGACGTATCCCACCGTCGGGCTACCGGATGCCGATGCCGTGCACGGCGTGCGGCTCGATCGCCGCGATCTCGTCGTCGGTCAGCGCGTCGCCGTGGAGCGCGTCGAGACTGTCGTCCAGCTGGCGCACGCTGCTCGCACCGATGAGGGCGCTCGTGACCTGCGGGTGCCGCAGCACCCACAGCAGGGACATCTGCGCGAGCGACTGCCCACGGGCCTCCGCGATCGCGTTGAGGGCCCGTGCGTGCCCGAGATACGTGTCGTCGATGGTGTCGCTCGAGATCCAGCGACCCTCGGCGGCACGCGAGTCGGCGGGAATGCCGTCGAGGTATCGGTTGGTGAGCAGGCCCTGCGCGAGGGGGGAGAACACGATGCTGCCCAGTTCGAGGTCGGCCAGAGCATCCAGGAGCCCGTCCTCCATGCGCCGGTCGAACATGTTGTAGCGGGGCTGATGGATGACGAGGGGGATGCCGAGCTCACCGAGAATGCGGTGCGCCTCGCGCGTCTGATCAGCGTCGTAGTTCGAGATGCCGACGTAGAGCGCCTTGCCGCTCGTGACCGCGGTGGCGAGCGCCCCCATGGTCTCCTCGAGCGGGGTGTCAGGGTCGGGGCGGTGCGAGTAGAAGATGTCCACATGGTCGAGGCCGAGGCGGCTGAGGCTCGCGTCGAGGGAGTTCAGCAGGTACTTGCGCGAGCCCCACTCGCCGTAGGGCCCCTCCCACATGAAGTAGCCGGCCTTCGACGAGATGACGAGCTCGTCGCGGTACGGCAGGAAGTCTTCGGCGAGGATGCGGCCGAAGTTGCTCTCGGCGCTGCCGGCGGGCGGGCCGTAGTTGTTGGCGAGGTCGAAGTGCGTCACGCCGCGGTCGAAGGCGCGGCGCGGGATCGCGCGCTGCGTCTCGATCGGCTTGTCGTCGCCGAAGTTGTTCCACAGCCCCAGCGAGATGCGCGGAAGCTTCAGGCCGCTCCGCCCGACGCGGGCGTACTCGAGCTGGTCGTAGCGGTCATCGGCGGCGGCGTACGGCGTGTGTTCGGTGGGCATGCGTCCAGCGTACGACCGGGGAGCGCTCGGCCCGTGCACGGGCGACGGTCGTACACTCGCTCCATGCGCACATTCCACCTCGCCGGAGGCTGCTTCTGGTGCCTCGACGCCGTCTACCGCACGATCGAGGGCGTCTCCGACGTCGTCTCGGGCTACACGGGCGGTCACGTCGAGAACCCCAGCTACGAACTCGTCTGCACCGGCTCGACGGGGCACGCCGAGGCTGTTGCCGTGACCTTCGACCCCGATGTCGTGCCCGCCGACGTCATCCTCGACGTCTTCTTCACGCTCCACGACCCTCGCCAGCTGAACCGGCAGGGCAACGATGTGGGCACGCAGTACCGCTCGGCGATGTTCTACGCCGATGAGGAGCAGAAGGTGCTGTTCGAGGCGGCCCGCGACCGCGCATCCGAGATCTGGGATGGCGGCATCGTGACGGAGATCTCGCCACTCGGCCGCTACATCATCGCCGAGGACTACCACCAGGACTTCTTCGCGAAGAACCCCGGCCAGGGGTACTGCCTCGCGGTCGCCCTGCCGAAGGTCAACAAGGTGCGCAAGGCCTACGCGCCGTACGTGAAGGCGCGCTGAGAGACTCCTCGGCGCCCTCGACAGGCGCCCGCCTTCAGGCGTATTCTCGTATCACGCACCACGAGGCGTCCATCGACCGAAGGGAGCGCACCATGAGCACACCGATCGAGATCGACCAGACGTGGGCCGCGCACGGCCCCGCGGGAGCCGTCGGCTCCGTTCAGCGCAGCGGTGACGATTTCTACGTGTCACTGCCCGGTGAGGATGCCCGGCGCGGGCCGTACGAATCGCTCGATGTCGCCAAGCGCGCGCTGCACGCCGCGCTGGGGCCGGGTGCTGAGCGACCCGACTTCACGGAGCACTAGGCGACACGCTCGCGCAGCATCACGCGGTGCCGTCGAGGGCGAGCCGCACCGCGCCGAGCAGGGTCGGCACCGTGTACGGCTTGGCGAGGAATGCGGTGATGCCGCTCGTGGCGCTCGGGATGAGCTCGGCGCCTGCGGCGAGTCCGCTCGCGGCGAGCACGGGGATGTCGTGGGGTGACGCGGCGATATGCGCGGCGTGGGAGGCCCCGTCGAAGCCCGGCATCATCATGTCGGTCAAGACCAGATCGATGCGGTGACCGTCGTCGCGGAGGATGCGCAGCGCCTCGTGCCCGTCGTTCGTGGTCAGCACGCGGTAGTCGTGGGCCTGCAGCGCCTCCGCCGTGGTGGCCAGGATGAGGGGCTCGTCGTCGACGACGAGGATCGTCTCGCCGTGGCCCGGCACGGCATCATCATCGCGCTCCGCTGAGGCGGGGGCGAGCTCGGCCGCGGGGAGGACGATATCGAATCGCGTACCTCTCCCTGGCTCGGTGCGCACGGATATTCGGCCGTCGTGGCGCTCGATGATCGCGGCGGAGGTCGGCAGGCCCAACCCCGTGCCTTCGCCGAGTGGCTTGGTGGTGAAGAAGGGCTCCCACAGCCGTTCGACGATCTCGGGAGTCATGCCGACGCCGCTATCGATGATGGAGAGCGCCACGTGGTCCTTCTCCAGCACCGCGTGCGGCAGGGGGTCGTGCTCGGGCGGCTCGTGCGGCGAGCCGCTGTGCGTGGCGAGCGTCAAGGTGCCGCCGTCGGGCATGGCGTCGCGGGCGTTGAGGATGAGGTTCTGCACCACCTGCATGAGGTGGGTGGTGCTGCCGAGCGTGCCGTGGCGCGCCTCGTGCCGCACGAGTATGTCGACCGAGTCCGGCAGGGTGTCGCGCGCGAACCGGTGCGCCTCGGCGAGCAGATCGGCGAGGTCGATGGGCGCACGCTCGACATCCACTCCACGGGCGAACGTCAGCATCTGACGGATCATCGTGGCGCCTCGCCGTGCGCTCTTCTCGATGGTGGTCAGCATCTCCCGATCGCGGTCGCTGCGGTCGTCGGCGAGCAGCACCTGGGTAGCGAGGAGGAGCGGTGTGAGCACATTGTTGAGGTCGTGGGCGATGCCGCCGGCGAGAGTGCCGAGGCTCTCCATGCGTTGCGCGCGCTCGCGCATGTCTTCCACCCGCCGAAAGTCGGTGATATCCGACGTCACCGTGAAGATGCCGATGGGGTCACCCTCGTCATCCTGCAGAAGATGCCACCGTCCATCTCCGACGATGAGACGGTTGTCCTGCGCGCGCTCACGGATCTCCCCTGACCAGTAGCCGTCGCGCAGTACCGCGGTGCAGCTCGAGTCGAACTCGCGCACGTCGTGATACAGCATGTCTCGTGCCGAACGGCCGATGGCCTCATCGGCACTCCAGCCGTACATCGCGCTCGCCCCACTGTTCCAGTAGCGGATCGTGTGATCCAGGTCGCGCACGATCATCGCATCGCGCGTGGCATCGAGGAGTGCCGCCTGCTCTCGAAGGCTCCGGATGCTCTCCTCGAGCTTGAGGCGCGTGAGCTGGTCTCGCGTGACATCTCGCAGATAGCTGGCGATGCCGCCGTCGATCGGGTGCACCGTGATCTCGAACCATGCTTCGTAGTGCTCGCTGAAAGCCCTCACGCTCGCGGACTCACGTTCGTGCATCGCTCGTTCGTGCGCGGGACGGAAGGCTTCCGTGGCGAGTTCGGGGTAGATCTCCCAGATGGCGTCGCGTGTCAGGACGTGGGTCGGAACACCGGCCTGCGCGATGGCGGCGGCATTGGCGAAGCTGATGCGCCAGTCCGGGGTGACGAGCACCACCGGGTGCGGAAACTGCTCGATCGAGGAGCGCACCTGCTCGGGGGTCGCGGACCAGTCGACCGGGCTGGGGGCATCACCATCGACGTGTCGATCCGGCGTGTGGTTCGACATCGCCCCAGTCTAGGGCGCGCCTCGACGGTCCCGCCCGGCCGTTCCTCCCCAGGTTGCGCGTGGCGGTCGTGCCTCCGCAGGCCGCTGCGTCTCCTCTCTGCATGGTTCCCGACCCACCACACTCTCCGGTACGAGACGCCGGGCGCTCTTCCGGCACGAACCGTCCGGCGTCTCGCCCACCATTGGCAGACCGGAGGACACCATGACCGACACCATCACGCTCACGGGGCTCGTCGCGACGAACCCTCGTCATATCGTCACGAGCGAGGGGCTCACGATCACGAGTTTTCGCCTCGCCTCGAACCAGCGCCGCTTCGACCGCGGCCAGAACGCCTGGATCGACGGCGACACGAACTGGTACACCGTGACCGCCTTCCGACAGCTCGGCACTCACGTGGCGACCTCACTCGAGAAGGGGCAGCGCGTGATCGTCACGGGGCGCGTGCGCATCCGCGACTGGGAGACCGACGAGAAATCGGGCACGTCGATCGAGATCGACGCCGACGCGATCGGGCACGACCTCACCTGGGGCCGCGCGACCTTCACGCGCAGCGTCATCGCCAAGAGCACGACGCGTGATGACCCTTCGGAGTCGAGTGACGGGACCGCCCAGGGGCCGACCGAGGAGGATGCGTCGCCCGCCGAGGAGTCAGCGGACCAGAGCGGGCAGGAGGCGCTTGCCGCGACCCCGTTCTAGGTACTGCCGATGATGCTGGGCCCTCGGATCAGTCGCCCGCCCGACGCACGCGGATGCCTCCGCGCTGCCACAGGGTGACCGCGGCGACCCGGGGGCTCGCGTTCTCGCCCGTGTCGAGGCCCAGCGCGAGGAAGAGGCGATTGAGCATCGTCTCCACCGCGCGCACCGTCGTCCCTCGGTGCTCGGCGAGCGCGCGCGTCGACGCACCCTCGGCGAGCATGCGCAGCACCTCCGCCTGCGCGGCGGTCACGGTGGGCACATCGTCGTCGTCACGCACCACGTCTGCGTCGATCTGGCCGCTGATCGCCCGGTGAACGGCGCCGGCGAGCTCGTCGACGCGGCTCAGTTGCGATTTCACGAGGTAGACGACGCTCGCCGGTATGAGCTCGGGGTTGGGCACGGCAAGCTCGGGGGAGCGGTGGGAGGTCAGTACGACGAGCCCGATCCAGGGGAACTCTTCGGCGACACGATCGAGGAGTGCGGCACCCGTCCGGCCCGGCCCGAAGTTGAGGTCGCTCACGAGGGCGTGAGGGTCGACGCGGGCGACGGCACTGAGGGCCTCCTCAGCGCTCGTCGCTGAGGTCACGTCGAAGCCTTGCGCTTCGAGCCCGCCCGTGACGAGAGACAGGGTGAAGGGGTCGTCGTCGGCGACGACTACCCGCAGAGCGCGGCTCTCGGAATCGGTCACAGCTCGTGCTCCTGTTCTAGGTCGAGCGGGATGCCGCGCAAGGTCTCAGCCACGGTTGTGAGGAGAAGGCTCGTGGTGAACGGCTTCGGCAGAAAGCGGGCAATGCCCATGCCGACAGCGCGCTTCGCCGATCCGTGGGAGTTGAGCCCGCTCATGGCGACGATGGGTATCTCGGGACGGTGATGCTCGAGGTACGCGCTCGCCGCCGCACCATCCATGACGGGCATCATCATGTCGGTGAGCACGAGGTCGATATCGTGATCTCCCCGATCGACGAGGTCGATCGCCTCCTGCCCGTTTCGTGCCGTGACCACGCGGTAGCCGTGAGACTCTAGCGTCTGCGTCGTCACCTTCACGATCATCGGTTCGTCGTCGACGACGAGGATGAGCTCGCCTCCGCCGCGAGGAGCGCGCTCCTCGCCTGCGATCTCGGGAGGTCGCGACACCTCACCGCCTTCCGCAACGGGCAGAGCCACCTGGAACTTCGTCCCATTGCCCTCCTCGCTGTACACCTGCATGAAGCCTCCGTGGCTGCGCACGATGGCGAGCGAACTCGCGAGCCCGAGCCCCGTTCCGCGGCCGGGCTCCTTCGTCGTGAAGAACGGCTCGAAGACCTTGGCGACGACGTCCGGCGGCATGCCGAATCCGTCATCCTCGACCTCGATCGTGAGGTATTCACCGGGCGAGGCGGAGTGGCTGACTGACCTGTATTGCTCATCGATGGAGACACGGCTGGCCCTGATGCGCACCTGGCCGCCCTCAGGCATGGCGTCCTTGGCGTTCGTGACGAGATTGATGAGCACCTGGAGCAGCTGCGTGGGGTCGCCCATCGTGTCTCCGTCGGCGACATCGTGCTCGATCGTGACGGTGATCTCCTTCGGCAACGCATTGCGCGCGTAGACGATGAGATCGTCGAGCAGGTCGCTGACGGAGACGCGGATGCGTCGACCCTCCACGCCCCGGGCAAAGGCGAGCACCTGGCGAATCATGTCGGCACCCCGCTTGACGGCAGCCTCCATGCCGTCGAGTATCTGACGCTCGTCGGTGTCGTGCGTGCGGCGCGTGAGGAGCTGAACCGACATGAGAATGGGCGTGAGCACGTTGTTGAGATCGTGCGCGATCCCTCCGGCGAGCGTTCCGAGGCTCTCCATGCGCTGCGCCCGCAAGCGCGCCTCCTCCGCCTTCCGCTGCTCGGTGATGTCGCTGTTGACGGCGAAGATCGCAGAGGGCTCACCGCTCTCGTCCAGCACGAGCTGCCAACGACTGTCCACAACGAGCGACCGGCCGTCCCTGGCCCGTTGTTCGAGAGCTCCGCTCCAGAAGCCATCTCGCAGAACCGCAGCGGTGGCATTGTCGAAAGCGGTCGTGTCGTCGAAGATGAGCGCGGTGATCGGCTGCCCGATGGCCTCGCCAGCGTCCCACCCGTACAGCTCGGTCGCGGCGCGATTCCAGTACTGGACCCGGTGATCTAGTCCGCGGACGATCATCGAGTCCCGCGAGGCGTCGAGCAATCTGGCTTGGTCGGAAAGACGGCGCTGGTTCGCGACCATGCGCTGGCGTGTGAGCTCGTCCTCGGTCACATCGCGCACGTACAGTGCGAGCCCCGACGCTGTGGGATACGCGGTGATGTCGAACCACGTGTCACGGTTCTCGTCCAGCGATCTCACCTGTTGGCGAGCACCCGTCTCGAGGGCGCGACGGTATGTCTGCTCCCACTCGGACCCTTCCGATTCGGGGAAGGCCTCCCAGTACGACTTCCCGAGCAGTTCAGCTTCCGACTTCCCGGTGAGCTCGAGTGCTCGAGGGTTGGCGAACGTGAATATCCAGTCGCGGTCGAGGAACATGATGCCGTCGCTGATGGTGTTGAGCGCAATCGTCAAGCGCTCCTCCAACTCCACGAGCTTGGCCTTCTCCGCCTCGACCTCGGTCACGTCCCAGATGGCGCCGAGCGCGCGCGCGACCGCCCCCGTGTGGTCGCGTTCTGGTCGGCCGAGGATGCGCGCGACGACCTGCGAGCCGGTGATCGTCACGATGTTCAGCTGCAGATCGAAGCCCCGGCCTTCCTCTAGGCATTCGCGCATGGCTCCCCTCAGCTCGTCACGCGTGCGAGAAGGTTGTGCGTCGAGCAGCGCGCCGAGCACGATCTCCGCGTCGGGCGCGATCGCGAGAATCGTGCGCGCTTCGTCGGAGAGTCGCAGAACCCGGTCGTTCGCATCCATCGACCAGCCACCGAACCCTGCCATGCGGCCGGCGATCTGCAGAAGCTCTTCAGCGGACTCGCGCTCGCGGGCCACGGTGACGGCCTCGGTGACGTCACGGGCGGTGCCGAGCACTGCCACGACGTCGTCACCGTCGCGCACGGGGTGCAGCGTGACGTCGGAGACGTACTGGGCTTCCTCGTTGAGCGTCCTCACGATGCGGAACGCCGCCACCTCGCCCTGCAGTGCGCGATTCAGGTGCTCGCTGGTGATCGTGCGGTCTTCGCCATGGATGATGTCGAGAAACGACTGCCCCATGGCATCGTCGCGTGAGAGACCGGACCGCGCCAGCAGAGTCTTGTTCGCCGCGATGACCGTGCCCTCGATGTCGACCACGAACGCGATGTCGGCGAGGTCCGCGATCGCACTGTCGAGCACGGCCGCGAGAACCGCCGGGTCGCGCAGCGGCGACGTCATGGCCGGCTGCCGTTGCGCGTCGGAGAGAGGAGGCGTTCCACACGCTCCAGGAAGTCGTCGAGTTCGATGGGCTTGCGCGCGAACTCGTAGTCGGCGTTGTCCAACTCTGCGGGGGGAGACATGTCGCCGCTCAGCACGAGCACCGGCAGGTGCGCGTGCGCGGAACGCAGCGTTGCGACCGCGTCGAGCACGGAGCCTCCCGGCATGTTGATATCGAGCACCGCCAGGTGCACAGCCTGCGCCTGTGCTGCACGGCGAGTCTCCTCGACGTCGGAGGACTCGACCACGGCGAGCCCCCGCGAGGCGAGCGCCATGCGCAGGACCGATCGCACGAGGGCGTCGTCGTCCGCGACGAGAACGACGATGTCGGTCGGCTCCGGGTCAGCCATGCGCGCAAGTCTAAGCGCCATGATGGCGCTACGGGGCCCGTCTAGGGAGGGAGAACTACCCCTATTCGGGGGTTGCCGCGCGGTCGTCGAGCGATGCGAGCGCGACGAGATCGGCAGAGACATCGGTGAGGTGCGCCAGTATCGAGTCCAGCATCGCGGGGACGCGGTCTTCGTCGGCCGGGTCGGCCGCGGCAGTCGTGTGGAAGTTGAGCGCCATGACGCACGCAGCGAGCCGCCCCTGGATCGGGCCGTGCATCAGGATGGCGAGCCGTCGGCCCTCTCGCTCTCGAACCTCATCGTTCTCGGCCGTGAGAGCCTCGATCGTGGCGCGGGTCTCGGAGATCAGCTGCCACGCCTCCTCGTTGATGCGGAAGAGCGCCGAGGCGAGGGCGAACACGACGCTCGCGAGGATGAGCGATACGGCGAGGAGCGGGGTGATGAGGAGTCCGTGCCAGGTGATCGGATCGATCCCGCTCGCGAGCATGACCTGTGTCATGGCACCGAGCGCGAAGACGAGGGAGACGACGGTCACGGCCTGCCCCGGAAAGACCGAGACGCGATGACCCGTGCGCAGCGCGATGGCGGGCCCGACGCCGAGGAACAGGCCGGCGACCACGGTCGCCACGATGACCTCGATGGCCGCGAGGTGCCCGAACACGCGCCATGCATCGGGGACGATGAGCGTGATGGTCGCGACCGTCACGAGCAGGGCGGTGACCGCGGGCCTGCCCGGCCGCACGTCGAAGGCGCGCCGCACCGACGCCCGCTCGCCGGAGTCTGTTCTCTCGGCGCTGCCGTTGCCCGCGGCGTCGACGACCGCCGCGACCTCATCGTGCACGCGGCTCAATTGAGCGCTCAACTCTTCCAGACGACGACGCGACAGCGACTCGCGCGAGTTCGACAGGCTCCCCTGCAAGTCGTCGAGAACGGGCTGCAGCGTCTGCCGCACCGACTCCCGGAGCCTGCGCTGCACGTCGTCGGCCGACTCGGCGGTCATGTCTCGCGCACTGTCGAGCTCGCGTCGAGCCGCGTCGAGCGAACCGAGCAGAAGGCGCCGCCGATCGAACTGCGCGAGCGTGTAGACGAACACCGGTACCCAGAGCGCGCTCGCCACGACCCAGGTGACGATGCGGAACACGTACTCGGGGTCGACGCCGGCGACGCTACCCGCGACCGCGCCCCCGATGACACCGCGAACGATCGCCGCGAGGCCCCAGATGGAACCCGCGACGGCCAGCGGCAGCACCGTATGGCGGCGACGGCCGAGCGCCGCGCCGAGGGCGATGACGACGCCGACCACGAGGTGCTGCGCGGTCGCCGAGAGGAGCGGCCACCACCAGTGCGGGAAGGGCGTGACCGTCTCGCGCAGGAGGACGAGCAGAGTCGTCGGCGGGTAGAGGCTCACCCAGACGAGCCAGTGCGACGCCCACGGGCCGCCGAGAGCGTTGCGGATCGTCAGACCGCCCACGCCGCTCACCTCCCTTGTCCGAGAGGGAGTGTAGGCCGACTCGGTTCGACGCCACTGAGCTTGAGGAAGGCGGTGGCCTCTGATCTCACCCGAAGAGATCAGAGGCCACCGGCACTTGTCTCAGCGCTTCTGGCCCGACCCGAACGGGCCGAAACGCTGCCACGGTTCGCGGTCCCCCGGTGATCCCCCGATCACCAACCGCTTGCGTTGAGATGAGTCTGCTCCAGCCGGCGAGATGCTCGCAACCGTTGCCCGTGGGGCGTGTTCGATTACCGAACGCGGCCTGCGTAGACTCGCACGCGGGTCGCGACGCGGCCTCGTCGCCGCAGGCAGATCACGGAGGTTCGGGATGCTCTCGCGCCCGTCGCCGCGCAGCCTCCGAGTCGTGACGCTCGCGGCGGGCATCCTCGTCGGCGGCCTCGCCCTTGCCGGCTGTGCCACCGAACGCGACCCGATTCCCACCCCATCGAGCGACGCTCCCGTCGATCCGGTCGAGCAGCCTCGCGTCACGCCCGGGGTGGTTCCCGAGTTCGTGGAGGGCGGCACCGCCGCCGAGAACCTCGACTACTTCGCCTTCCGCCTCGACGCCCTGCTCGCCCAGAACGCGTCGCCGTCGAGTCGCGAGCTCGTCGACGAGCTCGTCTCCTCGGGCTTCAACAGGGCCGCCATGGAGGTGACGGCCGACACGACCCCCACGGGCATGCAGGCCGACTCGATTCTCGTCGCGGTGCGCGTGGGCGAGGACTGCCTGCTGGGCCAAGTCGCCGACGGTGCTGCCGTCGCCGACGATGCGGCGGCCCTGAGCACCGGGCGGTGCCTGGTGGGCCGCACGCTCTCCCTAGACTGGTAGGCATGGCCGAATTCATCTACACCATGGTCCGCGCCCGCAAGACGGTCGGGGAGAAGCTCATCCTCGACGACGTCACGATGTCGTTCTTCCCCGGCGCCAAGATCGGCATGGTCGGCCCGAACGGTGCTGGCAAGTCGACGATCATCAAGATCATGGCCGGTCTCGACCAGCCGTCGAACGGTGAAGCGCGCCTGAGCCCCGGCTACTCGGTCGGCATCCTCATGCAGGAGCCCGAGCTCGACGAGTCGAAGACGGTGCTCGAGAACGTGCAGGACGGCGTGCGCGAGTTGAGCGACAAGCTCGCCCGCTTCAACGAGATCTCGCTCGCGATGGCCGACCCCGAGGCCGACTTCGACGCCCTCATGGCCGAGATGGGCACGCTGCAGGAGGAGATCGACGCGGCGAACGGCTGGGATCTCGACAGCCAGCTGGAGCAGGCGATGGATGCTCTGCGCTGCCCGCCCGGAGACGAGATGATCACCCACTTGAGCGGTGGTGAGAAGCGCCGCGTCGCGCTCTGCAAGCTCCTGCTCGAGAAGCCCGATCTGCTCCTGCTCGACGAGCCCACCAACCACCTCGACGCCGAGAGCGTGCTCTGGCTCGAGCAGCACCTGCAGAAGTACCCGGGCGCCGTCATCGCCATCACGCACGACCGGTACTTCCTCGACCACGTCGCCGAGTGGATCGCCGAGGTGGACCGCGGCCGCCTGTACCCGTACGAGGGCAACTACTCGACCTACCTCGAGAAGAAGGCCGCGCGCCTGGAGGTGCAGGGCAAGAAAGACGCGAAGCTCGCCAAGCGGCTCGCGGGCGAGCTCGACTGGGTGCGATCGAACGCGAAGGGCCGGCAGGCGAAGTCGAAGGCGCGCCTCGCCCGCTACGAGGAGATGGCCGCGGAGGCGGAGAAGACGCGCAAGCTCGATTTCGAGGAGATCGTGATCCCCGTGGGGCCGCGACTCGGCTCGCAGGTCATCGAGGCGTCCAACCTCAAGAAGGGCTTCGGCGAGCGCATCCTCATCGATGGACTCTCCTTCACCCTCCCGCGCAACGGCATCGTCGGCATCATCGGGCCCAACGGCGTCGGCAAGACGACGCTGTTCAAGACGATCGTCGGGTTCGAGGAGCTCGATGGCGGCACGCTCAAGATCGGTGACACCGTCGACATCTCGTACGTCGACCAGAGTCGCGGCGGCATCGACCCGAACAAGAACCTGTGGGAGGTCGTGAGCGACGGCCTCGACTACATCCAGGTCGGCAAGACGGAGATTCCCTCGCGAGCATATGTCTCGCAGTTCGGCTTCAAGGGCCCCGACCAGCAGAAGAAGGCGGGCGTGCTGTCGGGCGGTGAGCGCAACCGTCTGAACCTCGCGCTCACGCTCAAGCAGGGTGGCAACCTGCTGCTGCTCGACGAGCCGACGAACGACCTCGACGTCGAGACGCTGGGCAGCCTCGAGAACGCGCTCCTCGAGTTCCCCGGCTGCGCGGTGGTCATCACGCACGACCGGTGGTTCCTCGACCGCATCGCGACGCACATCCTCGCGTACGAAGGCACGGAGGAGAACCCGAGCTACTGGCACTGGTTCGAGGGCAACTTCGAGGCGTACGAGGAGAACAAGATCGAGCGACTCGGCCCCGACGCGGCGAAGCCGCACCGCTCGACCTACCGCAAGCTCACGCGCGACTGACCCGGCGCCGGGTCGGCCGGCAGATCGATCGAAGGGGGAGTCGTGAACCGCATCGCCTACTGGCTCGCGCGCATCCGCGACTCGTTCTGGTTCGTCCCCGCCGTCCTCATCGCGCTCGCCCTCGCGCTCGCCGAGGCGCTCGTGGCGGTCGACCTGTCGGCGGACTGGGAGTGGCTGCCGCTGCTCGGAGTCGGCCCGGACGGTGCGCGGGGGCTCCTCGCCGCGATCGCGACCTCGATGCTGTCGGCCGCGGCCACGATGTTCTCGATCACGATCGCCGTGCTCGCGCTCACCTCCTCGGCGTACGGCCCGCGGCTCGTGCAGAACTTCATGGCCGACCGCGGCAACCAGCTCGTGCTCGCCGTGCTCGTGTCGAGCTCGCTGTACTCGCTCATGGTGCTGCGGCGCATCCGCTCCGGCTCTGAGGCGTTCGTACCGGAGCTCGCCGTCACGGTGGGTCTCGCCCTCGCCCTCGTCGGCGTGTGCGTGCTCATCTACTTCATCCATCACATCAGCGCGGGCATCCAGATCGCCAACCTCGCCGGGGGAGTGCGCCGCGAGCTGGCGGGTCGCCTCGCGGACCAGTATCCAGCGACGGCGGATGCGCGTCGTCGGCCCGCGGACTCGTGGCCGAGCGGCGGCGTCGCCCGCGAGGCGCTCGCCGACGCGGACGGATACGTGACGAGCGTCGCGCTCGACGATCTGGTGTCGGCCGCGACGCGCCACGAGGGGCGAGTGGACGTGCTCGTGCACCCCGGGACGTTCGTCTGCGGGGGCGACGTGATCGCCCTCGTGACCGTGGAAGCCGACGCCGAACACGACGATGCTGACCGCGAGCGGGCGACGGCCGAGGAGCGGCTCGAGCAGCTGTGCCGGGCGACCGTGGGCCGGGTGTCGATCGGTGACCAGCGCACGCCGTATCAGGATGTGGAGCACCTGGCACGGCAGCTCATCGATGTCGCGGCCCGATCGCTGAGCCCGGGGGTCAACGATCCGTACACGGCGCTCAACGCCATCGACGCGCTCAGTGCGGCCTTCGCACCGACCGCTGCTCACCCGGACCCGCACCCGGTGCTCGTCGACGACGACGGCGCGGTGCGCACGCGGGCGTCGAGCCGCGCGTGGATCGACCTCGTTGCCGACACGATCGACACGCTGCGGGTCTACGCGGCGACTCAGCCGGTGGTGGGCGAGCGGCTCATCGACTGCGTCGGGCGCCTGCTGAGGCGCACGACGGACCCCGAGCGGCGGGTCGCCCTGCTCGCGGCGGCGGATCGTGTGGTCGAGGGCGCGGACGCCTCCGCGATGCTGCCGCACGACCTCGAGCGGTTGAGGGCGGCCCGCACCATCCTGGAAGGGAGAACCTCGTGACGCGACTGCATGTGCCCGTGCCGGTGCGCTGGAGCGACATCGACGCCTACGATCACGTCAACAATGCGCGCATGCTCACCCTGCTCGAGGAGGCGCGCATTGCGGCGTTCTGGAGCGACCCGGCGGGCGGCGCGCCCACCGCGGTGCTCGAGACCGGTCCGGGCTCGCCGTTGATCACGCTCGTGGCGGCGCAGCGCATCGAGTACCTCGCGCCGATCCCGTTCCACCGCGAGCCGCTCGACGTGGAGCTGTGGATCGGCAGGCTCGGGGGTGCGAGCCTCGAGGTCTGCTACGAGATCTACAGCCCTCCGGTCGCGGAGCCCCGCACCCTCTACACGCGCGCGGCCTCGACGATCGTGCTCGTGGATCGTGCGACGGGCGCTCCCCGCCGACTCGGCGACGAGGTGCGGGAGGCCTGGCAGCCCTACGTCGAGCCGCCGATCGCTTTCCGCGACTGACTTCGAGGCGAGAGTGAGCGCAGCAACGGCGTGAGCGCGCGCTACTCGCGCGACTCCGGCACGCGCACCATTCCCTCCTGAGCGACGGAGGCCACGAGCATCCCGTCGTGCGTGAAGATGCGCCCCGTCGACAGGCCGCGCCCGCCGATCGCGTTGGGGGATTCCTGCACGTACAGCAGCCACTCGTCGACACGGGCGAAGCGGTGCCACCACATGGCGTGGTCGAGGCTCGCCATCTTCAGGCCAGGGGTCGACCAGCCGAGGCCGTGCCGGCGCAGGATCGGCTCGAGGATGGAGTAGTCGCTCGCGTAGGCGAGGGCAGCGCGGTGCAGGTTCTCGTCGTCCGGGAGGCGCTCGAGGCACTTGAGCCAGACGGCCTGGTGCGCCACCTGGTCGCCACTCGCGTGCAGGTACACGGGCGTATCGACGTGGCGCATGTCGAAGGGGCGGCCCTTCGCCCAGTACTGTGCGGCCGGGTGATCGATCGCCCCGAGGATGTCGGCGGCGCTCGGCAGGGTCTCAGGGGAGGGCACGTCGATCGGCATGGCCGCCTGGTGCTCGAGGCCGGGGTCGTCGTCCTGGAAGCTCGCGATCATCGACAGGATCGGGCGGCCGTCCTGATAGGCCTGCGTGCGACGCGTCGAGAACGAGCGGCCGTCATGGATGCGGTCGACCGAGAACGTGATCGGTTGGTCGATGTCGCCGGGCCGCAGGAAGTAGCCGTGCATGGAGTGGATGAACCGGTCGGGCTCGACGGTGCGCATGGCCGAGAGCACGGCCTGCGCCATGACCTGTCCGCCGAACACGCGACGTTGCGGGGTCCAGAGGCTCGGCGCCGTGAAGATGTCCTCGCTCGTGCGCGCCCCCGTGTCGGTGAGCGTGAGGGCGGAGAGGAGGTCGGCGACGGGGTCGCGAGGCGCATCAGTCATCCGTCGTAGTCTAGAGAGCGATGAACGACTCGTTCACCCTCCCCACTGCCGCCGCCGCACAGGATCTCGCCGTGCTGCTCGGGCGTGCCGCGCGCCTCGACGACGCGGCGGCCGTGCGCCTCATCGCCGACTCGGGGGTGCTGGCCATGTACGTCGCGGTCATCACGCCGAAGGGCCTCCTCGATCGCGGCCCGACCGTGCTGGGACTGCGCACGACCGCGCTCCTCGAAGGCTCCTTCGACACGGTCGTGCCGATCGCGTCGCTGCAGGCGCGAGTGGATGCTGCGCTCACGTCTGCCGAGGAGGGTCCCGTCGCCGTGCGCGTGCCGACCGCCGTGCACACCGTCGTCTGGGCGGGCATCTCGCCGCCCCGCGGGGGGTGGCAGCGGATGACGTCGCTCGACCCTGCCCCGCTCGCGGCTGCGGCTCGTGCGGGCATCGAGGAGGTCGCTGCGACGATTCCCGAGAACACGGGGGAGCAGATCGTGCACCGTGTGCGCTCGGAGGTGTGGGGTCGCCCGCTCGAGGGCCACGACCACCTTCCCGCGGGTGTCGCGTTCGCAGCGGAGGCGCTCGGGTTCCTGGGGGATGACCCCGTGCAGCAGTTCGCGGCTGGCCCGTGGATTCGCCTGAGCACGCAGCGCGGCCACGTGCTCGTCAAGCAGGGTGCCTGGTCGCTCGGCAGCTGACGCCACTCTCGACGCGGGGCTAGAGGCGCGCGATCGCGCGGCCCGCGCGCAGGCCCGAGTGCAGGCACCCGCCGAGGAAGGTTCCCTCGAGCGAGCGGTAGCCGTGCACGCCGCCGCCGCCGAACCCGGACGCCTCGCCGACGGCGTACAGACCGGGCAGCACGTCGCCGGAGGGCGTCAGCGCGCGCGAGTCGAGGTCGGTCTGCACCCCGCCGAGGCTCTTGCGCGTGAGCACGTGCAGACGCACGGCGATGAGTGGGCCGTGCTGGGGGTCGGTGAGGCGGTGCGGCGCGGCCACGCGGATGAGCTTGTCGCCCCGGTAGGCCCGCGCGCCGCGGATCGCCGTGACTTGGGCGTCCTTGCCGAAGCCGTTGTCGAGCATCCGGTCGCGAGCCTCGATCTCCTGGCAGACGCGCACCGCGTCGAGCGGGGCATCCGGTTCGAGGGCGCGCATGCGCTCCACGAGGTCGGGGAGGGTGTCGGCGACGATGAAGTCGGCGCCGAGCCTCTTGAAGGCCTCGACAGGCTCGGTCGCGCCCTTGCCGAGGCGCTGGCGCAGCAGCTCGCGCACGCTGCGGCCGGTGAGGTCGGGGTTCTGCTCGCTGCCGCTGAGGGCGAACTCCTTCTCGATGATCGTCTGCGTCGTGACGAACCAGCTGTGGTCGTACCCGGTGTGCCGCAGGTGCTCGAGGGTGCCGAGGGTGTCGAAGCCGGGGAAGAGGGGCGCAGGCAGGCGGCGCCCGGTCGCGTCGAGCCAGAGGCTGGAGGGGCCGGGCAGGATGCGAATGCCGTGGCGCTCCCACACAGGGCTGTGGTTCTGGATGCCCTCCACGTAGTGCCACATGCGGTCGCCGTTGATGAGGCGCGCGCCGGCGGCCTCCGCGATGCCGAGCCCGCGCCCGTCGACGTGGGCGGGCACGCCGCTGATCATGCGCGTCGGGGAGTGCCGAGGCGCTCGGGCCACGCCGCGCGCACGCTGCCGCTCGTGCCGGTCACGCGACCGTCGGTGACGGTGAGGGCGTCGACGCGGTGCCGGAAGAGCAGGGTCACGAGGCCCTCCTCGACACCGCGGCGCACGGTCGCGATGAACGGCTCAAGGATGCCAGGCCCGCTGCCCCACACGATGTGGAAGCGCGGCACCGAGTTGCCGGGCCCCGTGGCGGTGTCGCCGCTGCGCTCGGCCCAGCCGACGACGGGGAAGAACCGCACGCCCTTCGCGCGCAGCCACGACCTCTTTCTCGCCCGAGGCGAAGTCGAGGTACGACTCGGCCCACTGCTGTGCGTGGTCGTCCTCCGGTCGGTCGAATCCGGCCGTGGCGGCCCAGTCCTGCTGGGCGAGCTCGATCGAGTCCCGGATGCCCATCCGTCGCTGCTCGGGGCTGTCGACGAGGAACACCCCGCCGAACGACCACCACGCCTGCCCGCCGAACGTCGCCTCGGGCTCCTGGTCGACGATCGTGACGCGCTTGCCGGCCTCCACGAGCTCGGCGGCGGCCACGAGCCCGGCGAGGCCAGCGCCGATGACGATCGCGTCGGAGCGTCCGGTCACGGAGTCTCCTCGAAGGTGTTGACCATGGCGTGCGCGGCGCGCTCCAGATACTCCCACAGGGCGGCCTCGTGCATCGGCGAGAGCTCGAGCTCGTCGACCGCGACGCGCATGTGGGCGAGCCACCGGTCGCGCGCCTCCGGGTTGACGTGGAACGACGCGTGGCGCATCCGCAACCGGGGGTGGCCGCGCTGCTCGCTGTACGTGGTCGGCCCGCCCCAGTACTGCTCGAGGAACGCGGTGAGGCGCCACACGGCGCCCTCCATGTCGTCGTCGGGGTACATGGGTCGCAGCACCTCGTCGTCGCGGATGCCCTCGTAGAAGCGCCGCACGAGCTTCTCGAACGTGGCGTGGCCGCCCACCTGCTCGAAGAACGGGTCAGGGGGGCCGACGGGGATCGAGGAGGGGCTCATGAGCGCGCCTCGTCGTCGGGCAGCGGGATGGGCTTCGTGCGCGGCGAGCCCTTGCGCGCCGTGGGGCGGTCGAGGCCGTCCATGACGACGCGGTTGAGGGCGGGCAGGCTCACGCCCATGTCGTCGAGGGCGAGCTTGAGGCGCAGTCGCAGCTCGCGCGCGATCTCCCACTGATCGGCGGTGCGCACCTTCACGACCAGGCGCACGACGAGCGCCTCCGCCGAGATCGACTCGATTCCCCAGATCTCGGGGGCTTCGAGCACCTTGCGCTTCCACGCCGGGTCCTGCGCGAGTCCGTTGGCGGTGGCGAGCATCGTCTCCTCGACGGCGTGCACGTCGCTCGAGTAAGGGATGGGCAGGTCGATGATGACGCGGGCCCAGCCCTGCGACTTGTTGCCGACGCGCAGGATCTCGCCGTTGCGCACGAACCACAGGGTGCCGTTGACGTCGCGCACCTGGGTGACCCGCACGCCCACATTCTCGACGACGCCCGTCGCCTCCCCGAGGTCGACGATGTCTCCCACGCCGAGCTGATCCTCGAACACCATGAACAGTCCGTTGAGCATGTCCTTGACGACACTCTGCGCGCCGAAGCCCAGCGCGGCGCCGAGAATGCCCGCCGAGGCGATGAGCGCCGTGACCGAGAAGTTGAGCTCGCTGAGCACGAGCACGAAGGCGACCGAGACGATCGCCCACGTGACGAGGTTGCGCGTGACGCTGCCCATCGTGCGGGTGCGCTGCACGACGCGCACTGCGTGCAGCGGCGAGGCCGAGAGCTCCGTGGTGTGCTCGACGTTCTGGGCCTTCTTGACGCCGTACACGACACGGTCGACGACGCGCCCGATCGAGAGGAGGAGAATCCAGCGCAGCAGGACAGCCCCCACGATCACGCCGACGATGCGCAGGGGTGCCTCGTAGGTGACGGCGAAGGTGACGAGGTTCTGCCAGATCGCGGCCCAGTCGATGTCGTTCATGTGCCGCTCAGCCTACTCAGGCCCCTCAGGAAACTCAGCCGCGCGCGTCGCGCTCCTGCGCCGCGATCGCCCGCTCGACTCCCGCGAGGTTCTCGGTCACGAGTCGACGCAGGGCCGGGATGCCCGGGTTCGCGTCGAGCCACGCACGGGTCGCGTCGACGAGGGTCTGGTTCGCGAGCGCAGCAGGGTAGAGACCGAGCACGAGGTACTCGGCGATCTTGTAGCTGCGGTCGTTCCAGATCGACGTGAGCGAGGCGAAGTACGGATCGACGAGCTCGTCGAACGCGCTCGGGTCGTTGGCGTGCTGCCAGCCGAGGCACGTCATGCGCACGATCGCGTTGGGCACGGTGTCGTCGCCCACGAGGTGGTCGAAGGTGGCGCGCTTGCTCGCGGCGTCGGGCAGGGCCGCACGCGCACGTGCGGCGGCCTGCTGGCCGTTAGACGTGTTGTCCTTCGCCAGGGCGGCGTCGATGTCGTCGGCCGTCGCGGCGCCGACGAGAGCGAGGCCCTCGAGCAGCAGCCAGTCGAGGTCGGTGTCGATCTCGAGCCCCGGCAGGGTGATCGAGCCCTCGCGCAGACCCGCGAGCACGTCGCCGTGCGCGGGAGTTGCCGCGAGGTTCGCGAAGTACTGCACGAACTGGAACTGTGCGTCGCTGCCGGCCTCGGCACCCTGGGCGAGCTGCCACAGCGCGTCGGCGACCTCCTCGATCATCGCCGCACGCGTCGCCGGGTCGACGTAGGTGCGGGCGACGGCGGCGAGCTGCATGAGGGTCGTGCGAATGGTCGTCGACTCGGTCTCGGTCGCGATGTTGTTGAGCACGAGGCGCACGTAGTCGCGCGCAGGCGTCTCGGCGTCGCGCGTGGCATCCCAGGCGGCACCCCACACGAGAGCGCGGGCGAGCGGGCTCTCGATGGCCGCGAGGTGCTCGATCGCGACGGCGAGGGAGGCCTCATCGAGGCGGATCTTCGCGTAGGCCAGGTCGTCGTCGTTGAGGAGGACGAGCGCGGGGCGCGCGCGGCCGACGAGCTCGGGCACGTCGGTGCGCTCGCCATCCACGTCGAGCTCGTGGCGGTGGGTGCGCGTGAGCGCACCATCCTGCAGCTCGTAGAAGCCGATCGCCATACGGTGCGGGCGGATCGTCGGGTAGTCGGGGTGCGCGCTCTGCAGCACGGCGAAGCTCGTGATGACGCCCGACTCGTCGACCTCGAGCTCGGGGCGCAGGGTGTTGACGCCCGCGGTCTCGAGCCACTGCTCCGACCACGTGCCGAGCTCGCGCCCGCTCGTCGTCTCGAGCTCGGCGAGGAGGTCCTTCAGCTCGGTGTTGCCCCAGGCGTGCTTCTGGAAGTATGCGGAGACACCGGCGAAGAAGGCCTCGCGGCCGACCCACGCGACGAGCTGCTTGAGGACGCTGCCGCCCTTGGCGTAGGTGATGCCGTCGAAGTTGACCTGCACGTCCTCCAGGTCGTTGATCGTCGCGACGACGGGGTGGGTGCTCGGCAGTTGGTCCTGCTTGTACGCCCAGCTCTTCTCCATGGCCTGGAAGGTCGTCCACGCCTCCGTCCACTCGGTCGCCTCGGCGGTCGCGATCGTGGAGGCCCACTCGGCGAACGACTCGTTGAGCCACAGGTCGTTCCACCACTTCATGGTCACGAGGTCGCCGAACCACATGTGGGCGAGCTCGTGCAGGATCGTGACGACGCGGCGCTCCTTGATGGCGTCGGTGACCTTGCTGCGGAAGACGTAGGTCTCCGTGAACGTCACCGCGCCCGCGTTCTCCATGGCGCCCGCGTTGAACTCGGGCACGAAGAGCTGGTCGTACTTGTCGAAGGGGTAGGCGACGCCGAACTGCTCCTCGTAGTAGACGAAGCCCTTGCGCGTGATGTCGAAGATGTAGTCGGCGTCGAGGTGCTCGAAGAGCGAGGCGCGCGCGTAGATGCCGAGCGGGATCGTACGGCCGTCGCTGCTCGTGAGCTCGCTGTGCACGCTCTGGTAGGGGCCCGCGATGACGGCGGTGATGTAGCTCGAGACGGGCTTCGTGGGCTCGAAGACGGTCGTGGCGGCGTCACCCTGCTCGGTGCGGGTCGCGACGGGGTAGTTCGAGACGACGACCCAGTTCTGCGGCGCCGTGACAGTGAAGTGGAAGGTGGCCTTGAGGTCGGGCTGCTCGAAGACCGCGAAGACTCGTCGGCTGTCGGGCACCTCGAACTGCGAGTACAGGTACACCTCGCCGTCGACGGGGTCGACGAAGCGGTGCAGACCCTCACCCGTGTTGGTGTACTCGTGGTCGGCGACGACGGTGAGCACGTTGTGCTCGTCGAGGTTCGGCAGCTGGATGCGCGTGCCGTCGGCCACCGCGTTCGGGTCGAGCTGCTCGCCATTGAGCTCGACGCTGTGCACGGTGCGGGTGATCGCATCGATGAAGGTGCTCGTGCCCGCCGTCGCGGTGAAGGTGACCGTCGACGTCGAGCGGAACACCTCGTCTCCGGTCGTCAGGTCGAGGGCGACCTGGTAGCTCTCGGTCTCGAGAATGCTCTTGCGCTCGTGCGCTTCGGCGCGGGTCAGGTTGTCTCCGGGCACGGGTGTGGCCTCCTTCGGCTGCAGGGCGATGCGCGGTTCGTGGCCGCGACGATTCAGCCTAGCGGCGAGTACCGTCGGGGCCGCTGAGGGGTGCCGTCTCGGCCGGCTCGAGCACGATGCGCAGCCAGACGAAGCCGTGCGCGGCGATCGTGAGGCCGCGGCTCAGGTCGTGATGCTCGCCCGTGACGAGGTCGAGGGCGCTCGACGGCATTCCCGAGAGCGTGAGCGGGTCGATGCGCGCGGGGTCGTCGCCGACGTTGGCGAGGCACAGCACGAGCGTCTCGACGCCGTCGGCCGAGCCCGGCCGCTGGTACCCCACGACGCTCGGTACCTTCGCGTCGAAGCCGATGAGGGTGCCGCCGGCGAACTCCGGCGTGCGGGCGCGCAGCTCGATGAGGGCGCGCAGGCGCGAGTAGAGCATCCCGGCTTCGGTGGTCGTATCGAGACGGTCACGGTAGCGATCGGCGGGGTAGTGGGGGCGGTGCGCCCAGCGGCTGTCGTCGGCGTGGCCCGGTTCCTCGGCCCAGTCGGGGTCGTTCAGCTGACCGACCTCGTCGCCGAGGTACAGCAGCGGCACGCCGCCGGTCGAGAGCACGATCGAGTGGGCGAGCAGGATGCGGTCGAGCCCGCCCGCGTCGCCGGTCTCGAGGCCCGCGAGCGAGGCAGTGGTGCCCGAGATGCGGCAGTCGCCGGTGGCCGGATTGTCCTGGAAGGGGATGCCGCGAGCGAAGCTGCCCGGGAACCGCCCCACGTAGAAGCTGTTGAGGAAGCGCCGGTGCTCGAACCCGTTGATGCCGAGCTCGGCGGCATCCTCGTCAGCGAAGGTCCACCCGATGTCGTCGTGACTGCGCACGTAGTTGACCCACGCAGTGCCCGGCGGCAGAGCATGGCGCCGGTCGAGCGCCTGCTGCAGCAGGCGGGCGTCGCGCGTGGCGAGCGAGTTCCAGATGAGCGCCATCTGCAGGGGGTTGTAGCTGAGCTGGCACTCCTCGAGCGAGATGTACTCGGCGACCTGGTCGGGGTGCACGATGGCCTCCGACTTGAACAGCAGTGAGGGCGCGGCGATGCGGCACACAGCGTTGAAGGCCTGCAGCAGCAGGTGAGCCTCGGGCAAGGACTCGCAGCTCGTGCCGAGCTGCTTCCAGATGAACGCGACCGCGTCCATGCGCAGAATCTCGACGCCCTGGTTCGCGAGGAAGAGCATCTCACCGGCCATGGCGCGGAACACCGCGGGGTTGGAGTAGTTGAGATCCCACTGGAACGAGTGGAAGGTCGCCCACACCCAGCGGCCGCTGTCGTCGCCGATCGGCACGAAGGAGCCGGGGTGGTCGTCGGGGAAGATTTCGCGCACCGTCTGCTCATACCTGTCGGGCATCGTGCGGTCGGGGAAGACCCAGTAGTAGTCCTCGAACTCCTTCTCGCCGGCGAGAGCGCGCTGCGCCCACTCGTGCTCGTTCGAGGTGTGGTTGAAGATGAAGTCGACGACGAGGGCGATGCCGCTCGCGCGCAGGTCGGCGGCGAGCGACGTGAGCTGGGCCATGTCGCCGAGTGCGGGGCTCACCTCGCGGTAGCTCGACACCGCGTAGCCTCCGTCGCTGTTCTCCTCGGGGGCGAGGAAGAGCGGCATGAGGTGCAGGTAGGTGAGGCCCAGTTCCTGGAAGTACGGGATGCGCGCGCGCACGCCCTCGAGGTCTGTCGCGTACCGGTCCACGTAGCAGACGCCCCCGAGCATGCGATTGCTGAGGAACCAGTCGGGGTCGTCCTCGCGGGCGGCGTCGAGGGCGCGCAGGTCGTCGGGGCGCTCCTGCCATGACTCGGCGAGCTGCACGAGCAAGGCCGTCAGGTGCTGGCTCGTGCGGTCGGAGTCGCCGTAGACGCGCGTGAAGAGGCGCGTCAGGCGGGGCAGCTCACGCTCGACGCGGGCGGTGAAGCCGGCCCACTCCTGCTCGGTCGTCTCGGGGCGGCGCACCTCGTCGAGCGCGCGCGGCCAGCTCGTCAGGGGCGGCACGGGTGCCAGTCTAGGTCGGCTCCGGTGAGCATCCCGCGCAGCACAGTGTTGTCCAGGTGGATAACGCGTGCGACGATGGAGTCATGGCCACGACCGTGTTCGAGCGCGCCCGCCCCGATGCCCGCCTCATCGCCGATGCCCTCGAGGGCTCGCGACTCTCCCCCTTCTGGCTCGACGACCTGCCCGAGCGACCGGCGCTGCCCGCCCTCACCGGGCGGCTGCACGCCGACCTCGCCGTCGTGGGCGGCGGCTACACGGGGCTCTGGACGGCGCTGCTCGCGAAGGAGCGCGACCCGAGCGCGCGGGTCGTGCTTGTCGAGGGCAAGCGCGTCGGGTGGGCCGCGAGCGGCCGCAACGGCGGTTTCGTCGAAGCGAGCCTCACCCACGGCGAGAAGAACGGCGAAGCGCGATTCCCCACCGAGCTCGACACGCTCGATCGCCTCGGCATGGAGAACCTCGATGCGATCGAGCGCACCGTGCACGATCGCGCGTGGGCCTGCGACTTCGAGCGAGTCGGCTCCTTCGCCGTCGCGACCGAGCCATACCAGGTGGCCGAGCTCGCCGCCGCCCACGACGGCGAGACCGAGCGGTTCTACGACGCGGCCGCGATGCGCGAGCAGGTGCACTCGCCCACGTACGAGGGCGGGCTGTGGTCGACGCGTGACACCGCGCTCGTGCACCCCGGCAAGCTCGCCGACTCCCTGCTGCGAGCGTGCCTCGATGCCGGCGTCGAGGTGTTCGAGCTCTCGGCCGTCGGTGGCCTGCGTGCGGAGGCGGACGGGGTCGAGCTGAGCATCCTCGCCGGAGGTGCACTGCGCGCCGATCGTGTCGCCCTCGCGACCAACGCCTTCCCCTCCCTGCTCAAGCGCTACCGCCTGCACACCGTGCCGGTGTACGACTACGTGCTCATGACGGAGCCGCTCACCGACGCGCAGCTCGCCTCGATCGGCTGGGAGGGGCGGCAGGGCATCGCCGACAGCGCCAACCAGTTCCACTACTACCGGCTGAGCGCTGACAACCGCATCCTGTGGGGCGGCTACGACGCCATCTACCACTTCGGCGGGCGCATCAAGCCGGAGTACGACGATCGCCGCGAGAGCTTCGAGACCCTCGCGAGCCACTTCTTCACGACGTTCCCGCAGCTCGAGGGCGTGCGGTTCAGCCATCGCTGGGCGGGCGTCATCGACACCTGCAGCCGGTTCTGCGCCTTCCACGCGACCGCCCACCAGGGGCGCGTCGCCTACTCGGCGGGTTTCACGGGGCTCGGGGTGGCGGCGACCCGGTTCGCGGCGAACGTCATGCTCGACCAGCTCGCCGGCGAGCAGACCGAGCGCACCTCGCTGCGCATGGTGAACGAGCTGCCGCTGCCGTTCCCGCCCGAGCCCGCGACCTACCCGGCGGTGCAGTCGGTGCGCTGGGCGCTCGACCGCGCCGACCACCGTGAGGGCCGCCGCAATCTTTTCCTTCGCACGCTCGACGCAGTAGGGCTAGGGTTCGACTCGTGACCCGACTACCGCTCGACGCCGCGACCGTGCTGCAGGCGCTGTCGATCGAGCTCGAGCACGAGCCGGTCGACGACGATCAGGTCGTCTCGGGCAGCCCGACGACGGGCATCGCGGCGCTCGCCGAGCTCGACGACATCGAGATCGGGGTGTGGGAGATCACTCCGGGCGTCGTCACCGATGTCGAGGTCGACGAGGTCTTCGTCGTACTGAGCGGCCACGCGACCCTGCGCCGTGAGGACGGCAGCGAGTCTGAGCTCGTCGCTGGCACGGTCGGCCGGCTCGAGGATGGCGAGGAGACCGAGTGGGAGGTGCACGAGACGCTGCGCAAGATCTACATCGCGTAGCGCTCCGTGCTCTCCCCTAGAACGTCGAATCCCCCCGGATGACGACGTCGCTGCCACCGTCGACGAAGACGACCTGGCCGCACAGGTGGGTGTTCTCGACACTCACGAGGTAGGCGAGCAGGTTCGCGACGGCCGCCGGATCGGCGATGCCGTTGAGCGGCATGGGCACCATCTCGAGCAGGCCCTTCGTCGCCTCCTCGGTCGCCGTGAGGTCGGCCGTCATGGGCGTGCGGATGACGCCCGGCGCGACGGCGTTGAGCGGAATGCCCGCCCCCGCCCAGTCGCCGGTCGCCGCGTTCTGGCGAATCCAGCGCACGAGCGCCCGCTTGGTCGAGCCGTAGATGAGCCCACCCTGCTCGGCATCGATGAGCTCTTGCGTGCGGTGCAGCGCGGCCTTCTCGTCGTGCGCGAGGCACGCGTCGACGAGCTCATCGTCGACGGGGAAGAGCGAGGCCATGGATGCCGTGGCCACCGCTCGCGGAGCATCCGCGCCCGTCAGCAGCGGGCGCAGCCCCTCGAGTGTCGCGATCGCGCCGAAGTAGTTCACGGCGACGGTCGCGACGGATTCCGTCGCGAGCCCCGCATTGGCGACGACGGCGTCGATCGTGCCGCCGCTGAGCCGCGTGACCTCGGCCACGAGGGCGTCGCGGCCCTCGTGCGTGGTGAGGTCGGCGGTGACGTCGGCGTCGTGCAGGTCGACCCCGATGATGGTGTGGCCCTGGCCGCGCAGAAGCTCGGCGAGGGCGGCGCCGATGCCGCTCGCAGCGCCGGTGATGACGTAGGTGCGAGTCATGAGGTGACTCCTTTCGTCTCGATGTGCCCCACGGTGCCACCGCTGGCGCCACGAGTCCAGGGCCTTTCGTCCCGGCCTAGAATCGAGGCCATGCGCATCCACGTCGCCACCGATCACGCCGGCCTCGAGCTCAGCGCCACGGTGCGCGCCCACCTGGCGGCGCAGGGCCATGAGGTCGTCGACCACGGCCCGGTCGAGTACGACGCCCTCGACGACTACCCGAGCTTCTGCATCAACGCTGCTCGCGCCGTCGCTCGCGATCAGGCGGCCGGGGTGGAGGCGCTCGGCGTCGTCTTCGGCGGGTCGGGCAATGGTGAGCAGATCGCGGCGAACAAGGTGCAGGGCATCCGCGCTGCCCTCGTCTGGAGCGAGGCGACGGCGAGCCTCGCGCGCGAGCACAACGATGCGAACGTCATCGCGGTGGGTGCGCGTCAGCACCCGGTCGACGAGGTGCTGCGTCTCATCGACGTCTTCGTCGCGACGCAATTCCCCGGTGAGGAGCGTCACGCGCGCCGCATCGCGCAGCTCGCCGAGTACGAGTCGACGGGCGCCATCGCCGGCCACGAGATCCACTGACGCCGCCGTGCCCGAGGGTCACTCCGTTCATCGCATCGCGCTGCAGTTCGCGCGGCACTTCGTGGGCGAGCGCGTGAGCGCGAGCTCGCCGCAGGGCCGCTTCGTCGAGGGCGCGGCGCTCCTCGACGGCCGCACGATGACGGCCTCGCGCGCGGTCGGCAAGCAGCTGTTCCTCGAGTTCGACGAGGCGTTCTACCTGCGCGTGCACCTCGGCATCTACGGCGCATGGGACTTCGCTGGCGCCCTCGAACAGGACCCGGTGACGCGGGCGGCGCGCGGGCGCATGGGCCAAACCGGTCAGCACGGCGTCGTCGATGACGACGAGGATGCTCCGGGCACGGTCGTCGGCGAGCACGAGGATTCCCTCGCCTCCATCGGGGCGCCGCGCCGCGCGCGCCTGCGCATGGGCGAGGAGTCGAGCACGACAGAGGCCCACGAGTCCTTCCCGGCCGAGCCCGTGGGCCAGGTGCGCGTGCGCCTGCTCACCGATCGTGCTGTGGCCGACCTGCGCGGCCCGACAGCGTGCGAGGTGCTCGATGCCGCCGCCGTGCAGGAGGTCGTCGATCGCTTGGGGCCCGACCCTCTCGTGGACGACCCCGACGAGGGGGAGGAGCGCATGCTCGCGCGCGTGCGCCGTCGGCGCGTGCCGATCGGCCTGCTGCTCATGGATCAGTCGGTCGTGGGCGGCATCGGCAACGTGTACCGCGCCGAGCTTCTGTTCCGGGCCAGGCTCGACCCGCACACGCCGGGGGCGAGCCTGCCGGAGGAGGTCATCCGCGACCTGTGGCGCGACTGGCGGTACCTGCTCGGCGTCGGTGTCGAGACGGGGCAGATGCTCACGATGGACGGTCTCGACGAGGAAGGCCAACGTCGCGCTCGGCGCAACCGTGCCGACCGGCACTGGGTCTACAAGCGGGAGGGCCTGCCGTGCCGCATCTGCGGCACGCACGTCGTGCTCGAGCTCGCCGCGGCCCGCAAGCTCTACTACTGCCCGTCGTGCCAGCAGTGACTCTGGAGCGGGCACTCAGCGATGGCGCGGGCGACCCCACGCGTGCGGGTAGTGTCGTCGCGGAACGCCACGTGACGATCTTCCGAGGCCGGCCAGAGAGGACAGTGCATGATCCGCGCGATTCTTAACGCGCGACCGCTGGGCGGTCACGACCCGATCGACGTTACGATCGTCGACGGCCTCATCGCGAGCATCGCACCCGCGGGCACGGTCGACCCTCGAGGCTTCGCCGAGGGCGAGGCGGTCGACGTCGAGGGGCGCTGGCTGCTGCCGGGCCTGTGGGACGAGCACGTGCACTTCACGCAGTGGGCGCAGCACCTCACGCGGCTCGACCTCTCCGGCGCCGAGACGGCGGCCGAGGCGGTCGCGATCGTGCGCTCGGCGATCGTGCACGGCGAGTTCGAGGACGAGTCGGTCATCATCGGTGGAGGCTTCCGCGACGGGCTCTGGCCGGACGAGCCGACGGCGGAGCTGCTCGACACTGTCGTGCCCGACCGGCCGGTCGTTCTCATCAGTGGCGACGTGCACTGCGCGTGGCTCAACACGCTCGCGCTCGAGCGCTACGGCTTCGAGTCTCCCGACGGCATCCTCCGTGAGGAGGAGGCCTTCGCGGTGACGGCGATGATCGACGCCTCGACGAACGAGGAGCTCGACCGCTGGGTCGCGCAGGCCGCTGCCGACGCGGCGGCGCGCGGCGTCGTCGGCATCGTCGATCTGGAGATGCGCTGGAACCACGCGGACTGGCAGCGGCGCGTCGCCGAGGGGTTCGACACTCTGCGCGTCGAGTTCGGCATCTACCCGGACGACCTGGATCGGGCGATCGAGGCCGGGCTGCGCACGGGCGACAGCGTGGGGGGCACGGTGTCGGTCGGCCCGCTCAAGGTCATCACCGACGGCTCGCTCAACACGCGCACGGCCTACTGCTGCGATCCGTACCCCGAGGAGGCTCCGAACCCGTACGGGCGGCTGCTCGTGCCGCCGTGCGACCTGCAGCCGATGCTCGTGAGGGCTCGCGACGCGGGCCTCGCGGCGACCGTGCACGCGATCGGCGATGCGGCCAATCGACTGGCCCTCGACGCCTTCGCCGCGCTCGGCGGCGGCGGGCGCATCGAGCACGCGCAGCTCGTGCACGAGGCCGACGTGCCGCGGTTCGCGGCGCTCGGGGTCACGGCGAGCGTGCAGCCCGAGCACCTTCTCGACGACCGGGATGTCGCGGCGCACTACTGGCGCGGTCGCACGCAGCGAGCGTTCGCGGTGCGCTCCCTCATCGACGCGGGAGCCCACGTCGTGCTCGGGTCGGATGCTCCCGTGGCGCACCTCGACCCGTGGCGCGCGATCGCGGCCGCGACGACGCGCACGCGCGACCATCGCGAGCCCTTCCACCCCGAGCAGTGCATCAGCGTCGCGCAAGCGATCGGATGCTCGACGCGCACGCGCGTCGAGGTCGGCGAGCCCGCCGACCTCATCGCCGTCGAGTTCGACCCGCTCGAGGCGGACGAAGCTCTGCTGCGCACGATGCCGGTCGCGCTCACGCTGCTCGGCGGGCGCGTGACGTTCAGCATCATCGACACGGTGCGCACACCGGTCGAGCTCGTCGAGCTCTGAACCGCCGAACCCGGCCGCCGCGCTCGCCCGGAGCGCGGGCGGCTACTCGGCGATGTGCGAGTAGAGGAACCAGCGGTCCTGCTCGAGACCGTTGGTGATCTCGATAGCGATGTCCTGGCTGACCGGGTCGATCTCCTCGAGGCCGTCGATCGCGGCGCGCAGGCTCACGAGCGTCGCGTCGATGCCCGCGATGATGTCGGCGATGAGCACGTCGGTCTTCTGAAAACCGGTGGTGACGCCGGGCACGGTGGTCTTCTGCGCGATCGTCGCGGCGCGCGCATCGAGCGGCAGGCCGAGGGCGGCGACACGCTCCGCGGCGAGGTCGGTCCACTCGCGCGTGTGCTCGACGAGCGTGTCGAGCAGCTCGTGCACGGGCTGGAAGTTGCTGCCCCGCACGTGCCAGTGGGCCTGCTTGCCCTCGAGGGAGAGCGCGCTGAGGTCGATGACGATGGGGGTGAAGTACTGGGCGACTCCGGAGGTGAGGGCGGGGTCCTTGGCGCCCTTGGGGGCGTCGGCGACGGTGGTCATGGAACTCCTCCTTGTGTAGGTGTCGTGCGTTCTCTCACCGTAGAACAGCTCCATGAGTGCATCCATTCCGCGGTCAGTCGGTGTTCAGGTTCGCGCGAGCGGGACGCAGCGCCGCACGGGTCAGCGCAGGTCGGCGATGCGCCGCGCCACCGTGCGCACGTTCTGCACGCGGCGTTCGTAGCGCGCGGCGAGCAGCACGACGACGATGCCCGCGAGCCCCAGCCAGATCCACCACTCGACCGCGCGGCCGACCTGCTCCAGCAGCGGCCACGACTGCACGAGCAGGTGCGTGAGCAGCACGGCGCCGCCGAGCACGAACAGTGCCTGCAGCCGCCGCTGCAGGGCGAGCACGAACACGAGCGCGGCGACGACGCCGAGGGCGATGGCGCGCCACAGCGGTTCTCCGGCGCCGTCGATCGCGAGCAGGGAGGGCACGAGCAGAACGAGGATGCCCGGCCCGAGCCACGGCCAGCTGCGCGCCCGCTCCTCCCGGCCGAGCTGCAGTGTTCCGATGCCGAGCAGCCCGAGAGCGAGGGGTGCGCTCACGAGCTCGACGGGGTGCACGGCGTCGAGCACGCCCGCGAGTCCGGCGACGGCGGCCGCGAGTCCGGCAGCGGTCGCGGCCACCGCGTGCCGCGCGGGCGTCGCCGCGGCGAACCAGGCGAGAAGGGCGAGCGCTGCGAGCACCGCGACCAGCAGGACGATGCGCACCTGCTCGAGCGCGGGCAGCGCGGCACCGCCGGCCGAGCCCACGAGCTCGCCCAGGCGCACCACCTGGGCGGCAGTGAGAAGCGCCACGCTGCCGAGCCCGACGACGACCATGCCGAGGGCGAGCCCGCGGAAGGCCGCGTCGAGTCGGGGGCCGATCGCGAGCGGCAGCACCGCGAGCACGGCGCCAAGGACGCCAACGACGATGAGCCGCCACGGTGCGTCGATGCCGCTCACGGCGGCGAGCGGAAGGAGCGCAAGACCGAGGGCCGCGCTCACGACGATCGCGACGCCCGCCGTGGTGCCGCGACCGGCGCGGGCAATGAGCGCGGCGATGAGCAGCAGGGTGCCGGCGACGGGCAGCACGAAGGCCTCGAGCTGGGTGATCTCGGAGTCGAGCAGCAGCGTCCACAGCGCCGCGGCCGCGAGGGCGACCGCGAGCCAGCCGAGGTGGCGCCGCGGGCTCGATGAGCCCACGAGCCCGTCGGCGCTCGTCGCCGTGAGCGCGGTCACGACGGCCGCGACGAGCAGGGCGAGAGCAGCCGAGGCGGGGGCCGTCTCGGTGAGATCGAGCAGCGCGAGCGCGAGCACCGTCGCACCCACGGCGCCGGTGGCGACGTCGGTCGCGAGCCGCAGCCGGGCATCCTCGCTCTGTCGTCCGCTCACCGCGAGGGCGATCGCCGCGACGATGACGAGGGTCGAGAGGGCGAGCGGGAGCGTGAGGTCGGCCAGGCCGCGGTCGTCGGCGAGGGCGATGCCGCCCCGCACGACGACGAGGGGGAGGACGATGCGCGCCGCCCACTGCTCGATGCGGTGGCCGCGCGCGCCGAGCACGGTCAGCGCGCCGAGCAGCGCGGCGGTGGCTGCGACGTGCGGCACACCGGCATCGGGCTCGACCACGAGCGCCAGCAGAGCGCCCGCGAGGGCGACTCCCCCCGCGGCGAGGCGCTCGACCGGTTCGAGGCGCCCGAGTGCGATGGCCAGCAGCAGCACCGTCGCGAGCAGCAGGGCGACGGTCGGCACGCCCCAGTCGAGATCGACGCGCGTCAGCTCCGACTCGACCGCGCCCGCGACGCCGACCACGAGGGCGGCCGCAGCACCGAGGCTGAGCCCGCGCGCCCACCGGTGCGGGCTCGTGGTGCGCGCGAGCAGTATCGCCAGGAGCGCGACCGTGAGCCCGAGCATCCAGCCGGGCTGCACCGCCCAGCCGATGGCGAAGGCGCCGAACGCGGAACCGATGATGAGGGGGGCGAGTGCGGCGACGAGGGCACCGCGGTCGTCGCCGCGCGCCACGGGCAGGCCCACCCTCAGGGCGATGACGCCGCCGACCGACAGCACTGCGAGCAGCAGCATGACGAGCCACCAGGGGCCTGCGAGCGGCACGGCGAGCACGATGATGACGGCAAGAGCGGGGCCGAGCGCTCGAGCGCGCGACCGCAGGCGGCCCACGCTCGTCCAGCTCGCCGCGAGGAGCGCCGCACTGAGGGCGAGCGCACCGAGAGCGGCGAGCACGGCGGGCTCGGGCGTCGCAACGGCTCCCCTGACCGAGCCCGGCAGCACGCGGATGCCCGCGGTCGCCGCCTCCGCGAACGCCGACGCCGCCACGAGGCCCGCGAGGGCCGCCGCGACGACGGCCGCGGCTGTCGCCGCGATCGTGCCGCTCGCGAATCCCGTGCGCCAGACGCCGGGAGCACTCGACCGGCGCCACAGCTGCTCGCCGACGAGGGCGATCACGACGGCGGCGAGCAGGGGCATGCTCACGGTCGCGCGATCCTGGTCGACGCGCAGCGTCGTCACGAGCACGCCGATGAGCGCCGCGAGGGCGCTGCCGCTGCCGAGAGCGACGGCCGTGAGGGTGTCGAGCGCGCTGCGGCGGTCGCCGGCCTCGCGTGCGAGCGAGGCCAGGTGCGCGACGGCGAGGCCGCCGAGTGCGAGGCCGCCGAGCAGGGGCGCGAAGCGTTCCGTGGAGAGCAGGTCGAGGAGGCCGACGAGGGCGACGGTGGCGGCGAGCGCGCCGACGGAGCGGGCGACGATGTGCGCCGCCCGACGGGTCGCGGGGCGGTTGCGAGAGGCGACACCGCCCGAGAGCCCCGAGGTGCCGACGGCGGCGAGAGCGCCCAGGAAGACGGCGAGCGACCCCCCGGCGCTGCTGGAGAGCGGAGCGCTCAGCTGCGCCACGAGCTCGGCGGTGGCGAGCCCCGCACCGATCGGCAGCAGCGTCGCGGCCGCGACGGCGGGGCTCGCCAAGCGTCCCCAGCGCGACCAGCCGGCGGCGACGACCCCCACGATGAGCAGTGCGACGCCCCAGTAGCCGCGTTCCGGCAGGGAGCCGAGCCCCGCCGGGTCGTTGAGTCGCAGTGCCCACGCGTCGAGCACGAGCACGATCGTGCCGAGAGCGGCGATGCCTTCCGCGGTCGCGGTGAGGCCCCGCCGCGAGAGCACGGCGGCGGCGGCGAGCGTCGCGAGGGTGCCGGCGCCGATGATGAGCATGCGCACGGACTCGCCGTACGTCACGAAGGCGTAGACGAGGCCGAAGACGGCGAACACCGCGAGCAGCGAGATGCCCACGACGACGAGGGCGATCTGGATGCTCGAGCGGCGCTTCCCGGTGGGCTCGGGCGTCGTGGCCGCGGGCGGGGGGATGCTCGGTGCCGGTTCCGGTGCTGTCGCAGTGGCGGGAGCCGCGATGGGCCGCGCTGATGCGCGCTCGGCCGTCTCGCGCCGGATGCGCCCGACGAGGTCGGCGCGAGCATCCAGATCATCGGCGATGCGCGTCGAGAGCGCGGCGAGCTCGGCCGTCGCCGGGTGCGTCAGGTCGAGGTCGCAGGAGCCGCAGGTCGTGCTGCGCAGCAGCGCGAAGCACGCGGGGCACGTCGTCGTCGATCGCAGGTCGGCGGGCGTGCGGGGAAACCGCATCGTGCCGGCCCAGAACCTGTCGGGGCGCGCGCCGCCGACACCGGAGTCGCTCATACGCTCACCGTACTGGCCGCACGTCCCGCATCAGCAGACCCCCTCCACAGAGTGCCGCACGCGTCGAGGCGTCAGCCCATGCCTCCGGGTGCGCCGCAGACGATCGACACGCGAGAAACGTTGGGTCGCGCGCGGCGGCGCGGGGTCGTCAGAATGGCGGCATGACGGTCAGCCGCGCGCAGTTCGCCGCGCTCTACGAGCAGCACCTGCCCGCCGTGAGCGCCTACCTGCGGCGTCGTGTCGCGCTCGACGACGTCGACGATCTCGCTGCCGACGTCTTCGCGGTGGCGTGGCGCAAGCGCGATGCGGTCGCACCGGGGGAGGAGCTGCCGTGGCTGTACCGCATCGCTGGCTACCTGGTCGCGAACCACCGCCGCAGGCTCGCCGCACGAGCCTCGGTGCTCGGCTGGTTCGCCGTGCCCGACTCGGCGCCGGCCGCCGATGCGGCGTGGGACGGGGATCCGGCGCTCGCCGCGGCGTGGGCCTCGCTGAGCGCGACCGAGCGCGAGGTGCTCGCCCTCGTCGTGCTCGACGACCTCGCGGTCGCGGAGGCGGCGGTCGCGCTCGGCGTGACGCCGAACGCGGTGAGCGTGCGACTGCACCGCGCGAAGACGTCGCTCGCGGCGGCGCTGGGCGCATCCCGCGATTCTGACGTCGCCTGACTCGGCCTCTGCCCGAATCGGCCGAGTCGCGAAAGATCGGCGGGCCTCGCGACATAAACCGGGTATGAACGATTCTTCTGACAACCTGTCGCAGCGTCTGCGCCGCTCCTTCGCGAGCGAGAGCCAGGCCGACGTGTCGCCTGACCTGTCCCCTGACGTGGTGCACGGCGCAGCTGACCGGCGCGCGCCGCGCCTCGTCAACCACGGGCGCGTGACGCGCGCCGCGAGCCTCTCCGTCTCGGCGGTCGCCGCCGTCGCGGTCGGCGCCCTCGTCGTCGCGAATCCGTTCGCGCCGCAGCCACTCTTCACCGCTGCAGGAACGGGCACCGCGAGTGCGCTCTCGGCCGCGTCGGAGTCGGCCGACGCCGATCTGCGCATCGCGCAGTGGATCGACTACGCGTACCTGCCGGGCGAGGGGCTCTCCACGAGCGGTGGGCGCGGTTCGGTGTACGCCCTGCAGCGCACGGGCAGCCCCGAGAGCGTGCTCGGCGAAGTTTCGGCGCGCTACGGCGTCGAGGGCGTCGCGGAGCGCACCGAGTACTTCGACGAGCAGTACCCGAGCTACGTGGTCGGGCCGGAGGACGGCTCGGCGCCGTCGGTGACGATCTCGTGGGTGGGCACGGCCAACTGGTGGTTCAGCAACCCGGGCGGCTACCCGCAGGCGACTCGCGACGACGAGACCGAGTTCGTCGAGCCGCAGCTCGAGGATTCGCTCGCGCCCGGCGAGGCGGAAGCACGGTCGCTCGCGCAGGAGGCGTTCGCGGCGACGGGTCTCGAGGTCGCGCCCGGAGACATCACCGTCACCGTCGACCCCTACCAGACGATGGCGAGCGCCTACCTGACGGTCGACGGCGTCGCGACGGCCCTCGACTGGGGCATCGCGTGGTCGGCGCAGACCGGTGAGCTCGTGTGGGCGTACGGTCACGCGATCGAGGTCGTCGAGCGCGGCACCTTCGACACGGTGTCTGCGGTCGCGGCGGTCGACCGCTTGAGCGACTGGCGCTGGTTCGGGGCCGCAGGCCCCGACTACCAGGGCGGCTACAGCATCCTGGCGGCCGAATCGGGCCTGGCGCGCGACGCGATCGCCGGTGATCCGGATGCTCCCGTCTCGTCACCCGACGGCTCCGAGCTCGGCGAGCCCGGGGCGGGCGAGCCGGTGCCGGCCGAGCCGACCGAGCCGGGCGAGGGCGAGCCGATCCCGGTGGAGCCGGACGGCGGTGCGGGCGGCGGCGCAGGTGCTCCCGACGAGGAGCCCGCGCCCGAGCCGAGCGACCCCGGCGAGGGCGAGCCGACCCCGACGGATCCGATCCCGACAGAGCCGGAGCCCCTGCCGGAGCCGCTGCCTGAGCCTGAGACGGTCACCGTGACGGTCGAGAACGCGGAGGCGACACTGCTGCTGCTGTGGGATGCCGAGGGCAACGCCTGGCTCGTACCGGGCTACGCGATGCAGCAGCCGGAGGGCTGGTGGAACGCGGTCGTATCCCTCGTGGAGGGCGTCATCGCCCTGCCCGAGCCGATCGACCCGGGCACGATCGAGCCCGGCGTCGTCGAGCCCGCGCCCGCCGAGGATTAGTCGCCTTCGCCGCGGTGACTCGTGGCGCTCCGTCGCAGCAGGGCCGTGCATCCCGTGTGCGGCCTTGCTAGCGTGTCGGGTTCAGGTGCGCGATGACGATGACTGAGGTGACGTTCGATGACGACGCGACGCATTCGGCGAGGCCGCGCGACCACGGCAGCAGCTCTCCTGAGCGGGGTGCTGATCGCCTCCCTCGCCGGGTGCTTCCCCGTCGGCCCGGGGGTCGGCGGCGACGGCACCGACGGCGAGCCGCTCGTGCCGCCCGGCGATGCAAACGGCGATACCGATGACTCGGAGTCTGGCCCCGACTGGCTCGACGAGTCTGACCCCCAGGCGCGCGCCGAAGGCTGCCTCGTGGGCACGTGGACGCTCGACAACGACGCGTGGGGCGCCGAGGTCATGTCGCTGCCGGAGTTCGCAGGCGGCACGGCGACGTTCTCGGGCGAGATGGTGCTCGACTGGTCCGCCGGCGGCGCCTACGAGATGCGCGCTGACGAGCACACCATGGATGCCCGCGTGGTCGGCAATGGTGCAGACGCCGACGTGCAGGTCGTGTTCGACGGCGTCGAGGGCGGCACGTGGACCGCGTCGGGCGGCACGCTCTTCGCGATGGATCCCTCCCGCGAGGACTTCACGACGACCGTCAGCGCGGAGATCGACGGCCAGGCGGTGCAGGTCGAGGCGCGCGAGATCGCGACGGATGCCTGGAGCGGCAGCCTCGAGGTCGACTGCCAGGTCGACACCCTCGCGACGACGACGACCGAGGAGTCCGACAGCCAGGTGCTGACGGCGGTGTGGACCCGCGGTTGAGACGAGTCTCCAGGGCTGGTAATGGAGGGGATGACGAGAATCGAACTCGCACCATCAGTTTGGAAGACTGAGGCTCTACCATTGAGCTACATCCCCGCGTTGCGGCAGGAATCCGCCAGAAGCCTAGCGCAGAACCATCACAAGCGTACCCACGGCGGAGGTCACCGGAGACCGGTGTCGACGACTGTGAGTTCGGCGGCGAGATACGGCCCGAGTGTCGTCGCGAATGTTCGGGTGATGTGACCGCCATTGCGGAAAATGATGGCATTGCCCACGACGGGGAGGCACGGGTCGCCAGGGCAGATGACCCGACTCAGGTCGACGAGAGAAACGTTCTCGGCAGATTGCGCAGCGACGGAGATCCCGTCGATCCCCTTGAAGGCATCGGCTCTGGTGATGGAGCACGAGGCATTCATGTCATCGCGGTTGTCCTTCAGGCACTCCACGTGATCGGGGCGGCTCTTGGGAGGTGTCGCGATGACGACGATGTGAGCACCCGTGGCCGACGTTGCTGAGGCCCACGCCTCCCGATAGCCGGTGACCAGCGCGTCGGAGGGTTCGCGCCCAGCGGCGGTCGTCAGAATCAGGTCGTACTGGGGGCCAGTGTCGAGATAGTTGGTCACCAGCTGGTTCCAGGCAAGGCAGTCCTCACTGCGTGCCGCCGTGGTGCCGGCATTGCTCCAGGCGCAACTGCGTCGAGACGCGACGTCGATGCGCCAATTGTTCTCCTCCGCAGCCAGTTCGTATGCGGAGATCAGCGCAGCGTTGAAGGAGTCTCCCAGCGCGATAGCGCGGCGTTCATATCCTTCCATCGGGCCTAGTGAGCAGACGTTGAGCGATGCGGGCGAGTCGCCGCTCCAGCATTCCGCGCGATTCGCATCGTCGCTTCGAATGGTGGAGAGCGGGGGCAAAATGGGGTAGTCGAGTTCGGCACTGCAGTCATAGCCCGGGTCAGCGGCTTGAGCGCCGAAACACGGAAAGTCATTGGACTCCACAGACGCCAAGTAGTCGAGAAGCTCGGCTTGCTCTCGTTGCACGGAGAGCACGCCAGCGAAGGCGGCTCCGGCGACGAGTGACATGGAGAGCAGGGCGGCAGAAGCGACCTTGATCGACGGGCGAAGTGCGGGCTGAAGTCTGCGCGAGAAGCGAACGGGGTCTTCCACCCAAATCTTCGTTGCCGACGCGAGAGCGAGAGCGAGAACGACGATGACGATCTTCGGCGCAAGCCCGATCTGGTCCAACTGGCCAGGCGTGAAGTGGATGAGTGGCCAGTGCCACAGGTACACGCCGTAGGAGATACCCCCCACCCACAGCACAGGCCGCAGTGAGGACAATCGGGCGAACCATGTTGACGAACCTGAGGCGATGATCAACAGTGTCCCGACGACGGGAAGAGCTGCAATCCAGCCGGGAAAGCTGGATTCTCCGGTGATGCCGAAGGCGGAGAAGACGACGAGCGCGGTCCCCGATATGGCGAGCAGACCCCGGAGCGCAGGACCGATCGAGATGACAGCCATCGACAGGAGACCACCGGCGAGAAACTCCCACAGGCGAATGGGAGTGGCGAAGTACGCGACCGACCCAGCAGAGGAGGAGATCATGACGCTCGCGATGAAGCTCACAACGAACAGAACCACGAGCACAACCCGGATCGGACCATATCCGATCCGTCCTCGCCGCCTCATCACGAGCGCGGTCAGGGCAATGACGATCGGCAGAAAGATGTAGAACTGCTCTTCGACGGCGAGTGACCAGAAGTGCTGTACCGGCGAGGGTTCATAATCCGCACGGAGGTAGTCCACTGCATTGGACGCCAGTAGCCAGTTCTCCACAAAGAAGACCGACGCAATGATCTCTTCGAGGTACTGCACCTTGTCTTCGCCCTCGCTGAGGAACCACGTTGCCGCCGCCACGACGCTGAGGACGACGAGCGCGAGGGGAAGTATGCGGCGGGCGCGGCGTTCCCAGAAGCGCGCGAGTCGAATTCGCCCAGTGTCACGAATCTCTCTGACGAGGTGCCCGATGATCAGATACCCCGAAATGACGAAAAACATATCAACGCCGATGAATCCACCGGGCAGGCGCTCCGGCCACAGGTGGTAGGCGAAGACCAGTGCCACCGCGACGGCCCGCAAACCCTGGATCTCTGGTCTGAGGCGCTCCGTTGTCGGGCGGGCATTCGCAGGCGCCCGATCCAGGGAGGTCGACGTCACAGGTGCTTCCTTCAATACTCTTGGGGTGAACCACGTGGAGAGAACTGCCGAACACCGCAGACATCCTCGACTCTCGACTTTAGCCGCCTCGTCGCCAGACTCCGCGCGCCGTTCCGCGTCGGAACACTGCGCAGAACACTGCCCTTCCGGGTGCTCTCGGCGCCGCCCAGCCGTGACTCGGCTAGACTTGCCGAGGCCATTTTTCGTAGCGACCTGCGTCGTGACGCGCTTGGTCACGGTCACGGTCGCGGGGCGTAGCTCAGCTTGGTAGAGCGCCCGCTTTGGGAGCGGGAGGCCGCAGGTTCAAATCCTGTCGCCCCGACCACGCCCGCACGACGCCCACATGACGTCCACACATTCAGGAGATCCTTTTGGTTCAGTCCACGGCCACGAAGCTCAGCCCGACGCGCGTCAAGCTCGCCATTACGGTGACGCCGGAAGAGCTCAAGCCCAGCATCGAGCACGCCTACAAGCACATCGCCGAGTCGGTGACGATTCCGGGCTTCCGCAAGGGCAAGGTTCCGCCGCCCATCATCGACCAGCGCGTCGGCCGCGGTGAGGTGCTCAACCACGCTGTGAGCGAGGGTCTCGACAAGTTCTACCGCGACGCGATCGCCGAGCAGGGCCTGCGCGCCCTCGGCCGCCCGAGCGCCGACGTGAAGGAGTGGCCGAGCGAGAAGGACTTCTCCGGCGACCTGCAGGTCGAGGTCGAGGTCGACGTACGGCCCGAGTTCGACATGCCGGCCTACGAGGGGCTCACGATCGAGGTCGAGGCGACCGAGGTCAGCGACGAGGAGGTCGAGGAGGAGCTGCAGAACCTGCGCAGCCGCTTCGGCACGCTCGTGACCGTCGATCGCCCGGCAACGACCGGCGACTTCGTGCAGCTCGACCTCGTCGCGAGCGTCGAGGGCAACACGGTCGACACCGCCAGCTCGATCTCGTACGAGGTCGGCTCTGGTGAGCTCATCGAGGGCATCGACGAGGCCGTCGAGTCGCTCACCGCGGGTGAGACGACCACGTTCGAGTCGAAGCTGCTCGGCGGCGACCACGAGGGCAAGATGGCGCAAATCGAGGTCACCATCCAGTCGGTGAAGGAGCGCGAGCTTCCCGAGGCTGACGACGACTTCGCGCAGATCGCCAGCCAGTTCGACACGATCGGCGAGATGAAGGATGACCTGCGCACGCAGCTCGCCCAGCAGAAGTCGTTCGGCCAGGGTGCTGAGGCACGCGACAAGCTGCTTGCCGCGATGCTCGAGCAGGTCGAGATTCCCGTGCCCGACTCGCTCATCGAGGGCGAGGTGCACCGCCACCTCGAGAACGAGGACCGCCTCGAGGACGACGCGCACCGCGCCGAGGTCACCGAGTCCACGACGACGACCTTCCGCAACCAGATCTTCCTCGACGCCCTCGCCGAGAAGGAGGAGGTCAAGGTCAGCCAGGACGAGCTCACCCAGTACCTCATCCAGGGCGCCCAGCAGTACAACATGGAGCCCGGCGAGTTCATCAAGATCCTCGACCAGAACGGGCAGATCCCCGGCATGGTCGGCGAGGTCGCCCGCTCGAAGGCGCTCTCCGTCGCCCTCAGCAAGGTCAAGGTCGTCGACTCGAAGGGCCAGCCCGTCGACCTCACCGCGTTCACGGCGGCCGCGACCGCGCCCGTCGCCGAGAGCGACGACGACCACGAGGGTCACGACCACTAGGAACCATGTCCGCGCGCAGCGCGGTCACGAGGGGCTCGGCGCCGCAGGTGCCGGGCCCCTCGTGCATCCCGGACCCGGCGCGGGCGCGCCGCTCTCTGCCCACGGCGAACATGACGGATGCGGCGGGTCGCCTCGCGTAGATTCGAAGCACGAGACGAACAGGAGCTCCCCACATGGCCGAACCGACACTGCCCAACAGTGTTTTTGACCGACTGCTCAAGGACCGCATCATCTGGCTCGGGTCAGAGGTGCGCGACGAGAACGCCAACGAGATCGCCGCGAAGCTTCTCTTGCTCGCCGCGGAGGACCCTGACAAGGACATCTACCTCTACATCAACTCGCCCGGCGGCTCCGTCACCGCAGGCATGGCGATCTACGACACGATGCAGTTCGTGCCCAACGACATCGTCACCGTCGGCATCGGCATGGCCGCGTCGATGGGACAGCTGCTGCTGACCTCCGGCACGAAGGGCAAGCGCTACATCACGCCCAACGCGCGCGTGCTGCTGCACCAGCCGCACGGCGGCTTCGGCGGCACCGCGAGCGACATCCAGACGCAGGCGCAGCTCATCAACGACATGAAGAAGCGTCTCGCCGAGATCACCGCCGAGCAGACCGGCAAGACGGTCGAGCAGATCAACAAGGACGGCGACCGTGACCGCTGGTTCAGCGCCGAGGAGGCCCTCGAATACGGCTTCGTCGACCACATTCGCGCCTCCGCGAGCGACGTCGTCGGCGGCGGCGGCACCGAGCACGGCAAGTAAAGGACGGAAGACGATACCGATGGAAACGCCCCACTTCTCCGCCGGCGCTCCGGCCATGCCGAGCAGCCGCTACATCCTCCCCAGCTTCGAGGAGCGCACCGCCTACGGCTACAAGCGGCAGGACCCGTACGCGAAGCTGTTCGAAGACCGCATCATCTTCCTCGGCGTGCAGGTCGATGACGCGTCGGCCGACGACGTCATGGCGCAGCTGCTCGTGCTCGAGTCTCAGGACCCTGACCGCGACATCGTCATGTACATCAACAGCCCCGGCGGCTCGTTCACGGCCATGACGGCGATCTACGACACGATGCAGTACATCCGCCCGGAGATCCAGACCGTCGTGCTCGGGCAGGCCGCCTCCGCCGCGGCCGTGCTGCTCGCCGCAGGCTCACCCGGCAAGCGTCTCGCGCTGCCCAACGCGCGCGTGCTCATCCACCAGCCCGCGACGGGCGACGCGGGCCGCGGGCAGGCGAGCGACATCGAGATTCAGGCGCGCGAGATCGCCCGACTGCGCGAGTGGCTGGAGGAGACCCTCTCGAAGCACTCCAACAAGTCGGTCGAGGAAGTCAACAGAGACATCGACCGCGACAAGATCCTCATCGCGCAGGAAGCGCTCGAGTACGGTCTCATCGATCAGGTGCTCACGAGTCGCAAGAATCTGCCGGCCCTCGCCTCGTAACGAGGCGCCGCCACGAGCGCGAGCCCCGCATCCCGGGAAATCGGGGGATGCGGGGCTCGCGTCGTTCTGCGTACGGGGCCTCAGGCGCGCCGGCGACGCGTGAGCCACACGGCGATGCCCGCCACGACGGCGAGGAGCACGACGCCCCCGCCGATGGCCGCGACCGCGCCGAGCACGGCTGACGACTCGTCACCCGCTGCGGCAGCCGGTTCGTCGCCGCCCGATGCGCTCGCCGACGTCGTGCCGCATTCCGGCGGCGCGGGGGAGCCCGCGCTCGCCTGAGCATCCACGGCGGGCTGGTAGCGGAACGCGAGCGTGTCGGAGAGCGTGTGGCCGTCGGCTGAGACGTACTGGAAGGCCATCGTGTAGTCCCCGGCCTCGCCGAGCGCCGCCGGCGTCGACATCGACGGGCCGCCCACGTCGACGCAGCCGTCGCCGTAGTAGAGCCCGCTCTCGTCGGTCACCTGGATGGCGAAGCCCGCGCCCTCGCCCCCCACGTCGAGCATCGCCTCGTTCGTCGTGACGACGAAGAACTCGGGAACCTCGGTGAGGGTCTCGCCCTCTTCGGGAGTGGTCGACACGACGGAGTTGTGGGCCGAGGCGGGCAGGGCGGGCCCCGCCACGAGGGCGAGGCCCAGCCCGAGGGCTGCCAGGGGAGCGGAAGCGCGGCGCATCGTCTACTGCCCCGCGGTGGTGCGCGCGGTGCGGCGGGTGAGGATCGCCGCGGTGATGCCGCCGGCGCCGACGAGGATGCCGAGGGCGCCGAGCACGCGGGCGAGAACGTCAGGCTGCGCGGCGCTCGCGACGGCCTCCGTCTCCGTACCCGCGGTCTCGGCGGTCATCTCCTCCGCGTCGCTGTGGCTGCCGCCGTGGGCGTCGCCCGTGGAGGCGGCGAGGGTCACGAGCGGAGCATCCTCGCCCTCCCACACGGCCGTGCCCTCGTCGCACGTCTGCGTGACCGGGAACTCGACCGTGTCGCCGGCCTCCCCGTCGGGCAGCCGCAGGGAGAGCTCGAACGCGTCGCGGAAGCCGTCCTCCAGGCCGCCCGTCGTCGAGGTGTAGACGATCTGGCCGATGCGCTCCGTGACCGGCTCGGCGCCCTCGGCCGCCTCGAGCGGCTCGTCGAGCGGCACCATGACCTTCTCGACGCTCCACAGCGGGTTGACGGTCGGTGTGACGATCGGAATCGACTCGGGAATGTCGATCGTCACGACCTGCGTGGGCGATCCCTCGCAGCCGTGCGGCACCGAGAAGGTGACGACGGTGTACGAGCCGGCGGCGTCGCTCGTGGCGGTCGCCGAGACGTGGGCTTGCGCCGCGACGGGTGCGGCGAGGGCGAGCAGACCGCCCGCGAGGGCGGCGGCGGTGATGCGGGTGCGGTTCTTCATGGTGTGTCCTTGTCTGAGAGAAAGTGTCTGAGAGTGAGTAGGCGCGCGCTCGGGTGTGCTCGACGGCACGGCAGTGAGCGGGTCAGGCGCCGGGAAAAGGTGTCTGCGTCAGGGTGCCGCGCTAGACGGCGGCGAGGGCGGGCGGGCCGCGCCGCAGTTCGAGGCGCTGAAGGATGCCGCCGAGGCGGGGCAGAGCAAGTGCCGCGGGGGCGAGGCGCGGCGTACTGGGCAGCGGCACGGCCGCGGGAGCATCCCGCAGCAGGGAGGCGACCCGCAGGGCCAGCGAGCGCACGACGCGGGCGATCGCGTCGAGGCCGAAGCGTACGAGCAGGAAGGCGACCGCGCCGGCCGCGACGTGGGTGAGCGCCATCGGCAGGCTTGCCGCCCCGTGCGTGGCGACCGCGGGGCTCGCGAGGGAGAGGGGTGCGGTGTGCGCGGCGTGCGCGCCGGCTGTCCCGACAGCGGCTGTGCCGGCGGCAGCACCGGCGAAGAACGAGAACAGGCTGTGGAAGATCGCCTGATCGATCGCGACCCCGATGAGGATGCGCGGACTCGACGGTCGCGCACCGATCACTATCATGCCCACGAGGCCGGAGGTCACGAGTGCCGTCGCGAGAGCGGCAGTCGAGGGCGTGCCGCCTCCGCCGAGAGCGTGCGCGGCGCCGGCGATGACCGTCGCGACGACGCCGACGAGCCACGACGCGGCCACGCGACTGCGCCGCGCAGCGAGACGATCGTGGGTGCTCATGACGGCTCCAGACTAAGTGACGAGGCTTGTGGTTCTGCTCAGCATTCGGAGACCTGAGTCGTGGCGACGGGTCGGGTCTCCGGAGGGACTGCGCTGGTCGGCGCGGGGCCCGCTGCGGGGCGCGCGACACCCGGGCGGGGAGAGGTGCGCGCACATCGTCGGCGCTGCGGGTTAGGCTCGATGCACGTACGCACGGAAGGGGGGCCCCGTGGCCCGCATCGGAGAAAGCGCCGACCTGCTCAAGTGCTCCTTCTGCGGAAAGAGCCAGAAGCAGGTGCAGCAGCTCATCGCCGGCCCCGGCGTGTACATCTGCGACGAGTGCGTCGAGCTGTGCAACGAGATCATCGAGGAGCGTCTCGCCGAGTCGAACGAGAGCGAGGCGGCCGAGTTCGAGCTGCCCAAGCCCCGTGAGATCTACGACTTCCTCGGCGAGTACGTTGTCGGGCAGGAGGCGGCCAAGCGCTCGCTCTCCGTCGCCGTCTACAACCACTACAAGCGCATCCGGGCCGGTCAGTCGCTCACCTCGGCCGACCAGCTCGCCGACGAGGTCGAGATCGCGAAGAGCAACATCCTGCTCATCGGCCCCACCGGCTGCGGCAAGACCTATCTCGCGCAGACGCTCGCGAAGCGCCTCAACGTTCCCTTCGCCGTCGCCGACGCGACGGCGCTCACGGAGGCCGGCTACGTCGGTGAGGATGTCGAGAACATCCTCCTCAAGCTCCTGCAGGCCGCCGACTTCGACGTCAAGCGGGCTGAGACGGGCATCATCTACATCGACGAGGTCGACAAGATCGCCCGCAAGGCCGAGAACCCCTCGATCACGCGTGATGTCTCCGGTGAGGGTGTGCAGCAGGCTCTGCTCAAGATCTTGGAGGGCACGGTCGCGAGCGTTCCCCCGCAGGGCGGGCGCAAGCATCCGCACCAGGAGTTCATTCAGATCGACACGACGAACGTTCTCTTCATCGTCGCCGGCGCCTTCGCGGGGCTGGAGGACATCATCAGCCAGCGCGCGGGCAAGCGCGGCATCGGCTTCGGCGCCCCGCTGCACGACAAGGCGGAGGAGAAGAACCTCTTCAGCGAGGTTCTGCCGGAGGACCTGCACAAGTTCGGTCTCATCCCCGAGTTCATCGGCCGCCTGCCCGTCGTCACGACCGTCACGCCGCTCGACCGCACGGCGCTCATCGAGATTCTCACCGCTCCGAAGAACGCTCTCGTGCGGCAGTACCAGCGCATGTTCGAGATCGACGGCGTCGAGCTCGAGTTCGCTCCCGACGCGCTCGACGCGGTCGCCGACCTCGCCGTGCTGCGCCAGACCGGTGCTCGCGGTCTGCGCGCGATCCTCGAAGAGGTGCTCGGGCCGATCATGTTCGAGGTGCCCTCGAGCGACGAGGTCGGGCGCGTCGTCGTGACGCGGGAGGCCGTCATGGAGAACGCGGCGCCGACGATCGTGCCGCGCCGGGCGGCGCAGCGCCGCGAGAAGTCCGCGTAGCTCGCAGGTCGCGCGGCTACCCTGACGCCATGAGCGACTCGTTGCGCGACCGGTTGCGGGCCCTACCCGACTTTCCCGACGACCTGCCGATCTTCGACCCCACGCGGGCGCCGGCCTCGGCCGAGGACCTGTTCCTCGAGTGGCTCGACGAGGCACTGCACTTCGGCGTGCACCAGCCGCACGCGTGCACGCTCTCCACGGCCGGGCCCACGGGCCACGTCACGGCGCGCACGCTCATCCTCAAAGATCTCAGCGAGGGCCAGTGGGTGTTCGCGGGCGCGCGCTCCACGCGCAAGGGCATCGACCTGGCGGCCAACCCCTACGCCGCGTTGACCTTCTACTGGCCGCAGCGGGGGCGACAGGTGCGCGTGACCGGCGAGGTCGAAGAGCTGCCCAGCGAGGTCGCTGCCGCCGACTGGGCCGCCCGACCCGCCGTGACCGAGCCCCACAACCACGACTGGGCCGCATGGGCGCTGCAGCCGACCGAGGTCGAGTTCTGGCAGGCCCGCGCCGACCGCCAGCACGTGCGGCACTGGTACCCCGCGCGCTGACCGCGCCCCTGGTCGCGCCGAGCCGCCGTGCCGCGTGCCGCCGTGCCGCGTGCCGCCGTGCCGCGTGCCGCCGTGCCGCGTGCCGCCGTGCCGCGTGCCGCCGTGCTGCGTGCACTGAGCCCGCCCACGGTCGCGCGCGCATGATCCCGGTCTCGAGGGTGGGAATGTCGGTGGTCGATGCTGGACTATCGGCATGACGATGACGGTGGACGAGCGGAACGCGAGCGACTCGCGTCTCGACGCGCTGCTTGACGAACTCATCGAGCTGGAGGTGCGGGAGGCGCGCATCGCGGAGCGCCGAGCCGCCCTTGTTGCAGACGTGAGCGCGGTCATCTCCCATGTCGAGGGCGCTGGTGCCTCATCGACCGGTGCTGCGGGCTGGAGTCCTGAGGTCGTTGCCAGGCGCACCACCGCTGCTGAACTCGCTGCAGCCCTGCGTGTCTCCGAGCGGACCGCGACGACGCTGCTCGAGCAGGCACGCACTCTGCGCGCCGACCTACCTGCGACTCGCCAGGCACTCGCCGACGGTCGCATCACGTATCGTCACGCCTCGATACTCATCGACCAGGCGTGGTCGCTTCCCGCCGAGGTTCGCGCGGAGTTCGAGGCCGTGGCGCTGACCGCGGCCGAGAGTCGCACGCCTGAGCGGTTTCGGCAGCGCGCCCGTGTGATCCGCGAACGGGTTCATCCCGACTCCATCGCGGTGCGCCGCACCGCGGCCGTGGAGTCACGGCATGTAGCGGTGGAGCCCGCGCGCGACGGCATGGCCTGGTTGACCGCCTACCTGCCCGCTGAGCAGGCTCAGAGCATCTACGCACGGCTCACGCACATCGCACGGTCCCTCGAGACGGGCGAGGGCCTCGCCGCCCATGACGCCGAGCCCGCGGCTTCCCGCGGTGTGAGCGACGGTCGCACCCTCGCGCAGCGGCGCGCCGACGCGTTCGCCGACCTTCTCATCGACGGCGTCGTGGCTGAGACAGCGCTGGGTCAGGGTATTCGCGCGCAGATTCTCGTGACTGTGCCGGTACTCACTCTTCTCGACCGCTCAGGCAGCACGCCGTCCGATGCTCCCGCCGAACTCGAGGGCTATGGCCCGATCGACGACGAGACTGCCCGTCGACTCGCCGCGCACGCTCCCTCGTTCACGCGACTGCTGACCCATCCCGAGACGGGGGCGGTGCTCTCCGTCGGTCGCGATCGCTACACGGTGCCGGCAGACCTCAAGCTGTGGCTGAGGGTGCGCGACGGTACCTGCAGGTTCCCCGGCTGCGGTCGAGGCGCATCGACCTCCGACCTCGACCATACGATCGACTGGCAGCACGGTGGCCGGTCCGATCACGACAACCTCGCACACCTGTGCCCCTCGCATCATCGGCTCAAGCACCACACACGGTGGGCAGTCAGGCACTCGAGCGACGGCGTGCTGCAGTGGCGCGCTCCGAGCGGGCGCGAGTATGCGACGCGACCTGAGCGAGACCTGCGCGTGCCCGCGTAGTGCGACTGCCCGCGCGCCGACTAGCCCCAGCCGTGCCGGGCGCGCAGCACGGCGAGGGCGGCGTGGGGACACTCGGGTCGGTCGCCTGCGAGCGACCCGACGAGGTCGAGCAGGCGGCGCGCGAGTGCGACCTCGTCGAGTCTGAGCGCGTCAGTGAGCGACGTTGCCAGGTCGGGGCGGGTCAGCTCGATGCGGCGTCGAGGGTCGAGGTAGTCGGCGCGGTTGTCGACATGGGAGAGCGTGGCGACCGCCGTGAGCAGGTGCGTGACGGCGTCACCCGGGAGGAGCGCCGACGCGGCAAGCGTCTCACCGCGGCGGGCTTTGCCCGCACCGAGGTGCACCTTCGCGACGACGAGCGCGAGGTCGTGGTCGCTCCACTCGTCGACCCGGTGCCTCTCGGCGGTGGAGCCCATGCCGACGAGCCCGAGGATGCGGTCGTCGCGAGCCAGACGGTCGCGCACTGTCCACAGGTACTGCTCGAAGCGCTCGCGGGTGCCGGCGGTCATAGGGACTCCTTCGTCGGGGGTGGTGCTACCAGGCGCGCCGCCGCCAGGGAGGCGCGTCTTGACATGCTTCGGTACTTCATTCTATGGTTTGTTTAGTCCTGAAGTAAGGGGAATCAATGGCGCTCCGCCCGATGGCTCGCACCGACGTCAATCGCTCCGCGATCCTGGCGCACCTCGGTGCTCACGGCCCCGCGTCGCGCGCCGAGCTCGCGCGGGCGCTCAACCTCTCTCCCGCGCTCATGACGCAGCTCACCAAGGACCTCCTGGCCGACGGCCTTCTGCGCGAGCTCGCCCACCAGCCTTCGCAGGGCGGCCGCCCCGCTCGCATGCTCGGGCTCGTCGCGAGCGCCGGTCGCGCCGTCGGAGTCAAGGTCGCGGCCGACCACGTCGCCTTCGTCGAGGTGGGCATCGACGGCTCCGTGCTGCGCACGGCGAGCGAGCCCTTCGACGCCTCGGCGACCACCATGCTCGCGAAGCTCGTCGAGCTGCTGCGCCGCTTCATCGAGGGTGGTGCAGACACCCCGCTCCTCGGCGTGGGCGTCGGCGTGCCGGGGGATGTCGACCGCCAGGGCGAGGGGGTCGTCGACTCGACCCAGCTCGGCTGGACCCACGCGCCCATCGGCGAGAGCCTGCGCCGTGAACTCGGCCTGCCCGTGCTCGTCGAGAACAACGTCAACGCCCTCGCCATGGCCGAGCGCCTCTACGGTCTCGGTCGTCGCCACGACAGCTTCCTCGTCGTCACGATCGGTACCGGTGTCGGCGCGGCGATCGTCGTCGACGGCGTGATCCTGCGCGGGTCGCGCGGGGGAGCGGGCGAGGTCGGCCACACTCCCGTGCGCGACGACGGGCCCCTGTGCTCGTGCGGCAACCACGGCTGCCTCGAGACGTTCCTCAGCGAGGACGCACTCGTGCGCATCGCCCGCGAACGCGGCATCATCGGCGCATCGGCGGGAATCGAGGCGCTGCGGGATGCCGCGGACTCGGGTGACGACCGCGCGACGGCTGTCTTCAGCGAGGCAGGCCACCTGCTCGGCCGCACCGTTGCCGGGCTCGTGCACGTGCTCGACCCCGAGGTCGTGATCCTGCTCGGCGAGGGCACCGCCGACTGGACCCACTGGTCCTACGGCTTCGAGCCCGCCTTTCGCGCCGCCCTCATCCCCTCCCGGCGCGGGGTGCCGATCGCCGTCGAGCGCTGGCAGGACGACAGCTGGGCTCAGGGCGCCGCGACGCTCGTGCTGGCGACCCCGTTCGACGCCGACGGCTCCATGGGCGAGCAGGGCGACCTCGTGCGCCGTCGCCTCGTGCAGCAGGCAGCTCCACCCGAGGCCGATTCGTGAGCACGTCGACCCTGCAGACGAGCCTGCTCGACCGCAGCCCCGAGCCCACGCGCACACCCGTGGCGGGCATCCGGCGACCGGTTCGCTCGCGCCGCACCCGCGTCACCTACGCGCTCACCGTGCTCGCCTTCCTGCTGCCGAGCGCCATTCCCCTGACCCTCTTCGTGCTCGGACCCATGGTCGCCGCGGCGTGGATCAGCCTGCACGAGTGGAACCTCATCACGCCCATGCAGTGGGTGGGGCTCGACAACTTCGCCCGCCTCGTCAGCGAGGGCCAGACGGGTGAAGTCTTCGCCCACACGCTCTACTACATCGTCGGCTACCTGCCGCTCGTCTACGTCGGCGGCCTCCTGCTCGCTCTCGCCCTCAACCGTGCCCTCAAGGGTCGCGCGTTCTGGCGCGGCATCTACTTCCTCCCCGTCGTCACGAGCTGGATCGTCGTCGCGATCGTGTGGCGCTGGCTGCTCAACCCCGCCAACGGCGTCGTCAACGCCGTGCTCGCCTGGTTCGGCATCGACGGCCCCGGGTGGTGGACCGACCCGGCGTGGGCGATGCCCTCGATCATCCTCGCGAGTGCGTGGAAGGACCTCGGCTTCGTCATGGTCATCCTGCTCGCGGGTCTGCAGGCGATCAACCCCGACCTCTACGACGCGGCGAAGGTCGACGGTGCTGGCCCCTGGCGGCGCCTCGTGAGCGTGACCCTGCCGATGCTGAGCCCCAGCACGTTCTTCGTCGTCGTCATCTCGCTCATCAACGGGTTCCAGGTCTTCGACCAGGTGTACGCGATGACGGGCGGCGGCCCCGCCGGCTCGACCCAGGTCGTCGTGCAGCAGATCTACGACCTGACCTTCCGCTACGGGCAGGCGGGCGAGGCCTCCGCGCTCTCGTGGATGCTCTTCGCCGTCATCCTCGCCGTGACGCTCGTGCAGGTCATCGGCCAGAAGAGGTGGGTGCACTATGGCTGAGTCGCGCACGCTGCCACGCCCCGACCGCGGGGCGAGCACCGATCGTACGAGCGCGGATGCCCGGCGCCGGGCATCCCTCGGATCGGTTCTTCTGCACGCCGTCGTGATCCTCGGCGCGGCGCTCATGTTCTTCCCGTTCCTGTGGACGGTCGTGACCTCGGTCTCCGACGGCATCGGCCTCTCGACCGAGCCGAGCCTGTGGCCCGAGAACCCCTCGCTGAACGGGTACGAGACGCTCTTCACCGAGCGGCCGTTCGCGCGCGTCGTCGTCAACAGCTTCGTGCTCGCCACGCTCACGACGATCGCGCAGCTGTTCACGAGCGCGACCGCCGCCTATGCGTTCAGCCGGCTGCCGTTCCGCGGCCGCGGCATCGTCTTCGCGATCTACCTCGCGACCATGATGATTCCACTGCAGGTGCTCGTCGTGCCGCTCTTCGCGCAGATCAAGGCTTTCGGGCTCATCAACACCTACCTCGGCGCGCTGCTGCCGACGTTCGCCGCCGCGTTCGGCATCTTCCTGCTGCGCCAGGCGATCAACCAGGTGCCGCGCGAACTCGACGAGGCCGCGACTCTCGACGGTGCCGGGCACTTCCGCATCTTCTGGCAGATCATCATTCCGAACATTCGCCCGGCGCTCGCGACGCTCACGATCTTCGCCTTCATGGGCAGCTGGAACAGCTTCCTGTGGCCGCTCATCGTGCTGCGCGACGCCGAGCTGCAGACCCTGCCCATCGCGCTCGCCGCGCTCCAGGGGCAGTACACCACGGCCTGGGACGTCGTCATGGCCGGCTCCGTCGTGAGCATCATCCCAATGCTCGCGCTCTACATCTTCGCCCAGAAGTACGTCATTCAGGGCGTCGCCAGCTCGGGGATCAAGTGAGCCCCGAGGCATTCCGTATCCACCCGCACCACTGCAACCCCTATCGAAGGAGATAGCACTCACATGAAGCGCACACTCACCGCTGTCGGGCTCACCGCCGCGGCAGCACTCATCCTCGCGGGATGCTCCACCGAGCCCTCCGCGGAAGGCGACGGAGACGTCGTCGTCACGTACAGCAACTTCATCTCGGCGGGAGGCAACGAGGAGAACCTCGAGCTCATCGTCGAGGCGTTCGAGGCCGAGAACCCCGGCATCACGATCGACGTGACGACGCTGCCGTACGCCGACTACTTCACGACCCTGCAGACCGATCTCGCGGCCGGCACGATCGCCGATGTCGTCGACACGAACTACGACTTCTTCCCGCAGCTTGCGGCGAGCGGAGCGCTGGCGCCGCTCGAGGTGTCGAACGCCGGGGCCTACCGCGAGTCGCTCATCGACGCGTACTCGGTCGACGGCGTGAGCTACGGACTGCCGAGCTCGTTCTCGGCCGTCGTGCTCTACTACAACGCCGACCTCTTCGACCAGGCGGGCCTCGACTACCCGACGGCCGACTGGACGTGGGCTGACGAGCAGGCCGCCGCTGAGGCGATCACCGCGCTCGGCGACGACATCTGGGGCAGCCACCAGCCGGTCTCGTTCTACGAGTACTACAAAGTGCTCGAGCAGAACGGCGAGTCGTTCCTCAACGAGGACGGCACCGCTGTGGCGTTCAACACTCCGGGCGGCATCGAGGCGGCCGAGTGGCTCACCTCGAAGAGCGGCACCGTCATGCCGACCATCGAGCAGGGCCAGGGTTCGCCCGACTTCGACACGAACCTGTTCGTCGAGGGCAAGCTGGGCATGATGCACACGGGCATCTGGGTGTTCGGCGCCGTCGCCGACGTGCCCTTCGCGTGGGACATCGCGGTCGAGCCGGGCAACGGCACGCAGGCGAGCGCCGTCTTCTCCAACGCCGTGGGTGTCTCGGCGAACGCCGAGAACGTCGAGGCGGCCACGCTGTGGGCCGAGTTCCTCACCTCCTCGCAGACGATGGTCGACGTGCGACTCGACTCCGGCTGGGAGCTGCCGCCCATCAGCGATGAGGCGCAGCTCGCGGTCTACCTCGAGAAGGGCGACCCGGCCAACCGCCAGGCCGTGTTCGACTCGCTCGACGGCATCGCCCTCACCCCGCTCGTCGAGACCGGGCAGCAGGAGATGCAGGACATCATCACGGAGGAGCTCATCGAGGCGCAGGCCGGCCGCACGTCGGTCGCTGACGCCCTCGCGAGCGCGGAGGAGCGCATCAACGCCGTCATCGGCGGCTAGCCGCTCTCGTCAGTTCGTACCACCCTCACAGGCGGGGCTCCGAGTTCTCTCGGGCTCGGAGCCCCGCCCCTGCACGCCCCGGAAGGCTCCCGCATGACGCACGTCACCACCGACCCCAGTACGCCCCGCGGCGTCGACCTCGCCGATCTGGTGCAGCGCAGCGTCGCTCTCATCGAGCGGCTGCAGCACGACGGCGGCGCCTACCCGGCGAGCCCCACCTTCTCGGCGTACCGCGGCTACAGCTGGTTCCGCGACGGGGCGTTCATCGCCGACGCCATGTCGGCGGCGGGCTCCGTCGAGTCCGCGTCGCGCTTCTTCGACTGGTGCGACAGGATGCTCGCCGAGCGCTCCGGCGAGGTGGCCGAGATCGTCGCCGCCGAGGCCGCCGGCACGCCGTTGCCCGACGATCGCATGCTCCCCACCCGCTTCACCCTCGACGGATCCGCGGGTGACGACGACTGGTGGGACTTCCAGACCGACGGCTACGGCACCTGGGTGTGGGCCGCCGTCTCCCACGCGCGCCGCCACGGTCTGAGCCTCGAGCGCTGGGCGTCGGGCATCCGCCTCAGCGTCGACTACCTGCTCGCGACGGCCCACCGCCCCTGCTACGACTGGTGGGAGGAGCACCGCGACGAGGTGCACGTCTCGACCCTCGGCTGCATCGTCGCGGGTCTCGAGGCCGCCGCCGACGCAGACGTGCTGCCCGCGGCGACCGCAGCGCGCGCTCGCACGACCGCAGAGGAGTGCCGCGCACTCATGATCGAGCGCGGCACCCACGATGGCCACCTCGCGAAGTGGCTCGGTGCGAGCGCGGTGGACGCGTCGCTCGCCGCCGTCATCGCGCCGCTCGGCGTCATCGACGCGACGAGCACGCTCGGGCTCGTGAGCATTCGCGCGATCGACGACGCGCTCAGCGTCGACGGCGGCGTGCACCGCTACCTGGACGACACGTTCTTCGGCGGCGGCCAGTGGCCGCTGCTCAGCTGCATGCTCGGGCTCGCCTACGCGGCCGCGGGCGACCTCGACCGCGCTCGCGCGCAGCTCGAGTGGGCGGCGCGCACCGAGACCGCCGAGGGGTTTCTGCCCGAGCAGGTCGGCGACCACCTTCTCGCCCCCGATCGCGAGCATGAGTGGATCGAGCGCTGGGGGCCCGTCGCGACCCCGCTGCTGTGGAGTCACGCGATGGTCGTGCGCCTCGCGGTCGAGCTCGGTGTCGCGGGCACCGTCGACGGCCCCGCCGACGCACGAGAGGGGGCCTCGTGATCCGGCACTCCCCGTTCGGCTCCGGCCACCCGTACTCGGTCGACACCGACCAGCGCGACCCCGTCGACCCCGTGGCCGGCGAGCCGTTGACGCTCGGCGTGCGCACGAGCGCCGAGGTCGACGCTGTCGTGCTGGAGTGGGACGACGGCGGCACGGTGCATGAGCACCCTCTGACCCGCACCGAGCGGACGTCTCGCGGCCAGTCCGTCGACGGCGGGCACCTCGCGAGCGCGCAGGCGCGACTCGCGCGCGCCGCCCGCGGATTCTCCGCGACCCTCACCGACCTCGAGCCGCACCGCGCCTACCGCTACCGCTTCGTCGGCGGGCCGGGTGACTCTTCGACCAGTCAGCACACCCGCTGGTTCACCGTGCGCGTCGCCGCCTGGCGCAGCGCACCAGACGACCTCGTGGCCGCCGACGTCGCCGCGGGCCTCGTGCACGGCAGCGTCGAGGTGCTCGACGACGGCGAGCGGCTGCTGCGCGTGCGCGCCGCCCTCGCGCTCGCGCCGGGGGAGCGCGTGGCCGGGTTCGGGGAGCGCTTCGACGCACTCGACCACCGCGGCGCCGAGCTCGACTCGGTCGTCTTCGAGCAGTACAAGTCGCAGGGCGCGGAGCGCAAGACCTACCTGCCCATGCCCTTCGCGCACGTCGTCGGCGGGCGCGGCTGGGGCTTCCACGTGCGCACCTCTCGCCGCGTCTGGTTCGACGTCGGAGCCACCGCCGGTGACCGCCTGCAGATCGAGGCGGAGGTCGACGAGGCGAGCGCAGTATCCCGTGCCCTGGAGCTTGCGGCCTACACGGGCACGCCGCACGCCGTGCTCGACGCGTTCCTCGGCGAGGTCGGCCGCCCCGAGCAGCTGCCCGACTGGGTGCTGCGGCTGTGGGCGAGCGGCAACGAGTGGAATACGCAGGCCGAGGTCATGCGCCAGGCCGACGCACACCGCGAGCACGACATTCCGGTCGGCAGCATCGTCATCGAGGCGTGGAGCGATGAGAGCACGTTCCACATCTGGCGCGACGCGCAGTACACGCCGCGCGAGGATGCTGCACCGATGCGCCTCGCCGACTTCACTTTCCCGGCCGAGGGCGCGTGGCCCGACCCGAAGGGCATGGTCGACGAACTCCACGAGCGCGACGTCAGGCTCGTGCTGTGGCAGATTCCGCTGCTCAAGATGCGGCCCCACCCGCGCGGTCAGCTGCGGCACGACGCCGACGTCGCGAAGGCCGAGGGTGTGCTCATCCGCGAGCCAGGGCCCGACGGACGACTGCGGCCGTACCGCAACCGCGGCTGGTGGTTCCCGCTCGGGCTCATGCCCGACCTCACCGACGAGCGCGCGGCCGAGTGGTGGACGGAGAAGCGCCGGTACCTCGTCGACGAGCTCGGCGTCGACGGGTTCAAGACCGACGGCGGAGAGCATGCGTGGGGCCGTGAGCTGCAGTACCTCGACGGGCGCCGCGGCGACGAGGGCAACAACACCTTCCCCGTCGCCTATGCGAAGGCCTACGGCGATCTGCTGCGGCGCTGCGGCAAGGCGCCCGTGACGTTCTCGCGTGCGGGCTTCACCGGCTCGCAGGCGCACGGCGCGTTCTGGGCGGGCGACGAGAACTCCACGTGGGAGGCGTTCCGCTGGTCGCTCTTCGCGGGGCTGAGCGCGACGGCGAGCGGCGTCCTCTACTGGGGGTGGGATGTCGCGGGGTTCAGCGGCGAGATCCCGACCGCCGAGCTGTACCTGCGCTCGATGGCCGCGGCGGCCTTCGTGCCGATCATGCAGTACCACTCGGAGTTCAACCACCACCGCAGCCCGAGCCGCGACCGCACGCCGTGGAACATCGCCGAGCGCACGCGCGACGATCGTGTGCTGCCGGGCGTTCGCCGGCTCGTGCAGCTGCGCGAGCGCCTCGTGCCGTACCTCTCGGTCGAGGCGGCGTGGGCCATCGGCTCGGGCACGTCGCTCATGCGGCCGTTGTTCTTCGACTGGCCCGACGACGATCGGCTGTGGAGTGCACCGCTGCAGTGGATGCTCGGCCGCGACATCCTCGTCTCGCCGGTCACCGAGGAGGGTGCGACGGCGCACACCGCGACGCTGCCCGCGGGGGAGTGGGTGCACGCGTTCAGCGGCGAGCAGGTCACCGGCGGCGCGACCCACACGACCGAGGTGCCGTGGGACGAGGTGCCCGTCTACGTGCGGGCCGACTCCTGGCCGCGCCTGCGCGCCGTGTTCACGGAGTGAGGGTGCCACGCCCCTAGGCTGAACGCGTGCTGCAGCCGATCATCGCCGGGGTCATCGGCGCGCTCACGGGGTTCGCGAGCTCGTTCGCGCTCGTCGTCGCAGGGTTGCTCGCGGTCGGGGCGAGCCCCGAGGAGGCGGCGAGCGGCCTGCTCGCCCTGTGTATCGCGCAGGCGCTCCTCGCGGGTCTGCTGTCGTGGCGCTCGCGCCTGCCGCTGAGCTTCGCCTGGTCGACGCCCGGCGCCGCACTGCTCGTCGCGGCGGAGGGCTCGACGGGCTCGTACGGCGCCGCGATCGGCGCGTTCATCGTGTGCGGACTGCTCATCCTCGTCAGCGGCCTGTGGGGCTGGCTGGGTCGCGCGATGACGCGCATCCCGATGCCGCTCGCGGGCGCGATGCTCGCGGGCATCCTGTTCCCCATCTGCATCGCGCCCGTGACCGCGGTGCTGCAGGAGCCCCTCCTCGCAGCGCCCGTCATCGTCGTGTGGCTTCTGCTCGTGCGGTGGGCGACGCGGTGGGCGGTGCCGGCGGCGATGCTCGTCGCGATCGTCGGCGTCGTCGTCTCGGCGGGCAGCGACTGGATGCTCGGCGCGACCCTTGCGCCCGGCCTCACTCTGACCATGCCGACGTTCGACCCGCTCGTGATCGTGTCGCTCGGCATCCCGCTGTACATCGTCACGATGGCGGGGCAGAACGTGCCGGGCTTCGCGGTGCTCACGACGCTCGGCTACCGCACCGTGCCCGCGCGGCGCGTACTCGCGTGGAGCGGCCTCGCGACCGCGGTGGGCGCTCCGTTCGGCGGCTTCGCCGTCAACCTCGCGGCCCTCACGGCGGCGCTCATGGCGGGCCCCGACTCGCACCCCGACCCGACCCGTCGCTGGGTCGCCCCCATCGCGGGCGGCGCCACCTACGTGCTGCTCGGGCTCGGCGCGGGCGTCGCGACGGCACTGGTTGCCGCAGCCCCGCCGATCCTCATCATCGCGGTCGCGGGCCTCGCCCTGCTGGGAGCGTTCACGACGGGACTCGTGAGCGCGTTCGAGGCGCCCGAGACGCGGCTGACCGCGGCCGTGACGCTCATCGTCGTGGCCTCGGGCGTCGTCGTGCTCGGTATCGGCAGCGCCTTCTGGGGGCTCGTCGTCGGGGCGATCGTGCTGCTCGTCACGCGGCCGCGACAAGTGCGCGACGGGACTGTGGATGACAAGGCAGTGGATGACGGGACAGTGCACGACGCTGGGCCGCAGGAGTAGGGTCGGGGTCGCCCGCGAGCCGGGCATCCGCTACCGCACGAAGGAGCCACCGTGTCGACCGAGACCGCCAAGCACGCCCGCGACCCGCTCGTGAGCGGTGCCCGCAAGGGGGCCATCTACGGCATCATCATCTCGTTCTCGGGTGCGGCAGTCGTCGGCATCATCGCCCTCCTGGGCGGCGACTTCGGCGAGACGCAGGGCAAGATCCTGCTCACCACGGTGCTGTTCGGGGCGTTCTCGATCACGGCCCTGTGCCACCTGGCGATCGCCGATAGGGCGATGCGCATCGTCGGCGTGAGCGGACTGCTCGCGAGCGGTGTCGCCCTCGTGTCGGGCCTCGTGCTCATCTGGCGCGACTGGGCCGACTCCGATCTGGAGGTCTGGTTCAAGGTCTTCGCCGCGGCCGGCATCCTCGCCGTCAGCTTCGCGCACGCGAACCTGCTCCTGCTGCTCGCGGGGCGGCGCCGGGCCGCCATCCGCTGGGGGCTCGCGGCCACGCTCGTCGCGATCGCCGTCGTCGCGGTCATGCTCATCCTGCCGATCCTGACCGACGGCGAGTTCCCCGGCGAGGACGCCGCCGACGTGTACTGGCGCGTGTTCGGCGTCATCGCGATCCTCGACGTGCTCGGCACGGTCGTCGTGCCCGTGCTCGCGCTGTTCCTGCGGGACGGCGCGGGGCCGGCGACGCCCGCTGCTCAGGAGACGGAGGGCGTCGCGGCGCCCCTGCGTCTCCACGTGCCGGCCGACCTTGCGGAGGCGGTGCGCTCGCGCGCGGCCCAGCAGGGGAGCGACCCCGAGGCGGTCGCGCTCGATGCCCTGCGTCGGGGCCTCGCAGGCGACGACTCGTGACGGCGCGGCACAGCGCGCTGCCCCTCGACGAGCGGTCGCGCGAGGCGCTCGCCGCTGAGGGTCTGCGCTACGCGCTCGTCGACGGGGAGGACGCCGCGCAGGTCGACGCCTGGCTGCAGGCCGATCGGCGGGGCTTCCACGCCGAGACGCTCACGGAGGAGCAGCTCGCCGAGCATCGGGCGGGCCTCGCCTTCGCGCGCAGCATCGGCGTGTGGGACCCCTCGAGCGCCGACCCGGCGACACCCGTGGCCACGGTGGGCTCCTGGCGGTCGACCGTGAGCCTGGGCGCCGTGAGCGAGGGTGCGAGCATCGAGGGCTGGGCGATCAGCGCCGTGACGGTCGCGCCCACGCATCGCCGCCGTGGCATCGCGCGCGCTCTGCTCGAGGGCGAGCTGCGGGCCGCCGCGAGCGCCGGTCTTCCGCTCGCGATGCTCACCGTCTCCGAGGCGACCATCTACGGCCGCTGGGGCTTCGGGCCGGCCACCTGGGCGGCCGACTACAGCGTCGACACGCGCGCCCTGCAGTGGACGGGCCCGCGCCCGAGCGGCCGCGTCCACCAGGTGGCCCCCGCGAGCCTGCGCGCGCTCGCCCCGCAGCTCGCGCAGCGCGCGCACCGCCGCCAGACCGGCGAGGTGCCCGGCTGGGAGCACTACTGGCAGCGCATGCTCGGCCTCACGGCGGGCAGCACGCGCGCCAGCAAGCTCCGCGCGGTGCGGTACGACGACGAGCAGGGCGCCCCGCAGGGTTTCGCGCTCTACTCCCTCGCGGCCGACCCCGACGACTTCACGGCGCACACTCTCACCCTCGACTACCTGTGTGCCGCGAGCGACGACGCGCACGCGGCCCTGTGGCGCTTCGTGCTCGAGCTCGACCTCGTGGCGACGGTGCGGGCGTCGCTGCGGCCGGTGGACGAGCCCGTGCCGTGGATCGTCTCCAACCCCCGCGCCGTGCGCACGTCGGCGCGCAGCGAGCACCTCTGGCTGCGCATCCTCGACGTGCCGGCGAGCCTGACCGCCCGCCGCTACGCGCACGCCGACACGGTGCTGCTGCGTGTCGACGACCGACAAGGCTTCGCGCACGGCGACTGGATGCTCGCCACGAGCCCCGACGGCACCGCCACGGTGACTCCTGCCGACGCCGACCCCGCACCCGAGGCGGCGGTGGTGCGCCTCGGCGTCGACGTGCTCGGCACCCTCCTGCTGGGCGGCGCGCCCGTCGAGTCGCTGCGCGCAGCCGCGCGGCTCGTCGAGGAGCGCCCCGGCTCGGCGGCCCGCCTCGACGCGCTCTTCCGCACGACGCGCTCCCCGCACCTCAGCATCTGGTTCTGAGGGCGCGGCAGGCGCTGCGGCGGCGCCCCTACTCGGTGAGCCCGCGGCGCTGCAGCAGCGGCTCGATGACCGCGTCGCGGCCGCGGAACTCGCGGTACGCCTCGAGCGGGTCGCGCGTGCCGCCGATGCCGAGGATGTGCTGCCGGAACCGGTCGCCGTTCGCCCGAGTGAGCCCGCCGTTCTCGCGGAACCACTCGACCGTGTCGGCGTCGAGCACCTCGCTCCAGATGTAGCTGTAGTAGCCGGCGTCGTAGCCGCCCGAGAAGGTGTGGGCGAAGTACGTCGACGAGTACCGCGTGGGCACGGCCGGGTTGTCGAGGCCGACGCGAGCCAGGGCATCCGCTTCGAAGGCGGCGACGTCGGTGACGGCCTCCGCCTCCTCGGGGCTCAGCCGGTGCCACGCCTGGTCGAGCAGGGTCGCCGCGAGGTACTCGGAGGTCGCGAAGCCTTCGCCCCAGGTCTCGCTCGCCCTGATGCGGTCCAGGGTCTCGGCGGGGATCGGCTCGCCCGTGATGTGGTGCACGGCGTAGTCGTTCACGATCTCGGGCCAGAGCATCCACATCTCGTTGACCTGGCTGGGGAACTCGACGAAGTCGCGGTACACGTTGGTGCCCGTGAAGTGCGGGTAGGTGACGTGCGCGAAGAGGCCGTGCAGGGCGTGCCCGAACTCGTGGAAGAACGTGTTCACCTCGTCGAACGTCAGCAGGGTCGGCTCGCCCGCGGCGGGCCTCGGCACGTTGAGGTTGTTGACGACGATCGTGGGATGCTCCAGCAGGGTGTTCTGCCCGATGAGCTCGTTCATCCACGCGCCGCCGCGCTTGCTGTCGCGCGTGTAGAGGTCGAGCAGGTAGAGGCCCAGCTCGGTGCCGTCCTCGTTGTGCACCTCGAAGACGCGCACGTCGGGGTGGTAGCCGACGAGGTCGGCACGCTCGGTGAACGTGATGCCGTAGACGGCGGTCGCGGCGGCGAAGACGCCGCGCTGCAGCACGCGCTCGGCCTCGAAGTACGGTCGCAGCGCCGCCGTGTCGACGTCGAACTCGGCGGCGCGCACCTTCTCGCTCCAGTAGGGCCAGTCGTGCGCCTCGATCGGGTGACCCGCGAGGGCCTCGAGCTTCGTCTGCTCGGCGCGCGCGTTGCGGGCTGCGGCGGGGGCGAGTGTGGTCAGCATCGCGGCGATGTTCTCGGGCGTCTTGGCGGTCTGGTCGGCGGCGACGAAGGCGGCGTGGCTGTCGAAGCCGAGCAGGCGGGCCCGCTGCGCGCGCAGCCGCACGATCTCGAGCAGCACCTCGCGGTTGTCGTGGTCGCCGCCGTGCGTGCCGCGGGAGCGTGACGCGGCCATGACGCGCTCTCGCACGTCGCGATTCGTGAGGGACGACAGGTACGGATGCCCGGTCGGCAGCACGAGCGTGATGAGGTAACCAGACTCGAGCCCGCGGTCACGTGCCGCGGCCTCGGCCGCCGAGATCTCTCCCTCGCTGAGGCCGTCGAGCTCCTCGCGCGTGGCGACGTGCACCGCGAGCGCGTTGGTGTCGGCGAGCAGGTTCTTCTCGAACTGTGTGGTCAGGGTCGAGAGTCGACCGTTGAGGGCGCTCAGCTGCGCCTTCTGCTCGTCGTCGAGGCCCGCGCCGGCGAGCGTCATGCGCGTGTGGTGGCGCTCGACGAGGTATCGCTGCTCGTCGGTGAGGCTCAGCTCATGCCGCTGCTCGTGCAGCTGGGCGATGCGCCAGTACAGGGCGGCGTCGAGCATGATGGCGTCCTCGTGCGCGGAGAGCAGCGGGGCGAACTGCTCCTCGAGCGCGTTGGTGGCGTCGCTCGAGTCGGCGCTCGACTGGTTGAAGAAGACCCGCAGCACGCGCGCGAGCAGCTGACCGCTGCTCTCGAGCGGCACCATCGTGTTCTCGAACGTCGGCATGTCGCGCTTCGCCGTGATCGCGCGAATCTCGCGCAACTGCTCGTCCATGCCCGCCTCGATCGCCTCGGCATAGTGCCGCTCCTCGATCTCGGCGAACGGCGGCAATTGGTAGGGGAGCGTGCTGGGGGCGAAGAACGGGTTGGTCATGCGGACAGCCTAGAGCCGCGCATCCGTGGCTCTCGTGAGGGTGCGCCCGCCGTCCCGCAGTATGCAGAGACATGATTGCAAAGAAGTGCTTGCAAACAAGTGTTTGCATTGCTAGAGTCGTCAGCATGACAGCCAGCGCGCACGATCCCGAGACTCGCATCGCCGATCTCGATGGTCTCAAGGCGCTTGCCCACCCGCTGCGTGTGCAGATCATCGAGGCGCTCTCCACCTACGGCGCCCAGACGGCCAGCGGGCTCGGTGAGCGGCTCGGCGAATCCAGCGGGTCGACGAGCTACCACCTGCGGCAGCTCGAGAAGCACGGCTACGTGCGCGAGGTCGCTGACCGCGGCACCGCGCGCGAGCGCTGGTGGGAGCGCGTGCCCGGCGCCATCCAGATGGGCAGCCCCGAGCTCGACGGGAGCGAGGCCGGTCGTCAGGCCAGCCGCGTCATCATGCGCGAGTGGCTGCATCACCGCGAGGCCGGCGTGCGCGACATCGTCGAGCGCGGCATGACCGAGCTGCCCCCGCGCTGGCGCGACGCCACCAACCTCCAGTCGGCCAGCGTTCACGTGACCGCCGAGCAGCTCGGCGAGCTCAATGAGCAGATCGTCGCGCTCATCACCGAGTTCGCCCGCGAGCACCGCGGCCAACGGGTCGTCGGTTCTCGACCCGTCCAACTGCAGTACTTCGCGTTTCCCGTGCTCGATGGGCACGAGATCACCGAATCTGACGACACCGAGGAAGAGACAGCACGATGACCACCATGACCCTCACCGCCGCGGACTGCTGCGCGCCCCGTGCTCGCCGTCTGCCCATGCTGCGCCGGCTCGTGCTCTCCACCGGGCTCGCGCTCGTCGCGTGGAGCCGCAGGCCCGTGCGGCGTCGCAGCCACGAGGAGCAGGCGCGCAGCATCCGCACCGAATCGATGCGCCAGCAGGCGGCGGCACCGTTCCGCTACGGCGCAGCGCAGTAGGAGAACGGCGCAGTGCAGTAGCGGACCACACGAAAGTGCGACAGTAGTCGCGGCGGATGCCTCAGCGGGGCGTGACGCCGTCCGTGATCTCGACGACGCCGTCGTGGGACTGGCGGATGACCGTTCCATCGTCGAGCTCGACGACGGGTTGCCCCTCCAACCACGTGAGGGTCCAGCGCCACAGGCTCGTGTCTCGACCGAAGAGTTCGCCCTCCACGGAGCGCACGGCGGCGCGAACGTCAGGGTTCAGGCGTGCGGGCGGTTCGGCACCGACCGACCAGCGGGTTCCGAGCTGCATGGCTCAGGCCTCCTAGCAGGTGCTGCCGAGCAGGAGCTCGCCAGCAGGGGTTCGCGTACGGGTGGGTCGCGGTGGCGCCCCCGATGCTACCCGCTCGTCTCCCGCTCGTAGGTGACCCACGTCGTGCGCGTCGCGAGACGGTCGTAGGCCCGCTGCGCGCGCTCGTTGTCGGCGGCGGTGATCCAGCGCAGCGTTCCGCCCCCGTTCGCTGAGGCGTGGTCGGCGACCGCCTCGAGCAGCGCGGTGCCCACGCCCGATCCGCGATGGGCAGGGTCGGCGAAGAGGTCGTCGAGGAACCAGCCGGGCCCGGCGAGGAACGTGTCGGGCTGCATGCGCACGTGCGCGAAGCCGACGATCGCACCGTCGACCTCGGCGACGAACGCCGTGACCGGATGCTCGGGGTCGAGTATCCACGTCCACACGCCGTCGAGCACGGCGCCGTCGAAGTCGGTCTCGTAGAACACTCCGTACGCCGTGAACAGCTCGCGCCAGCGCTCCGCGTCGCCGGGGCTGGCCTGTCGAATGGTGATGCTGCTCTCGCTCATCCTCGCAGGCTACTCGGCGCGAGCGTGTCGCACGACGAGCCACTGACTGAGGAAGAGCGCGGCGCCGATGACGCTCGCGACGAGCAGGGTGAGAGGGTCGCGCCCGATCGTCACGATCGTGAAGGCGCCGAGGATGAGGCCGTCGAGCACGATCGTCGCCACGAGGGGCCAGGCGTGCGCCCCTGTGTCGCCCCGCAGACGCCGCAGAACCCCCCATTGCACGGCGATGTCCATCGTCAGGTAGAGGAACACGCCGAGGGAGGCGATCTGCCCGAGGTCGAAGAGCGCCGTCACGACGATCGCGAGGCCCGCGGTGATGAGCAGCGGCTGCTGCTCCTTCCACCGGTTGCCGCGGGGCACCTGGCCCATGTCCTGCAGCATGGCGAAGAGCCGTGAGACCGAGAAGAGGTTGGCGAGCAGCGCCGAGGCGGTCGCGATCACGGCGATGCCGACGGTGAGCGCGACGCCGGCCTGCCCGAACAGCGGGTCGGCCGCGCGCGCGAGCGCGAAGTCGCGCGCCTCGACGATCTCGGGCACGGTGAGGTTCGCGGCGACGGCGACGGTGATGAGCGCGTAGAGGCCCGCGCAGATCGCGATGGCGAGCACGATCGAGCGGGGCAGGTTCTTCTTCGCGTCGCGCAGCTCGGCGCCGTGATTGGTGATGGTCGTGAAGCCCTTGTAGGCGAGCACGCACAGTGCCACGCCCGCGACGATGCCGAGGAGGCCGGGGTCGCCCGACGACCCGCCGTCTCCCTCGCCGCCGCTCGACGCGCCACCGCCCGACGCCACGACGGTGCCGATGATCCCGGCGATCGCGAGGGTCGCGATGCCGACGATCTTGATGACGGCGGTCGCGGTGGCGGAGCGCTCGACGAACCGGTTGCCGACGATGTTGGCGATCGCGGTCGCCGCGATGAGCACCACGCCGAGCAGGGGCACGAGAATCGCGGAGTCCTGGAGGCCGAACGGCTGCAGCAGGTACGTGCCGAAGGTGCGGGCGATGAGGCTCTCCGCCACGACCATCGACACGTACATGAAGAGCGAGAACGCCCCCGCGATGACGCCGTTGCCGTAGGCGGCGCGCAGCAGCATCGCGATGCCGCCGGAGGTCGGGTTCACGGCGGAGTATCGCGCGTAGGCGTGCGAGCTGAGTCCCACGACGACGGCCGCGGCCAGGAACACCCACGGGAAGACCTCGCCCGAGACCTCGGCCACCTGCCCGACCAGGGCGAAGATGCCCGCTCCGATCATGACGCCCGTGCCGAGCGATACCGAGCCGATGAGGGAGATCTTCTGGTCGTCGCGAGTCATGGGCGCGAGCCTAGCGGAGGCTCGCCGGGGCGCACTCAGGCGCGCTCGGGTGCCTCGCCGAGCTCGATCGCGGTGATCTCGATCGAGTCGCCCTCCATGATGTCCAGCACGTCGATGCGGCCGACGGCCTTGAGGTCGCCCGCCGCCTCGGCGAGCAGCATGGGCGCCGAGAGGGTCGCGTGGGTCACCGGGGTCTTCTGCGACACCTTCGCGTCGGTCTTGGCCCGACGGATGCCGATGAGCGCCTCGGAGACGAGCGGCAGCAGCCCGGTCGGGCTCTCGCTGCTCACCTCGTCGGCGGTCGGCCAGGCGGCGACGTGCACGCTGCCGTCGTGCGTCCAGCTCCAGACCTCCTCCGTCGCGAACGGCAGCACGGGCGCGAAGAGCCGCACGAAGACGTCCATGGCCAGGTGCAGCGCGGCGACGGCGCTCGCCTGGCCCTCGGCACCCTGCGCACCGTAGGCGCGCTCCTTGACGAGCTCGAGGTAGTCATCGGTGAAGGTCCAGAAGAACTGCTCGGCCACGTCGAGCGCTCGAGCGTGGTCGTACTCGTCGAGCGCCTTCGTCGCGACGCGCACGACCTCGGCGAGCGAGGCGAGCAGGTCGCGGTCGAGCGGCTCGGTGATCGCGCTCGCGCCGAGAGCGTCGATGCTGTCCACGCCAGCGGGCGCTTCGAAGGAGTGCACGAACTTGGCGGCGTTCAGCACCTTGATGGCCAGGCGGCGGCCGATCTTCATCTGCTTGGGGTTCTGCGGGTCGAAGGCCGCGTCGGTACCCAGGCGCGAGGAGGCCGCCCAGTAGCGCACGGCGTCGCTGCCGTGGTCGTCGAGCATCGCGGCCGGGGTCACGACGTTGCCCTTCGACTTCGACATCTTCTTGCGGTCGGGGTCGACGATGAAGCCCGAGATGCCCGCGTGCTTCCACGGCACGGTGCCGTGCTCGAGCTCGGCACGCAGCACGGTCGAGAACAGCCAGGTGCGGATGATGTCCTGCCCCTGGCTGCGCAGGTCGTAGGGGAAGACCAGGTCGAACAGCTCGGGGTCGTCCTCCCACTTGCCGGCGATCTGCGGCGTGAGGCTCGAGGTCGCCCAGGTGTCCATGATGTCGACCTCGCCGATGAAGCCGTTCGGCTTGCCGCGCTGGGCCTCGTCGAACCCGGGGGCGGGCATCGAGGAGGGGTCGACGGGCAGCTGGTCCTCGGTCGGCACGATGGGGTCGCCGGTCTGCTCGCCGTCGGCGTCGAGGCGGTACCAGACGGGAATCGGCACGCCGAAGAAGCGCTGCCGCGAGATGAGCCAGTCGCCGGAGAGCCCACCGACCCAGTTCTCGTAGCGCACGCGCATGTGGTCGGGGTGGAACGCGACCTCGCGCCCGCGCTCGAGGAGGCGCTCGGCGAGCTGCTCGTCCCGCGCGCCGTTGGCGATGTACCACTGGCGAGTGGTCACGATCTCGAGCGGCTTGTCGCCCTTCTCGAAGAACTTGACTGGGTGGCTGATCGCCCGCGGCTCGCCCTTGAGGTCGCCCGACTCGGTGAGCAGTTCGACGATGCGCGCCTTCGCACTGAAGACGGTCTTGCCCGCGAGCTCGGCGTAGGTCTCGGCCGCCGCCCCCTCGATGCCCTGCGGGGGCTCGGCCAGAATGCGGCCGTCCTTCCCGAGGATGGGCCGCAGCGGCAGGTCGAGCTCGCGCCACCACACGACGTCGGTCACGTCGCCGAACGTGCACACCATGGCGATGCCCGAGCCTTTGTCCTGCTGCGCGAGGCGGTGCGCCACGACGGGCACCTCCACGCCGAAGAGGGGCGTCGTCACGGTCGTGCCGAAGTACGGCTGGTAGCGCTCATCATCGGGATGCGCGACCAGGGCCACGCAGGCGGGAATCAGCTCGGGGCGCGTGGTCTCGATCTCGATCGTGCCGCCGTCGCCTGTCTCAGAGTTCGCCGTGTGGAACGACACCCGGTGGTACGCCCCGGGCATGTCCTTGTCTTCGAGCTCGGCCTGCGCGACGGCCGTGCGGAACGTCACATCCCAGAGGGTCGGCGCGTCAGCGCGGTACGCCTCACCGCGCGCCAGGTTCCGCAGGAAGGCGCGCTGGGCCGCGCGTTGCGCGTCATCGCCGATCGTGCGGTACGTCTGGTCCCAGTCGACGCTGAGGCCGAGGGTGCGCCACAGGTCTTCGAACTGCTTCTCGTCCTCGACGGTGAGGCGCTCGCACAGCTCGATGAAGTTGCGGCGGCTGATGGGCACCTGGTCGGCGGCCTTGGAGGCCTTGTTGTCTCCGCCCTCGAACGGCGGCGTGAAGCCGGCGTCGTAGGGGAGCGTGGGGTCGCAGCGCACGCCGTAGTAGTTCTGCACGCGGCGCTCGGTCGGCAGGCCGTTGTCGTCCCAGCCCATCGGGTAGAACAGGTGCCGGCCGCGCATGCGCTGGTAGCGGGCGGCGAGATCCATGTGGGTGTAGCTGAAGACGTGGCCGATGTGCAGCGAGCCCGAGGCGGTCGGCGGCGGGGTATCGATCGCGTAGACCTGGGCCTTGCCGGCCGCGAGTGCGGCATCCCGATCGAAACGGTAGATGCCCTGCTGCTCCCAGACCTCACCCCACTTCGCTTCGAGACCTTCGAGGGCGGGCTTGTCGGGGAGGGATGCAGGGCTCATCGAAAACGTCTCGTCTCGCTATAGGCGGCACCGTGTCAGAGGTAAGGGTGCCTGAGTGTGGGTTGTGACTCCATGGTAACGGGATGCGCTGGGGGCTACCGTCGAGGCATGCCCGACTCCCCGCAGCCCTCGGCCGTCCCGTCCCCGCCCGCTGACTACGGCGACCTCCGCGCCGTCTACGTCAACTGCACCCTCAAGCGCAGTCCCGAGCTCAGCCACACGCAGGGCCTCATGGATCGCAGCATCGCGCTCATGCGCAGCCAGGGCGTGAGCGTCGACAGCCTGCGGCTCGTGGATCACACCGTGCCGCCGGGCGTGTACCCCGACATGCGCGAGCACGGCTGGGAGGCGGACGAGTGGGTCGAGCTGTGGCCGCGCGTGCGCGAGGCCGACATCCTCGTCGTGGGCACACCGATCTGGCTCGGCGAGGTGTCGTCGCAGCTGCGCGTGCTCATCGAGCGCCTGTATGCGATGAGCGGCATGACGAACGAGAGCGGCCAGTACGTCTACTACGGCAAGACGGCGGGGATGCTCGTCACGGGCAACGAGGACGGCGTCAAGCACTCCGCCATGTCCACGCTGTACGCCCTGCAGCACATCGGTTGCACGATCCCGCCCGCCGCCGACGCCGGGTGGATCGGCGAGGTCGGGCCCGGCCCGAGCTACCTCGACGAGGGCTCGGGTGGGCCCGCGAACGACTTCACGAACCGCAACATGACGTTCATGACGTGGAACCTGCTCCACACGGCTCGTCGGCTGAAGGACGCCGGCGGCATCCCCGCCTACGGCAACGTGCGCGAGCAGTGGGCAGAGGGCGAGCGCTGGGGCTTCGACGCGAACCCCGAGTACCGCCAGCCGGGCGACGATGCTCGCGGTTGAGTTCCCGGGTTCCGCGGGGCACGGCCTCGCGGCCCGACTCGAGATGCCGGAGGGCGAGCCGCGCGGGTACGCCGTCTTCGCGCACTGCTTCACGTGCTCGAAGGATTCGAAGGCGGCCTCCCGTATCGCGCGCGCCCTCACGGGCAGCGGCATCGCGGTACTGCGGTTCGACTTCACGGGTCTCGGCGACTCGGATGGCGACTTCTCGAATACGAACTTCTCCTCCAACATCGACGACCTCGTGGCGGCGGCCGAGTACCTCGAGCAGGAGCACCGCGCACCCACCCTGCTCATCGGCCACTCCCTCGGCGGTGCGGCCGTGATCGCCGCCGCTGAGCGCGTGCCGAGCGTGCGCGCGGTCGCGACGATCGGCGCCCCGAGCGATCCCTCCCACGTGACGGCCCTCTTCGATGCGGCGCGGGAGAGCATCACGACCGAGGGCGAGGCCGATGTGCAGCTCGCGGGCCGCACCTTCCGCATCCGCAGACAGCTGCTCGACGACCTCGCGGGGCAGCGTCAGCACGAGCGCATCGCCGGCCTCGACCGCGCGTTGCTCGTGCTGCACGCACCCCTCGACGAGATCGTCGGCATCGACAACGCGCGCGAGATCTTCGAGGCGGCTCGGCACCCCAAGTCGTTCGTCGCGCTCGACGGCGCCGACCACCTCCTCACCGACGCGGCCGACTCGGCGTTCGCGGCGTCGATGATCGCGGCATGGGCGGCGCGCTATGCGCTGGATGCCCGTGCCCACGCAGCCGCGGAGGCTCCGGCTTCCTCACCCGGCACCGTGACAGTGTCGAGCACGACGTCGGGCGCGTTCACGCAGTCGGTCACGGCGGGCAGCCATCGGTTCCTCGCCGACGAGCCCGAGCCCATCGGCGACGACGCCGGGCCCTCCCCGTACGACCTCGTGCTCGCCGGGCTCGGCGCGTGCACGTCGATGACGATGCGCATGTACGCCGACCGCAAGGGCATCCCGCTCGAGAGGGTGACGGTCATGCTGCGGCACGAACGCCGCCACGTCGACGACTGCGCAGAGTGCGCGAGCGACGCCGACGCGGAGTCAGGTTCGCGATCGGGCATGCTCGAGCACATCGCGCGTGAGATCACCATGACGGGTGATCTGAGCACTGAGCAGGTCGAGTCGTTGCGCGTCATCGCCGACAAGTGCCCCGTGCACCGCACCCTCGCCGGCGCGGTGCACGTGGCGACATCGATCGTCGGCTGAGTCCCGCTAGTCGTTGCCGGCGGTCGCCGCGGCGGGAACCGCTGCAGGCTCGTCCTCGTCCTTGTCGACGCGGATGCGCACCGCGATGAGTGCGCTCACGAGCGTGATGAGCGACATCGCCGCGAGCACGATGCCCGGGTGCCACCAGGCGTTGCCGGTGACCTCGCCGATCGTGAACGTGAGGGCGGGCACGAAGCCCGAGATCACGGCCGCGATCGAGTAGGCGAAGCCGAGCGCCGAGTAGCGGTACCGCTCGTCGAACATCTCCGTGTAGATGCCGCCGAGCGCCGCCCAGCTCATGGTCGGCAGGATGCCGCCGATGATCATCATCGCCACGAGCACGCCGAAGTCGGCGAACTGCAGGAAGTAGTACAGCGGGAAGGCGACGAGGAGGGTGCCGAGGGCGCCCCAGGCGACGACCGTGCCCGAGCCGATGCGCGTCGCCCACGCCCCGAACAGCGGAATCGTCACGAGCTGCAGCAGTCCGCCGATCGTCGTGGCGATGAGCAGCTCGTAGTACTCGAAGCCGAGCTGCGCCACTCCGTAGTTGATCGTGTACGTGTTCATGAGCGAGTACGAGCCGATGCCGAGCAACGCGACGCCCACGGCGACGATGATCGAGACCGGCTGCGCGCGCAGGAGGGCTGCAATCGGCACGCGCGGTCGGCGCTCGGTCGCCGCGACCGCCCGGAACACGGGCGTCTCGGTGACGGTGATGCGCAGGTACAGCGAGACGAGCAGCAGCGGGATCGCCGTGAGGAACGGCAGGCGCCAGGCCCACTCGCTGATCTGCTCGTTGGTGAGGGCGAGGGTCAGCCAGATGAAGGCGGTGGCGGAGAGGATCGAGCCGATCGGCGAGCCCAGCTGGGGCATCGCGGCGGCGAAGGCGCGCTTCGTGCGCGACTCGTGCTCGGTCGCGATGAGCACCGCGCCGCCCCACTCGCCGCCAAGGGAGATGCCCTGCAGGAGGCGCAGCAGCACGAGGAGAACTGCGCCGAACCAGCCAGCCTGCTCGAAGGTCGGCAGGACGCCGATGAGGCCCGTGGCCACGCCCATGAGGGTGACGGTGACGATGAGCGTCGTGCGGCGCCCGAGCCGGTCGCCGAGGTGGCCGAAGAGGATCGCGCCGACCGGGCGGATGACGAAGGCCAGCGCGATGGAGAGGAACGCCGCGAGCGTGCCGCCGAACCCGCCGAGCGGGTCGAAGAACAGCGGCCCGACGAAGAACGCGGCAAAGTACGCGTAGATGTAGAAGTCGTACGACTCGAGGGAGGTTCCGACGAGGGATGCCCAGCGCGCGCGACGCGCGATGCGGGGATCGGAGGGTGCTGCCACGGCTGCCGAGGTGGAGGCCGTGACCGAGGGGGACGTGGTTGGCGCTTTGCCACGAGAGTTGTCAGTCACAAGTAGTCGAGCGTATCGGCTGGCGCGTTCATTCCCGAGTCGGCGGTCACTGCGGCGCGAGCGGTCGCTCCGGGGAGCGCGTCGATGAGTTCGCGGAAGGCGTCGCTCGGGCTCACATCGACGGCATCGGCGAGAGTCGCACTGAACCGTGTGAAGGCACGGAGCGCCTCACCGTGGTTGCCAGCGGCGATGTGGAGGCGCACGAGAGCGACGTGCGCGGTCTCGCGCAGCGGCTCGTCGCGGATCGCCGACTGGGCGGCGTGCATGGCCAGGTACGGCCGCGCGTCTCGCGAGAGCGAGGCGACGAGCGACTCGAGGGTCTCGGCCCGCATGAGGCGCCACTCCTCCGCCTCCTCGAGCGCCCAGTCGTCGTAGAAGTCGGGCAGCAGCTGCAGGCAGAGAACGGCGATCGTCGATCGCGTCTCGCCGGCGGTCGCGGTCGTCGGCTCGGCGGCAGTGTCGAGAACGTGGTCGGCGAGCACGCGAGCAGAGCGATAGTCCACGGTGCACCGCGGGTCCAGGCCGACACCGCCCGCGCTCACGAGCAGCACCGTACGGGTGACGGGGTCGATCCGGGTGAGGGCGGCGCGCAGCCGCACGGCGCCGAGCGAACTCGACGCATCCGGCCAGAGAGCACCCGCGATCGCGGCGCGCGAGATGATGCGCGACCGCAGCGCGAGCAGGGCGACGAGGCGTTGTGTGCCTGCAGTGCTCGCGACCGACGCGCCGTCCGCCGTCCTCACGTCGAACGACCCCAGCAGCTGCAGTGCGATTCCGGTCATGAACGACCTTCCCTGCGCCGAACGCTAGCGCTACTCCCTGCGCGCCTGCACAGGCCGGCGCGCACGGAGGAGGCCGACGCCGGCGAGCACGAGTGCGAGAGCGAGTCCGCCGAGGGCTGCGTGCACGGCGGTGGGGCCAGTCTCGGCGAGGACGTCAGCGTCGTCGGCAACGGTGTCGTCGCCGGTGCCCTCGTCGGCGACCTCATCGTCGGTGTCCGCGGGCAGCACGAGAGTCGTGATCTGCGTCGAGCACACCAGGAGGGCGCCGCCGCCGTTCACGCTGTTGTTGCACTGGTTGACCGTCACGGGCAGGGCCGAGCTCGTCGTCGACGTTCCGACCGTGCAGTTCATGCTGACCTGCGTGCCGCCGTTCATGCTGTCGTTGCACTGCGTGATGGTGGCATCGGTCGTCGCTTGCGCGGGATCGCAGGCGGAACCTGCCGGTAGCGGCAGTGAATCGAACGAGTTGTTGCACTGATTCACCGTGGGTGCACTCGTCGTGCCCTCGCCCGTGATGGTGTTGATCATCTCGACGCTGCAGTGCAGCGTGCCACCGCCGCCCTCGCCGCTGTAGTTGCACTGCTCCACCCGTTCCGTGAGAACGTCGAAGCTCTGCACGGTCGGCTCGCCGGCGCACGTGGTCACCGTGTTGGCGGCGCCGCTGCAGACGAGCGTCGTGACGGTTGAGCTCTCGGCTCTGGTGTCGAGGTTGAGGAAGTTCTCCACCGTCACCTGGCAGTTCGCCCCTTCGCCGCCGACGTTGAAGGCGCTCTCGCACTGATCGAACGGCGCGGCGAGCGCCGGCGAACTGACTCCGCCCACGCTGAGCAGGGCGCCCGCCAGCACCGCGATGCCCATCATGCTCATCGCTCTCGCGAGCATCGATGGTGTGTGGCGCTGAGTGCTGGTCACTGTTCCCCCGAACGGCAAAGAAAGCGCAGTCCCCCCGCGCATCCTTCAGAATGCGCCCCCGTGCGTGACGGGAGCGTGACGGCAGCGTGACGATGCTCGCCACCCGAGCGAGGGCGTTCGGTTTCCGCACGTCGCCGGTGCCCTACCATGGAGGCATCGACTGCGATCCGGCCATCACCGGGGAGTCCTCGGAAGAACCCTCACCGCAGGTGGGGTACTAGACCCGAGCGGGGCAGGCCCGTCACAGCCGCAGATGAGGGGCCCGAGCATCCGGTACCGCACGTGCGAGACCGAGGTGACGAGGGCAAGCGGGGTGGTACCGCGGCAGACCCATCGGGCTCTGTCGTCCTCGCGGTGAGTGTGCACGCGACACGACCGGAGACACCATGGGCTACCCCCTGCACCGCGACGAGAACAGCGTCGTCGCCTCCCCGAGCTTTCCCGCGCTCGAGCACGAGGTGCTCGAGTACTGGGCCACGCACGACACGTTCCGCCGCTCGATCGCCCAGCGCGACGGCTGCGACGAATGGGTCTTCTACGACGGCCCGCCGTTCGCCAACGGCCTGCCGCACTACGGCCACCTGCTGACGGGGTACGCGAAAGACGTCTTCCCGCGGTTCCAGACGATGCGCGGCAAGCAGGTGCACCGCCGCTTCGGGTGGGACACCCACGGTCTGCCCGCCGAGCTCGAGGCGATGAAGCAGCTCGGCATCACCGAGAAGTCGCAGATCGAAGAGATGGGCATCGAGGCATTCAACGGCAAGGCCCGCGAGAGCGTGCTGCGCTACACAGACGAGTGGCAGAACTACGTCACGCGGCAGGCGCGCTGGGTCGACTTCGACAACGACTACAAGACGCTCGACATCACGTTCATGGAGAGCGTGCTGTGGGCCTTCAAGACCCTGCACGGCAAGGGGCTCGCCTACGAGGGCTACCGCGTGCTGCCCTACTGCTGGCGCGACGAGACGCCGCTGTCGAACCACGAGCTGCGCATGGACGACGACGTCTACCAGATGCGCCAGGACCAGTCGGTGACGGTGACCTTCCCCCTCGTCGGGGAGAAGGCCGAGGCGCTGGGCCTCACGGGCGTCGAGGCGCTCGCCTGGACGACGACCCCGTGGACCCTGCCGACGAATCTCGCGCTCGCCGTCGGCCCCGAGATCGCCTACGCGGTCATCCCGCGCGGCGGCGATGAGCCGGATGCCCGCACCTTCCTCCTCGCCGCCGACACGATCCCCGCCTACGTCAAAGAGCTCGGCTACGCCGACGCGGCGGAAGCGCACGCCGCCGTCACCCGCACGCTCACGGGCGCCGAGCTCGGCGGCGTGCAGTACGACCGGCTGTGGGACTACTACGCCGACGCCGAGCAGTGGGGCACGCAGCACGCCTGGCAGATCCTCGTCGCCGACTACGTGGCCACGGGGGAGGGTACGGGCATCGTGCACCAGGCGCCCGCGTACGGCGAGGACGACCAGGCGACCTGCGCGGCAGCGGGCATCCCGATCATCATCTCCGTCGACGACGGCGGCCGGTTCCTGCAGACGGTGCCGGATGTCGCGGGGTTGCAGGTCTTCGAGGCCAACAAGCCGCTCACCGCCTCGCTGCGGGAGCTCGGCAGGCTCTTCCAGCAGCGCAGCTACGAGCACAGCTACCCGCACTGCTGGCGGTGCCGCAACCCGCTCATCTACAAGGCCGTCTCGAGCTGGTTCGTGAAGGTCACCGCGATTCGCGACCGCGCGCTCGAGCTCAACGAGCAGATCACGTGGGTGCCCGAGAACGTCAAGCACGGGCAGTTCGGCAAGTGGCTCGAGGGAGCACGCGACTGGTCGATCAGCCGCAACCGCTACTGGGGCAGCCCCATCCCTGTGTGGAAGAGCGACGACCCGAACCACCCGCGCGTCGACGTGTACGGCTCGCTCGCCGAGCTCGAGGCCGACTTCGGCGAGCTGCCGCGCAACTTAACGGGCGAGGTCGATCTGCACCGCCCCTACATCGACTCGCTGACGAGACCGAACCCCGACGATCCGACCGGGGCCTCGACCATGCGGCGCATCGAGGACGTCTTCGACGTGTGGTTCGACTCGGGCTCGATGCCGTTCGCGCAAGTGCACTACCCGTTCACCAACGCGGAGTGGTTCGACAGTCACAACCCTGCCGACTTCATCGTCGAGTACATCGGGCAGACCCGTGGCTGGTTCTACACGATGCACGTGCTCGCGACGGCGCTGTTCGACCGCCCCGCATTCAGCAGCGTCATCAGCCACGGCATCGTGCTCGGCAACGACGGCCAGAAGATGTCGAAGAGCCTGCAGAACTATCCGGACGTGGGAGAAGTGTTCGAGCGCGACGGAGCCGACGCCATGCGCTGGTTCCTCATGTCGAGCTCGGTGATCCGCGGCGGCAACCTCGTCGTCACCGAGGAGGGCATCCGCGAGGGCGTGCGGCAGTTCCTGCTGCCGCTGTGGAGCACCTACTACTTCTTCGGCCTCTACGCGAACGCCGGGGAGATCGAGGATGCCCGCTGGCGCACCGACTCGGCCCACGTGCTCGACCGCTACCTGCTCGCCAAGACGCGCGACCTCGTCACGACCGTCACGCGTGAGCTCGACGCGCTCGACAGCCCGCTCGCCGCAGCCGCCGTGCGCGACTTCGCCGACGTGCTCACCAACTGGTACGTGCGCCGCAGTCGCGAGCGGTTCTGGGCCGGGGACGACCGCGACGCGATCGACACCCTGTACACGGTGCTCGAGACGCTCGCGCGCGTCGCCGCGCCGCTCGCGCCGCTCGTGACCGAAGAAGTGTGGCGCGGCCTCACCGGCGGGGAGAGCGTGCACCTGACCGACTGGCCCGACGCCGACGACTTCCCGGCCGACGAGTCGCTCGTCGCGGCGATGGACCGAGTGCGGGCGATCGCGAGCAGCGGGCTCGCGCTGCGCAAGGCCCAGGGCCTGCGCGTGCGCCTGCCCCTGGAGCGCCTCACGGTCGTCACCCCGGCAGCGGCGGCGCTCGCCGACTTCAGCGATATCGTCCGAGACGAGCTCAACGTCAAGGGCGTCGAGCTCGTCGAGTTCGACGACTCGCTCGCCGAGAGCTACGGCATCAGCCGGCGACTCGCGGTCAACGCGCGCGCGGCCGGGCCGCGCATCGGAAAGCAGGTGCAGCAGGTCATCGGCGCCGCGAAGGCCGGCGACTGGGCGGTCTCGGAGGACGGAGACGGCGTCGTCGTCGGCGGCATCGCGCTCCAGCCGGGCGAGTTCACGCTCGAGCTCGAGCTGGCCGACCCCACCGCGGCCGTCGCGTTCCTGCCGGGCAGCGGCTTCGTGCTGCTCGACACGGCCGTGACGCCCGAGCTCGCCGCCGAGGGGCTCGCGCGCGATGTCGTGCGCGCCGTGCAGCAGGCGCGCAAGGACGCGGGGCTCGACGTGAGCGACCGCATCGCGCTGAGCCTCGGGTCGGAGTCGGCCGAGACGCGCGCTGCGATCGAGACCCACCGCGCGCTCATCAGTGGCGAGGTGCTTGCGACCTCCCTCGAGTTCGGGGAGGCTGTCGAGGGCACCGCGATCGCGGTGGGCGAGGGGGCATCCGTGACGATCTCGGTTGTGCGCGCATGAGCGCCGAGCAGCAGGCGATCGACCGCGCGGACGCCGAGAAGGTCTACGAAGAGCTGCTCTCGCGCATCGGCGAGGCCGCGCCGCGCCCGCGACTGGCCCCCACGCGCCGCGCCGCCGAGCTGCTCGGCGACCCGCAGCGCAGTTACGCGATCATCCACGTCACGGGCACGAACGGCAAGACCACGACGAGCCGCATTGCGGAGAGCATCCTGCGCGCGTACGGCCTGCGCACCGGCCTGCTGACGAGCCCGCACCTCGTGCGCGTCAACGAGCGCATCATGATCGACGGGCAGCCGATCAGCGACCGGGCTCTCGCCGACAACTGGGCCGACATCGCGCCATACGTGCTCATGGTCGACGCCGAGCTCACCGCTAACGGCGAAGAGCCGCTCACCTACTTCGAGGCGCTCACCCTCCTTGCCTTCGCGACCTTCGCCGACGCTCCCGTCGACGTCGTCGTGCTTGAGGTCGGCATGGGCGGCGAGTGGGATTCGACGAACGTCGCCGACGGCGACGTGGCCGTCTTCACGCCCATCGCGCTCGACCACCAGGCGCGGCTCGGGCGCACGATCGGCGAGATCGCGCGCACGAAGGCGGGCATCATCAAGCCCGCCGCGGTCGTCGTGACGGCGCTCCAGCAGACGGAGGCGATGGACGAGCTCGTGCGTGCGGCCGAGCACGACGAGGCGGCCGTGCAGTGCGAGGGTGTCGATTTCGCCCTCCTGGATGCCCGGCTCGCGGTCGGCGGGCAGGTCATCGACGTGCGGGGCCGAGCGGGGGAGTACCGCGATCTCGCGCTGCCCCTCTTCGGCGAGCATCAGGCGCAGAACGCCGTCGTGGCGATCGCCGCCGTCGAGTCGTTCCTGGGCGACGGCACGCAGCCCCTCGCCGACGACGTGCTCGCCCAAGGTCTCGCCGCCGTGACGAGCCCCGGCCGACTGCAGGTGCTCGCGACCGAGCCGAGCGTCATCGTCGACGCGGCCCACAACCCGCACGGAGCGCGCGCGCTCGCCACGACCCTCCTCGGGTCGTTCGCCTTCGACTCGATCACGGCGATCGTCGGGGTGCTCGACGACAAGGACGCCCGCGGCATCATCGAGGCGCTCGACCCCGTCGTCACACGGTTCGTCGTGACGCGCTCCGACTCCGAGCGGGCGCTCGACGTCGAAGTGCTCGCCGAGATCGCCACGGCCGTGGCGGGCCCCGACCGGGTGCGCATCGAGCCCGAGCTCGCCGTGGCGCTCGCCGAGGCGCGGGACGAGGCGGGTCCAGGTGACGCCGTGCTCGTGACCGGCTCGATCTCACTCGTCGGTCAGGCGATGCTCATGAGCGCCCAGGAGGATGGGGAATCGTGACGGAGACCACCACGCCAGCGCCTCGCCCGCGACGCGAGCGCAGCGCGACCGAGTCGCTGCTCGTCATCACGCTCGGCATGGAGATCATCGTCGTCGTCTTCGGCATGCTCGCCATCAACGGGCTGGGCGTCCTCGCAGCCGCGAGCGTCTTCGGCGGCGGCGCCGCGCTCCTCGTGCTGCTCATCGTCGGCGTGCGCGTCGCCCGCTACCGCTGGGGCCTCTGGTTCACGGGCGTGCTGCAGGTGCTCCTGCTCGCCACCGGGTTCATCGAGGTGCTCGCGGCCGTGACGGCGGCGATCTTCGTGGGATTCTGGATCTACGCCGTCGTGCGCGGTGGCCAGCTCGACGCCGCCAAGCGGGCGGCGCAGGCCTGACGCACCGTCCGAGGTCGCCGAGCCTCCGACACCCCGACCAACGATCATCCGACACCGAATTCCTCTGGAGACTGACATGACCACGACCGTGGAAGAGACCCTCGTCCTCATCAAGCCCGACGGCGTCGCGCGCAACCTCACGGGCGAGATCCTCGCCCGCATCGAGGCGAAGGGCTACCAGCTCGTCGACCTCAAGATCGTGCAGCCCGACCGCGAGCTGCTCTCGCAGCACTACGCCGAGCACGAGGGCAAGCCGTTCTACGCGCCGCTGCTGGAGTTCATGGAGTCCGGCCCGGTCGTCGCTATCCGACTCGCCGGCAACCGCGTGATCGAGGGCTTCCGCTCGCTCGCGGGCACGACCGACCCGACCACGGCCGCTCCCGGCACGATCCGCGGAGACCTCGGCCGTGACTGGGGTCTCGCCGTGCAGCAGAACCTCGTGCACGGCTCCGACTCGGTCGAGACCGCGCAGCGCGAACTGGCCCTCTGGTTCGATTGAGTGGCGGCCTGTCGCCGCTAGCGGGAGCGCCGCTCCTCAGCCCAGCAGGCTGGGGATGAGCGTCGGGAACTGCACGAGGATCGCGAGCGCGATACCCGCGAGGTTGACGAACACGATCGTCCAGGTGAAGGGCCGCACGGCCGCCGCCACGCGCTGCACCGCGCCGCCCTCGCGTGCGAGCACGCCCGTGGAGAGGGTCCAGGTCAGCAACCACCAGAACATCGGGATGACCATGAGCCATACGAGCATGCACCACGGGCACAGCGCGCCGATGTCGTAGACGGCTTCGCCGAAGAGCCACATCACGAACACCCAGGCGAGCGTCACGCCGCCCAGGAACAGCGCCCAGAACCAGCGGGCGAAGCGGGCTCCCGCGAGCAGGGCGACACCGACCGCGATGGGCGCGACGAGCCCGGCCACCCCGAGGAGCGGGTTGGGGAACCCGAAGAGCGAGGCCTCGGGCGACGCCATGACGGTGCCGCACGACACGAGCGGGTTGACGTCGCAGTTGAGCACGTGGCTGGGGTCGATGAGCAGCGCGACGCGCTCCGTGATGAGCTGCATGGCCGCGTACCAGGCGACCGCGCCGGTCACGATGAGGAAGATGCCGAACCCGATCGGGCGCCGGTCGCGGTCGGTGGTCGTCGCAGGCGGGATGCTCACCGAACGATTATCGCCGACGCCACGAGGCCCGCACCCGGGTCGGAAGTCCCGACAGCGGCCCGCGCATGCGATAATCGGTCACAGTCGCCGCCAGCCGCGCTCGCGGTGACCCACAACAGAGCTTTCCGGGCATGACCGGACCAGTGCCGCGGTACCGATACCGCGGTCGGAAGCGAATAGCCAGTTTCGCGTGAGAGTGCAGTGACAGTGCACGGAGCCAGCGCTCGACCCGACGAGAACGGGGAGCGCCCGCTCACCACAATTTTAGAGAGTTCCGCGCAGGCCCTGACCGGCCGAGTGCGGCGGAGAGAGTACCCGGGCGGGGCGCGGCCCCCTCGGGCGAGGAGTGCACCAGCGATGGTGAGTGACGAGACACCGAAGAAGACCCCCAAGAAGCGCACCGGACTGTTCGGCGGCCGAGCCCCGAAGAAGGCGGCGGAGCACGCGGGCAGCGCGAGCCGCCCCGACGTGCTGCCGACGCCCGAGCAGGAGGCTGTCGTCGAGGCGCCCGCCCAGTCGACGGAAGCGCAGAAGGCGGAAGCTCAGGCTCCTGCGGCCGAGAAGGCCGCGGCCGAGAAGGCCGAGCCCGACTCTGCCGACGACGCCAGTGCCGACGACGCCACGGCGCAGGCCGACGAGAAGAGCGCCGCATTCCCCGAGCTCAAGCCCGAGTCGACGACGTCGCTGCTGTTCTTCGCGCCGCCGCCCGAGGCCGTCGCGCCGTTGCGCGGCGGGCGCGTGCGCGACGAGGAGCCCGAGAGCGACGAGCCTTCCGGCTCGAGCCGCCGGCGCTCGCGCTCGCGTCGCGGCCGAGGCGGAGCATCCGGGGATGCCGACGGCCAGCGCGATGACTCGCGCGACGACTCCCGCGAGGACGGCGGCCGTGACGGCCGCGAAGGAGGGTCCTCGCGCAGCCGCCAGCGCCGTCAGCCCGAGCCGATCACCGAGCCGCAGCGCATCAAGGGCTCGACGCGTCTCGAGGCGAAGAAGCAGCGCCGCCGCGACGGTCGCGACGCCGGCCGCCGCCGTGCGGTCGTCACCGAGGCCGAGTTCCTCGCGCGCCGCGAGAGCGTCGACCGCGTCATGGTCGTGCGCTCCAAGGACAACCGCATTCAGATCGGCGTGCTCGAGGACGAGGTGCTCGTCGAGCACTACGTCGCCCGCTCGAGCGAGTCGAGCATCATCGGCAACGTCTACCTCGGCAAGGTGCAGAACGTGCTGCCGAGCATGGAGGCCGCGTTCGTCGACATCGGTCGCGGTCGCAACGCGGTGCTGTACTCCGGCGAGGTCGACTGGGATGCCGCTGCCGAGGCAGGCGAGAAGAACCAGCCGCGCCGCATCGAGCTCGCCCTCAAGCCGGGCGACAAGGTGCTCGTGCAGGTCACGAAAGACCCGATCGGCCACAAGGGCGCCCGGCTCACGAGCCAGGTGAGCCTGCCCGGCCGCTACCTCGTGTACGTGCCCAACGGCTCCATGAGCGGCATCAGCCGCAAGCTGCCCGACACCGAGCGCGCGCGCCTCAAGAAGATCCTCAAGGAGGTCCTGCCCGAGAACGTCGGCGTCATCGTGCGCACGGCGGCCGAAGGTGCGACCGAGGAGCAGCTCACGCTCGACGTCGAGCGCCTGACGAAGCAGTGGAGCGAGATCAGCAAGCAGGTCGAGAAGGCGCAAGCCCCCGCGATGCTGCACAGCGAGCCCGACCTCCTCGTCAAGATCGTGCGCGACGTCTTCAATGAGGACTTCCGCGCCATGATCATCCACGGTGAGGATGCCCACTCCACGATCACCGGCTACCTCAGCTCCGTCGCCCCCGACCTCCTCGACCGCGTGCAGAAGCACGACGGCGACGTCGACCCGTTCGACGAGCACCGCATCAACGAGCAGATCGAGAAGGCTCTCGAGCGCAAGGTGTGGCTGCCCTCCGGCGGCTCGCTCGTCATCGACCGCACGGAGGCGATGACGGTCGTCGACGTCAACACGGGCAAGTTCGTCGGCTCCGGCGGCAACCTCGAGGAGACCGTCACGAAGAACAACCTCGAGGCGGCCGAGGAGATCGTGCGCCAGCTGCGGCTGCGCGACATCGGCGGCATCATCGTCGTCGACTTCATCGACATGGTGCTGGAGTCGAACCGCGACCTCGTGCTGCGGCGCCTCGTGGAGTGCTTGAGCCGCGACCGCACCAAGCACCAGGTGGCGGAAGTCACGAGCCTCGGCCTCGTGCAGATGACTCGCAAGCGACTCGGCCTCGGCCTGCTGGAGACCTTCAGCGAGAACTGCGACGTGTGCGCCGGCCGTGGCCTCATCCTGCATCACGACCCCGTGGTCAAGCACCGCGGCAACGACGGCGGCGGTGGCGGCGACAGTCGTCGGCGCGGGGGCAGCGGTGGCGGTCGTGGCGGCTCCGGGTCCTCCGGCGGTCGCGGCGGGTCCTCCAGCTCGCAGCAGAAGTCGGGCAACGGCAACGGCACGCACGCGATCACCGACGACGTCAGCAAGGCGCTCGCGGCGATCGCGGCGAAGACGGTGCACCACGACGCGCCCGCAACGGGTGCGGCCGAGAAGACCGGTGTCGTCAAGCCGATCTCGTCCGGCGCCGATGGGTCGGCTGCGTCCGAGTCCGGCGTCACCGAGTCCGGCGTCGTCGAACCGAGTCCGGCGGCGGTCGAGGAGGCCGCGGCGATCCTCGACATCCCGCTCACGAAGAAGCCCGAGCGTGCGCGCCCCGCGATCGACCCGGACGCCGCCCGGCAGCTGCTCGGCTCGGTGCTCGAGTCGCTTCCCGAGCCGCCCGCACCCGGCACCCGCAAGCGCGGCTCGCGTCGCGCCACGACGGGCACCATCACGGCGGGCACGAGCGAGGCGGAGCGCTCCGGCGGTGACGGCGCAGCATCCGGCTAGTGGTCGGGGACTCGGCGTGGTCGAGGATGCACTGATCGAGCGCGCCTAGGATGACCGCGTGAGCTCACCCTCCCTCGACTCTGCGCGCGCGCCGGGCCCGCACGACGGCGGCGGGTCCGACCGCGCGGGCCGTGACCACGCGGGCCACGACCACGCCATGGCGGGGCCGCGACGTCGGCCCGCGCACTACCTGTGGCTCGTCGGCGGGGTCGGCGTGCTCGTCACCATGGTCGCGCTGCGCTCCCTCACCGCCGAGGCAGGCCCGTGGGGCCTGCCGAACCCGGTGCAGGATCTGCTGACGCTCTCCACGAGCGTCGTCGTGGAGTCGCTGCCGTTCATCGTGCTCGGCATCGCCCTGTCGATCCTCGTGCAGGTGTGGATTCCGGAAGCCTGGCTGCTGCGCATCCTGCCCCGCAACCCGTGGGGGCGCCGGGCCGTCATCTCGCTCTTCGGCATGTTCCTGCCCGTGTGCGAGTGCGGCAACGTGCCGCTCGCGCGCGGACTCGTGCGGCGCGGTTTCACGATCCCCGAGTCGATGACGTTCCTCGTCGCCGCCCCCATCCTCAACCCGGTGACGATCATCACCACGCACCAGGCGTTCGGCTTCGACGACGGCATCCTCGTCGCGCGCCTCCTCGGCGGCTTCCTCATCGCGAACGTGCTCGGCTGGCTGTTCAGCAAGCACCCCGACCCGCACTCCCTGCTGAGCGGCCGCTTCGCTGAGCAATGCCGGCTCGACGACGGCCACGGCCACACCCATAGTCGGCGTGATCAGACTCTCGACCTGTTCGTGCGCGAGTCGAGCATCCTCATGCCGGCCCTCGTGATCGGCTCCCTCGTCGCTGGCGGCATCCAGGTGCTCGTGCCCCGCGAGGTGCTCGTCTCCCTCGGCAGCGACCCGCTGCTGAGCATGCTCGCGATGATGGTGCTCGCCTTCGTCATCTCCATCTGCGCCAACGTCGACTCGTTCTTCATCCTGCCGTTCGCCTCCACGTTCCTGCCCGGCTCGATCGTCGCGTTCCTCGTCTTCGGGCCCATCGTCGACATCAAGATGCTCGCCCTCATGCGCACCACGTACTCCACGCGCACGCTCGTGCAGCTGACGACGATCGTGGCGCTCATGAGTGCGGGGCTCGGTCTGGTGGTGAACTATGTGGCGTAGCGTGCAGCGCTGGCGCGGGGTTGCGATCATCGGCACGATGGCCGCGATCACCCTGTGGCTCGCGGTCACCGGCCAGCTGGCTCTCTACATCCACCCGCGGTACAACGTCTTCACGGTGACGATGTCGATCATCGCGGTCGTCCTCGCCGTCGCCTCCGTCGTCGGGCGGCGCGATCACGATGACGAGGATGCTCCGCCACCGCGCCGCTCGCAGCGCGCGCTCGGGCTCACCGCGGCCGCCGTCGCGGGGCTCTTCACGCTCGGCATGGTGCTCGTGCCGCCGGCGTCGCTCAGCACGGCGACGGCCGACCAGAGGGAGATGAACGCGACCGCGGGGGGCGACGAGGAGAGCCTCGCGGCGGCCGCGACCGCCGATGAGGCGTCGATCGCACGATTCACGGTGCGGGAGTGGGCCGCCATTCTGCGGCAGACGAGCGACCTGTCGTTCTTCGCCGACAAGCCCGTCACCGACCTCGTCGGTTTCGTCATCGCCGACGAGGACGACCCCGAGAACGTGTTCTACGTCTCGCGCTTCGTCGTGACCTGCTGTGCGGTGGACGCCCAGCCGCTCGGGGTGCCCGTGCACCTGCCCGACTGGGCTGCGACGTTCGAGCCAGACAGCTGGGTGAGCGTCTCGGGGGAGTTCGCGAGCAATCCGAGCTCGAGCAGCCTGCAGCCGGTGGCCGTGATCCCCGACACCGTCGACTCTGTGGAGCAGCCGCGTGAGCCCTACCTCTTCTGAGCAGGGCGAACCGCGCCACCCCGACGGGCAGGGCGAACCGACGCGGCACGGCGGCGTGCACCCGGAGGGCGAGGGTACGCGCCGCGCGGCCGAGGCGGGCCGTCGGCTGCGTGAGCAGCGCGAGCTGCAGCGCTTCCAGCGCACGTTCTGGATCGTCTCCGGTGTGCTCGGAGCGGTTGCCGCGGTGTTTCTCCTGCTGGGTGCGCTGCAGGGCCCGAAGCTCACGACCGCGCAGGTCGACCCGCAGCGGGCGACGGAGCAGTCCGGTCAGCAGCTGCGCATGTTCGCCAATCAGCCGCTGCGCGACGTCGATGCCTCGCAGGTGGCGGTCTCTCCGCAGACCGACGTGACGGTCACGGTGCAGGACGACCTGCTGGTCGTGCAATTCGACGAGCGCCTGCGCTACGACACCGAGTACACGGTCACGGTGAGCGACGTCGCGGCGCGCAGCCGCGATGCTGTGTCGACGTTCTCGCATGCTTTCGAGACCGCGGGCGCGAGCGTGCTGTACCTGGACCGCGGAGAGACGCAGGACGAGATTCTGCGCGCCGAGGTGAGCGGCACGGGTCGCGGCGAGGTCGTGCACGCTGCGCCGGGCATCCAGGCTTTCGCGCCGGTCGAGGGCGTGCTCGTCGTCGCGCGCGATGCCGGGGCGGGCGGGACCGGTTCGTCCGACGCGGCCTCGGACGCCTCCGCCCCCGGCACCGGTGCGAGCGTTCTCGAGTCGGTGCTGACCGAGTCGGGGGATGCGGAGACCGTGCGCCTGCCCGAGGGGGCCCGAGTCGATCGCATCATCGCACCGCAGGAGGGCACGCTGCTCGGGCTCGTGCTCACCGAGGTCGTCGACGAGGGCACGCCGCAGTTCTCGAGTGCGCTCGCGTACGTCGATCTGGCGGGGGATCGGGAGGTGAGGCTGCTGGAGGGTCTCGACGGCGAGCCGGTGCGAGCGCTCGACGCGGCATTCCTGCCCGGCGGATCGAGCCTGCTCGTGCACGCCCTCGACCAGTCGCTCCTGCGCATCGACCTGCTCGCGCCCGAGCTGGTATTGCCCGTGGATCAGTTGCCGACGGTGTGGAACCTCTCCACGGATGGCACGCGCGTGAGCGGGTCGGATTCGTTCGGCGGGCTGTTCCTCGACCTCGAGTCGGGGGAGGAGACACGCCTGAACCCGTCCTTGTTCGAGGGAGAGGTGGTGTTCGGCGGTGAGACGGTGCTGCTGAGCGATGAGCGCTGGGTGCAGAAGGTGGCCGTGCCCGACGCGTCCGGTGGGTCGTTCGCGATCGTTGTCGTCGTCGACGACGGTTCGGGGGAGTCGCGGCAGCTAGCGCGCACGATCGACGACCGTGGCAGCATCGGCGCACTGTCGGTGTCGCCCAACGACCAGTACGTGGCGATCGAGGTGACGCCGTCGGTCGAGGACGCCGACCCCGACGGTCGCCGGGTCAATCCGCGCCCGACGTCGATCACCCTGCAGATCATCGACATCGAGACGGGTGCGCTCGTGCGCAGCCTCGAGGGCTTCGCGCCGGTCTGGTAGGGGGATGGTGTCAGAGCCCGCGCTTCTGGCGCTGGCTCACCCGCAGGCCGGAGGCGGTGAGGCGGGCGACGAGCTCTTTGCCGGTGACGGGCACAGCACCTTGGGCGATGAGGGCGTCGCGGCGTTCGTCGGGGTAGTCGTAGTGGTCGTGGTCGAACCCGCGCTCGGGTATGCCGGCGTCGCGCGCGAACGCGTGCAGCTCGTCGAGGGATGTGTCGCTCACGAGGTGCCCCCAGAGCCGCCCGTGGGCGGGCCAGATGGGGTCGTCGATGAGCACAGCCATAGTGCGACCGAGTTTATGCGCGCGCCGGTGCTGAGGCACGGAGGGCGTCCTGCAGTGCGGGGCTGCGGCTGGGCATGTCGATCGGCTCAGCGGGCGTGTCTCTTCGAAGATCGCCGGGCGGGCTGTGGGGTGGGCCTGGTGGTGGGATGAGTCGGTAGGTGGGGCCGGCGCGTTCGATTTCCCATCCGTTGTTGTGGGCGAGGAGGTGGTGGTGGCGGCAGAGGAGGATTCCGTCGGCGATGTCGGTGGTGCCGTGGTCGCGGTGCCAGTGGTGGATGTGGTGGGCTTCGCACCAGGAGGGTGGGCGTTGGCAGCCGGGCCAGCGGCAGCCGCCGTCGCGGGCGGCGAGGGCGAGGCGTTGTGCGCGGGTGAACAGGCGGCGTTCGCGGCCGAGGTTGAGGGGTTGGCCGGCGTTGTCGGGGTGTCCGTCGACGGTGAGGGTGATGGTGCCGGCGGTGCACGCGCGGCGCTCGATGGTGGCGACGGAGATGGCGTCGGGGTGGCCTTCGATCCAGCCTTGGCCGCGGCGCTCCTCGAGGGTGCGGGCGGCGATGATCATGCGCACCCCGACCGGTTCGTCGCCGAGGAGTTGGCTGGTGTCGGCGGCGGCTCCCTGGCGAAGGAGTTCGGCGATGGTGTCGCTGGCGCGCTGCTGGGGGGTGCGGTCGTCGTCGAAGGCGGGATGCGCGGCCTCCTGGGCATCATGTTCTCGCTCGGTGTCGCTCTGGAATCGCGGCTCGTGGCGTCGGGGTGAGGTGATGCGGTCGTAGACGTCGCTGACGAGGGCGAAGGATTCGGGGTCGAGGATCCAGTGGGCGTAGCCCATGCCGTCGGGTCGGCGGCCGAGTCGGAAGGAGCGCTGCTGTCGGCGTGCTTCTTCGCGGTCGGCGATGCCGTCGAGGTCGAGTGCGTCGCGCACGGTGCGTGCCTCGCGTGCGGCGCGGTCGGCGTCGAGCCCGTCCAGTCGGGGCAGAAGACGTTCGGCGGCCGCGTCGAGATCGGTCTCGCTCATCGTGCTGGTCGGCCGGCCGAGGCCGGTGCGTACGGCGTCGGCGACGGCGACACTGACGCGACCTGACAAGACGGCGTCGCCCAGCGGTGTGGGCGTTTCGGCGCCGACCGTCGTGCCGACGCGGACGGCGGTGCGGGCATCGGCGACGCGGGTGCCGGTCGTGACGCGCACCATCTCCTCGGGCGTGCGGTGCCCGGTGCGCTGCGCGAGACCTGCGTGGCCGAGCTCGGGTGCGGAGCGTCGGGCGATCTCTCCGGCGAGAAGCGAGACGTGCAGTTGCGCCAGGCGCACCTCGTCGGCCGCGAGACGCGTGAGGCGCACGAGCTTGTCGTCATCGAGGGCGCGATACGGCTCGAGGTCTCGGGGAACGCTGGAGAGAGCATCCACGGCGGCGGTGAGCGCGCCGGTGACGTCGTGCGCGATCGTTCGGTCCATCGCGCCGGTGACGTCCTGCGCACCCGATGCCGGGGACGGGCGAGGAGCCTGGGATGCACCGGCGCAGGTACCGGCACCGGCACCTGCGCCGGCACCGGCACCTGCGCCGGCACCGGCACCTGCGCCGGCACCTGCAACGTCGGCGTGCGCGGCCACGTCCGCGTGCGCGGCCAGGACGGCCGGCGCGGCCACGTCCGCGGGCTTGCGCTTGGGCGGCGCGAGCATTGTCATGGTGGTCATGGTCGCCTCCCTTCGCAGTGGCGGGTGCCGGTTCGTGATGCGAACATACATTCGACAACCGACACGCGCAGCGCGGATGCGGGAAGAGGGGAGAGCCATGGCGCGAGCGCAGGTGGGGAGGAGCGTGGATTCAGGCGGGCGCGTGCGGACCCCTGGCCACGCGTGCGCAGGCGGGTCGGGGCAGGAGTGTCCGTTCAGGCACGAGCGCGGCCGCGGAGCGTGGAAGGTCAGTACGTTCAGGCACGAGCGCGGCTGCGGGGCGAGCAAGGTCAGTCCACGCGAGCACGCGCAGGCGGGCACGCAGCGACCACGCAGTGACCACACCGCTGCATCCGCGCGACCGCACCCGGGCCGCCCGCAGCGCCCACGCCCGCCCACCCCCGCGCACGCCCGCCAGTTTGACCGCCCATCCTCGCGTCGGCTATTCTTGACCGTTGGTGTGCGCTGGGCTGAGCCCGCGTGGGTCACCGCATTCTTCAGCTTCATCTCTTCGACGAGAATTAAGGGTAAACAGTGGTCTACGCAGTTGTGCGCGCCGGTGGGCGGCAGGAAAAGGTTGAGGTGGGCACGGTCGTCGTGCTCGACCGCGTCAAGGCGGGCGAGGACGGCACGATCCAGCTGACCCCCGTCCTGCACGTCGACGGTGACACGGTCACGACCGACGCGAAGAAGCTCGCGAAGATCACGGTCACGGCCGAGGTCATCAGCGACCTGCGCGGCCCGAAGATCGTCATCCAGAAGTTCAAGAACAAGACCGGGTACAAGAAGCGCCAGGGTTTCCGCGCTGACCTGACCCGCGTCAAGATCACCGGCATCAAGTAAGAAGGGTCGCGAGAAGACATGGCACACAAAAAGGGCGCATCGTCCACCCGTAACGGCCGCGACTCGAACCCCCAGTACCTGGGTGTGAAGCGTTTCGGCGGCCAGGTCGTGAAGGCCGGCGAGATCATCGTCCGCCAGCGCGGCACGCACTTCCACCCCGGCGCCGGCGTCGGTCGTGGCGGTGACGACACCCTGTTCGCCCTCGAGGCAGGCGCTGTCGAGTTCGGCGCCAAGGGCCGCCGCAAGGTCGTCAACATCGTGGCGAGCGCCTGATCTGATTCAGGTTCGACACGCAGAACACAGCTTCGGTGAGGATGGGCGGGCTTCGGCCCGCCCATTCTTCCGTTAGGGGCCGTACCGGCCCCGCAGCACCACTCCGCTCGGCACCCCCGATCACCTGAGACGGGGATCGAGCACCCAACCTCAGGAGGTTCGCGCTCATGGCGACGTTCGTCGACCGCGTCACCCTCCACCTCACCGCCGGTCACGGCGGACACGGCTGCGTGTCGGTGCGCCGCGAGAAATTCAAGCCGCTCGCCGGCCCCGACGGCGGCAACGGCGGCGACGGCGGCGACATCGTCCTGGTCGCGTCGAGCCAGGAGACCACGCTGCTGCCGTACCACCGGCGCCCGCACCGCTCGAGCGACAACGGCGGCCCCGGCATGGGCGATAACCGCTCGGGCTTCTCGGGTGAGGACCTCGTTCTGCCGGTGCCCGTCGGCACGGTCGTGCGCGACGCCGACGGCACCGAGCTGGTCGACCTGACGGCGGAGGGCATGCGCATCGTCGTCGGCCCCGGCGGCCAGGGCGGCCTCGGCAATGCGGCGCTCGCGACGACGAAGCGCAAGGCCCCCGGCTTCGCCCTGCTCGGCACCCCCGGGTGGACGGGCGACGTGCTGCTCGAGCTCAAGACGGTCGCCGATGTGGCGCTCGTCGGGTATCCCAGCGCGGGCAAGTCGAGCCTCATCGCGTCGATCTCGGCGGCGAAGCCGAAGATCGCCGACTACCCGTTCACGACCCTGCACCCGAACCTCGGCGTCGTCGAGTCGGGGGAGACCCGCTTCACGGTCGCCGACGTGCCCGGTCTCATCGAGGGAGCGAGCGAGGGCAAGGGCCTGGGGCTCGAGTTCCTGCGCCACGTCGAGCGGTGCAGCGCCCTGCTGCACGTGCTGGACTGCGCGACGCTCGAGCCGGGCCGCGACCCGCTGAGCGACCTCGACGTGATCCTCGCCGAGCTCGCCGCCTACCCGGTGCCGGAGGGGCAGACGCCGCTGCTCGAGCGCCCCCAGCTCGTCGCCCTCAACAAGATCGACGTGCCGGAGGCCCGCGAGCTGGCCGACTTCGTGCGCCCCGAGCTGGAGGAGCGCGGCTACCGCGTCTTCGAGATCAGCGCGGTGAGCCGGGAGGGCCTGCGCCCGCTGACGTTCGCGCTCGCCGAGCTCGTCGAGTCTGACCGCGCCACCCGCGCTGCCGACACGACGGTGCGCGAGCGCATCGTGCTGCGCCCGCGCGCGGTCGACGAGGTCGAGGTGACGGTGACCGTCGAGGGCAGTGCTGAGGACCCGGTCTACCGCGTGCGCGGTGCGAAGCCGGAGCGCTGGGTGCACCAGACCGACTTCCGCAACGACGAGGCGGTCGGCTACCTCGCCGACCGGCTGGCGAAGCTCGGCGTGGAGGACAAGCTCTTCCAGGCCGGCGCGATCGCGGGGGCGACGGTCGTCATCGGCGGCGAGAACGGCGTCGTGTTTGACTGGGAGCCGACGCTCACGAGCGCCGCCGAGCTCATGACGGCGCCGCGCGGCAGCGACCCGCGACTGGACGGCAACGCGCGTCTGACGCGCGAGGAGCGCCGCGCGAACTACTTCGAGCGCATGGACGCGAAGGCGGAGGCCCGCGCCGAGCTGGAGCGCGAGCGCGAGGCGGGCCTGTGGCACCAGGACGACGAGCAGCGTGACGGCCAGGAGGACGACGAGCGATGAGCCCTGCCGCGCGCCGCATCGTGACGGAGGCCCGCCGGGTCGTGGTCAAGGTCGGCTCGTCCTCGATCAGCGGTGCGAACACGGCGCAGATCGGCCCGCTCGTCGACGCGCTCGCGGCGGCGCACTCCCGCGGGGTGGAGGTCGTGCTCGTGTCGTCGGGGGCGATTGCGACGGGCATCCCGTATTTGAATCTGGATGCTCGGCCCACCGATCTGGCCACGCAGCAGGCCGCGGCGGCCGTCGGTCAGAACCTGCTCATCTTTCGATACCAGGAGAGCCTCGACCGCTACGGCATCGTCGCCGGGCAGGTGCTGCTCACCGCGGGCGACCTCGAGCACGCGACGCCGCGCAGCAACGCCCAGCGCGCCATGGAGCGCCTGCTGAGCCTGCGGATTCTGCCGATCGTCAACGAGAACGACACGGTGGCGACGCAGGAGATCCGCTTCGGTGACAACGACCGGCTGGCGGCGCTCGTGTGCGAGCTCGTGCACGCCGACCTTCTCGTGCTGCTGAGCGACGTCGACGCGATCTACACGAAGCCGCCGCACGAGCCGGGGGCGCAGCGCATCGCGCACGTGCCGGCGGGCGACGACCTCGCGCACGTGGAGCTCGGCGACATCGGGGCCGCCGGCGTCGGCACGGGGGGAGCGGGCACGAAGATCGGGGCGGCGCGCTTCGCTGCGGCGCAGGGCGTGCCCGCGATCGTGACGTCGACCTCCGCGGTGGATGCTGCCCTGCGCGGCGACGACGTGGGCACGTGGTTCGAGGCGACGTCCGCCGACTGAGCGTGCGGCGCCGCGCCGTAGAATTGCCCGCATGACGTTGACCGACCTCGCGCCCGACACTCGCACCGTCGACCCGGCTCTCGAGGCGCTGCTCGCCGCCTCCGTCGCCGCATCCCGGGCCCTGTCGACGCTCACGACCGAGCGCAAGGATGCAGCGCTCACAGCGATCGCCGACGCTCTCGACGGCGCCGCCGCCCGCGTGCTGCCGGCCAACGAGCGCGACCTTGAGCGCGGCCGCGGGCAGGGCATCTCGACGGGCCTCATGGACCGCCTGCGGCTCGACGCCGACAGGCTGGCGGGTCTCGCTGCGGCGGTGCGCGACGTGCGCGCACTGCCCGACCCGGTCGGCGTCGTCGTGCGCGGCTCCCGCCTGCCGAACGGCCTGCAGTTGAGCCAGGTGCGCGTGCCGTTCGGCGTGGTCGGGGCCATCTACGAGGCGCGCCCGAACGTGACGGTCGACATCGCCGCGCTCGCGCTCAAGAGCGGCAACGCGGTCGTGCTGCGCGGCGGCAGCGCCGCCGAGCACACGAACCGCGAACTCGTCGCCCTGCTGCAGGGCGCGCTGGAGAGCGTCGGCCTGCCGGCGGAGGCCGTGCAGACGATCGACGAGTTCGGTCGCGCGGGCGCTCAGCAGCTCATGCGCGCGCGCGGCTTCGTCGACGTGCTCATCCCGCGCGGCAGCGCCGACCTGATTCAGACGGTCGTGCGCGAGTCGACGGTGCCGGTCATCGAGACGGGCGCGGGGGTCGTGCACGTCTTCCTCGACGCGAGCGCCGACGCGCAGACCGCGGTGGACATCGTCCACAACGCGAAAGTGCAGCGGCCGAGCGTGTGCAACGCGGTCGAGACGGTGATCGTCCACCGCGATGCCGCGGAGCGCCTGCTGCCGCCGATCATCGAGTCGTTGCGAGCATCCGGCGTCGTTCTCCGCGGCGATGACCGCGCTCGCGCGATCGAGGCGAGCCTCGAGCCGGCCACGGAGGAGGATTTCGCGACCGAGCACATGGCGCTCGAGCTGTCGATCGCGGTCGTCGACGACCTGGATGGCGCGCTCGAGCACATCCGTCGCTTCTCGACGCAGCACACGGAGTCGATCGTCACGGCCGACATGGCGAACGCCGAACGGTTCCTCGCCGAAGTCGATTCGGCGGTCGTCATGGTGAACGCGTCGACGCGGTTCAGCGACGGCGGCGAGTTCGGCTTCGGCGCGGAGGTGGGCATCTCGACGCAGAAGCTGCACGCGCGCGGGCCGATGGGCCTGCCCGAGCTGACGAGCACGAAGTGGATCGTGCGCGGCGCCGGGCAGGTTCGCGGCTAGGACACGGTAGATTGGTGCCTCGAACCTCAACGATTCAGGAGCCGTCATGTTGTCGACACTGGCCAGTGTGATCACCGCCGCAGAAGAGCTCGAGCACGAGCTCGCGCCGCTCATCGCGCCGGCGCCCGTTCTGGGCGGCATCGCTGCACTCGTGTTCCTCATGCTCGGTCTCGTCACCTTCGCCTACCGCGACGTCGCGAACCGGCACAGCAACAAGACCGGGTCGTCCACGAGCGGGCACGACGCCGGGCACTGAGCCGGCCGACTTCCGAGCCTCTCGACACGCGACGCGACCGCCATCGCCGCCCCCGCCACCGTGACCCCGACCACGAAGCGCCGCGCGCGCATCGGCGTCATGGGCGGCACGTTCGACCCGATCCACCACGGCCACCTCGTCGCCGCGAGCGAGGTCGCCCACCACTTCGAGCTCGACGAGGTCGTGTTCGTGCCGACCGGCCAGCCGTATCAGAAGCCGGATGCGACCTCGAGCGAGCACCGCTACCTCATGACGGTCATCGCGACGGCCGCGAACCCGAGCTTCCGCGTGAGCCGGGTCGACATCGACCGCACGGGCCCGACGTTCACGATCGACACCCTGCGCGACCTGCACGATCAGCACCCCGACGCCGAGCTGTTCTTCATCTCGGGCGCCGACGCGATCGCGCAGATCTTGGATTGGAAGGATGCGCGCGAGCTCTGGGAGCTCGCCCACTTCATCGCCGTGAGTCGGCCGGGTCATCCGCTGAGCGTTCGCGCATTGCCGGAGGGCGACGTAAGCTTGCTCGAAGTGCCGGCCCTCTCGATCTCGTCGACGGATTGCCGTCGTCGCGTCGAGGAGGGATCACCCGTCTGGTATCTGGTCCCTGATGGAGTCGTGCAGTACATCTCCAAGCACCAGTTGTACCGGAGTACCTAGGTCATGAGCAGTCACCACGAGCAGCCGATGAGCCGCCGCGAAGCCCGCGAAGCGGCCGAGCGCGCCGAGCGCGCCGCGCGCGAGGCTGCCGGCCGCGAGAGCGTGACGAGCGCGGTGCCGGCGCCGACCCCCTCGCCGCCGAGCTTCGCCTCCTCCGCCCCTGTGGCTCCTCCTGCCGAGCCGGCGCAGCGCATGCGCCGCCGCGACTTCCGCCCGCCGTCGGAGCAGGAGGCCCCGCGCGCCTCCTTCGCCCCGGCCGTTGATGAGGATGCTCCGCTCGAGTACCGCACGGAGCGCCCGGTCGACGGGCCCGCCTCGCACCACGTCGCCGAGCCGAGGCCCGGTGCTCGCCAGTCGTCGGCCCCGCACGTCATCAGCGAGCACACGCTCTCGCGCCGCCAGTTGCGCTCGCTGCGCGAGGCGAGCGAACCGGTGGTGCCCCGGGGCGTGGAGGCACCCGCTCCGTCTCCGCACGAGGCGCCCGCGCCGACGACTCACCACACTGCACCGCCCACCGACACCGCCCCGCCGGTCGACTCTGCGCCACCGCCGAGCCACACGCTCCCGTCGCCCGCCCCGTTACCGCCGTCAGCTCCGGTGCCGCCGCCGCTCATCGAGCCGGAGGCGTCCCCCGACGAGCTCGTGGAGCCGTCGTCGTCCTCGGCGCCGACCGGCAGCCACTGGTCGGTGGGCGTGCACGATGACGAGGATCCGTTCGAGAACACGTTCAGCCGCGAGGTCGGGTCGGCCTCGCACTCGACGAACGCGCTCGTGCTGCCGCAGATGCCGGTCTCGAGCCTGAGCGGCCCGGTCACGGGCACGGGCGAGATCATCGTGACGGGCATGATCGAGGTTCCGCGCATCGTCACGAGCACGGGCACGGTGCCGTCGGTGCACGACAGCGCTGACGTGGACGACTACGTGGAGCCGGGCGATGTGGAGCTCACGTCGACGGGCACGGCGCCGGTGAGCGCTCTGCGCGCGGTGAGCGGCCACACGGGCACGGGCAACATCGTGCACGGCAAGCCTCAGCGCAACGGCAACACCCTCACGACGGTACTGGTGGCGGCGACGGTCGTCATGGCGGTTGTCGCGATCGGCCTGTTCGTGCTCGCGGCGGTCAACGGACTATTCTGAGTGCTTCCCTTCGCTCCCGACTCTTCAAGGACCCCGTGACCGCTACTTCCCGCGCCCTCGACCTCGCACAGCTCGCCGCTCGTGCTGCCGACTCCAAGCAGGGTGAGGACATCGTCGCGCTGGACGTCTCGGAGCCTCTGCCGCTCACCGACGTCTTCGTGCTGGTCACGGGTCGCAACGAGCGCAACGTGCAGGCGATCGCGGCGGAGGTCGAGGAGAAGATGATTGAGGCGGGCGTGAAGCCGCTGCGCCGCGAGGGCCGGGCTGAGGGCCGCTGGATTCTCATCGACTTCGGGGACGTGATCGTGCACATCTTCCACGAGGAGGAGCGGCTGTTCTACTCCCTGGAGCGGCTGTGGAAGGACTGCCCTGCCGTGCCGCTCGAGCTCGAGCATCCCGCCACCGATTCTGCCTAGCGGCGCCGTCGAGACTCAGCGCTACACGCGCCCTTTCATCAGCCACGGCCGCAATGCGCGCGTCACGAACGGCAGCGCGAGGTAGGTCATGATTGGCGAGACGATGAGCACGAGCAGCAGCACCCGCAGCACGAGCGGCCAGCCCTCGGTAAACGGGTCGAGAAGCGCGTTCGTGCCGAGGCTCAGCGGGTAGAAGACGAGGATGATGGAGATCATCTGCTTCCACCGCGGCGGCGCGGCCGGCGGGGGAGCGATGACGTCGACGCGGCTCGGCTCGTCGAACCAGCCCTCGATGCCCGTGCGCTCCTCGACGCGCATGTTCGCGGCGAGCTCCTTGACGGTCGCGACCCACCAGGCTCGCTCGCTCGAGTTCTCCCACGCGCGCAGGCTCGGCTCGTCGGCGAAGCGCAGCAGCATGTGCCAGTCGGGCGACTCGGGGTCGGGGCGCACCCAGCCGGAGCCCAGATAGCCGGGGAACTGGCTCATGAGGTCCTCGCCGGCGCGCGCCCAGGCGGCGAACTCGCGGGCGCGCTCCGGCGGTACGGTGCGGGTGATCGAGACGGTGACGGGAGTCGCAGGCATGCCCCTATCCAACACCGTGCGACGACGCGGATGCCCGGCTCGCGTGAATTGGTGGGCACCGGGTCGGTGTACTACTCTGGTCGAGTTGTCCCCGGCGAGAGTCGGGTTCGCCACGGGCCTGTGGCGCAGCTGGTAGCGCACCTGCATGGCATGCAGGGGGTCAGGGGTTCGAGTCCCCTCAGGTCCACCAATGTGATGTCTCACGACATCGTGGACGGGTGAACCCGCGGTTGCGGGGTTCGCCCGTTTTTCATTCTTTGGCTTGGTAGCCCTTGTTGGGGTTAATGATGTGCTCGGCGATGACCTCGCCGTCGGGGGTGATCGTGGTGGCGTGGAGTCCGTGGATGAGGACGATCACCGCGATGCGGGCGTGGGCTCGGCCGTAGCCGAGGTGCATCATGCGGTTCGCGAACCGTAGGGAGACTTTCCCGCCGGCGTCGATGGTGTCGTAGCGCACTCGCCAAATGTTCGGGTCGTCCGGCTGGGTCGGTGCCGCCTTGGGGATCAGGGCGTAGGCGAAGGCCGGGGTGCGCCGGTTCAACGAGCGGTGCGGACGGTGCTGGTTGTAGTGGGTGCGGAACTCGTCCAGCTCGTGCTGCAGCTCGGCAAGCGTTGCGGCGGGGCGCACGGTGAGGCGCTTCTTCAGCGTCTGCCAGAACCGTTCGATCTTGCCTTGCGTGGTGGGCTTGTAGGGGCGGCCGTTCTTCTGGGTGATGCCGTGCAGAGCCAGCAGGGTCTCGAAGGCATTGCCGGAGGTGCGAGCACGGGTGCCGCCGGCGAAGCGGGTGGTGAAGATGTTGCCGTTGTCCGTCAACGTCGCCGCCGGATAGCCGTGCTCCATCGCGGCCTGCTGGAAGGTGTCGGTGACGGTGCGGCCGTTGGCGCGGGCGTGGGCGCTGAGGTGGGTCAGGAATCGGGAGTGGTCATCGAGCCAGGCGATGATCTCCACCTCGCTGTCGTCGGCGAGCTGCCAGTGGGTGGTGTCGGACTGCCAGAGCTCGTTGGGCCGCTCGGCGGTGAACCTCTGCCACGAGGACCGGGGTCGCTTTTGGGGTTGCGGGGTGATCGCTTCAGCGCCGCGCAGGATCCGCCAGATCGTCGACCGTGACACCGTCGTGCCCTCAGCGGCCAGGACGGCGACGATCGTGTCGGCGCCGGCATCGAGCCCATCGGCGGTGAGCTGGGCGCGCAACTGCAGCACCCGGGCCCGAACGGCGTCCGGGGTTCGACGAGGACTGGATCCTGGCGCTCTCGAGCGCGGTGCGAAGGCCGCCTCGCCCTCGGTGAGCCACCGCTGGTGGAGCTTATGGACCAGCGACTTCGAGACCCCGTGAATGCGGGCCGCTTCCCGCACGGAGAGACCCTGAACGGTGACGGCGAGGATCAACACTTCGGCTTTGCTCACCCGCTGACACTGCACCGGCCAGGGTGTCCACGATGACGTGAGACATCACGGCTTCACCGGCACTGCTGTCCACGATGACGTGAGACAGGTGTCCACGATGTACTGAAACCACACACCCTCAGGTCCACCAAGAAGCCCGGGCGTCGGTCCGGGCGCTCCTGTCCACATGCTCGGTCGTCGCGACCGGTGCTCGGGTCGCAACGACGGACTGTCCCCGTTCGTTTCCTCCTCAGACCCTAGACTGAGCGAATGTCACGGCGGGGATACGGGCGCGATTCTGTGTATCGCACGATCGCACTGCAGCTGCAGAACCGGATCAACGCGGGAGAGTGGCTCGCGGGCCAGCGAATGCCTACGGAAGCGGCGTTGCGCGAAGAGTTCGGCGTCAACCGACTGACCATTCGAGATGCACTCGACGTCCTCCGTCAGCGCGGGGTGATCGAGTCGCGACAGGGCAGCGGCACCTTCGTGACGAATCCGATGCCGGTGCTCGAGATCGCGGTGGACCCCGCATCTCCGGTTGATGACGGGAGCGGGCACGCCTCCACTAGGAGCGTGATCCACAACGTCAATGAGTCGGTGCTGGCCGAAGGGCCGGACCCCGATGACGGCTCGGCTCATCGACTTGCCATCCCGAGGGAGACGGTCGTCCGCCTGGACACCGTCACGGCCACCGCAGGTGACCCCTTCGCGGTCAACAGCTACTGGCTCGACGGTCGTCGGTTTCCGCATCTCACCGAGAGCTGGATCGGTGACGCGCCGTTGGGCACTGTGCTTCGCGATGTGTTCGGGGTGACGGCGTTCTACGACTGGCGCGCTTTTTCAGCCACGGCGGCCGGAGATCTCGAGGTGGAGCACCTGGGTGGGCGCCCTGGTGCACCCCTCGTCGTTCGTGATGGGGTGAGCGTCGACTCGGACGGGATTCCGCTGTACTACGTGCGACGCCGCATCCGCGCCGACCGGGCGGCGTACGTCTTGCGCTACCGCTAGAGAGTCGATGACGGAGTCCGGAGGTCGCCCCGGGGCTTCGATGGGAGTTTACATTCGCGTCACTGATCAGCCCGCCTGGATTCATCTAGACAAATCAGGTTGGGGTCATGGCCCGATACCTGCAGCTCGTGGAGACTGTGCCATTCGCCGGCGCCGAGGCGGAGTTCAACTGCTGGTATGACGAGGTGCACATTCCGCAGGTGCTGACGATGCCCGGGTTCCTCACGGGACAACGATTTCGCCTCGTGGGTGAAGATCCTTCGTCCGTGCCGCACTACCTCGCTGCGTACGAGATCGCGACTGATGACATCGCCGAGACTTTCCGCACTATTCGTGACACTGGGCCACTGCGGACGAAGTCGCCGGCGATTGACGTTGCCCGCAGCATCGTGCGGATGTACGAGGCGCTGGGTCCCCGCTTCACCCGACTCGGCGGCCAGGAGCACTCAGCCGAGCTCTTTCCTGACTGAGCGCTTCTGGTCTTCGGGGCCAACTCGCGACTCTTATCCCCATCACCACACCATCCACACGACAACCAAGGAGCACGGTAGACATGCGCACACAGTCCATGATCGCGACGGGAGCATCGCTCGCGATGATTGCGGCCCTTGCAGGGTGCGCCGGATCGGAAACGACACCGGCCGGCGCCACCAGCATCGAGTTCGACCCCGAGAACCCAGTCACCATCCAGTTCTGGAACACCATGAACGACCCCGCCCAGACGCGTCTCGGCGAGATGGTCGACGACTTCGAGGAGTCGCACCCGGGGATCCTCGTTGACCCGATCTACCAGCCGTACGATGCGATCCTCCCCTCGATCCAGACGGCGATTGCCGCGGGAGACCCCCCGGCGCTCTCGCAGATGGAGGTCTCCACCATGGCGCAGCTCGCCGGCCTCGGTGTGCTCGAGCCGCTCGACTCTCTTTCACCCGACTTGGCGGCAGGGATCGCCGGCGACATGGAGGACAGCATCGTCTCGGTGAACTCCTACGACGGCACGCAGTACACCGTGCCGTTCGGCTACAGCACCAATGTGCTCTACTACAACGTCGACCTTCTTAGCGCGGCGGGATATGACGCCGACTCGATGCCGACGACCTGGGACGGCCTCCAAGAGGCGGCGCTCGCGGTGCGCGAGACCGCCGGTCCCGATGTGCTCGGGTTCGGATTCGGCGCAGCCGCGCCGTGGGCCTTCGAGATGCGCCTGTTCCAGCTCGGCGGGCAGATGTTCGACGACGACGGGACGACGGCCGAGTTCAACTCGCCGGAGGGTGTGCGCGTTCTCGAGAACTACCAGGACCTTCTCGCCAGCGGTGCCTCGGAGATGATCCAGACCGACGCGACCTTCAGCCAGCTTCGAGACCTGTTCACCACAGGACGCGTAGCGATGTGGGAGCAGAGCTCGGCCGGACTCCAGGCCATGACGGAGGCAGCCGGATTCGAGGTCGGGGTCGCCACGTACACGACGATGGGCGACGACGTCTCCCTGCTCGGCGGGCAGAATCTCGGCGTATTTGCGGACATCTCCGAGGAGGAGAAGGCGGCCGCAGCGACGTTCATCGAGTGGTGGACGAGTCCCGAGGTCTCGGCCGAGTGGTCGGTCGCGAGCGGCTACATCCCGGGCATGAAGTCGGCGTGGGAGACCGAGACGTTGGAGACCTGGCTCGCTGAGGACCCGCGGCGCGGCGTTGCCGCCAGTCAGATTCCGGGGATGCGCGCCCGCCCGAACTTGCCGGGATACCCGGAGATCGCGACCGTCATCGCTGACGCTTTCCAGGCGGCGTTGACCGGTCAGGGGGATCCCGCGTCGATCCTTGACGACGCAGCGGCCAGAGCCGACGAGATTCTCGCCAGGAACTAGTGCCCCACCGGAGTGGTCCTGCGGTGTTCACCCGCGGGACCACTCCCTCATTCCACGCTGATTGCACGAACGACCCAACGACCCAACGACTCAAGGGAGACACCATGAGAATCACCCCGGCTGCCGCCATCTCGATCGAGAAGGTCGATCAGATGCGCGAGTCCTCGTCCTTCATCCGCGCCTTCGAGCTCTCTGTGGACTTCTCGAGCACTGAGCCCGACGACGACCTGTACGCCGCGCTCGGCAAGCTGCATGCCGACGGAGTCGAGTTCACCGTCCACGCGCCCTTTCGCGATCTCAACATCGCCTCGCTGCACGCCGCCGCGTACCAGGTTGCACGTACCGACATGATGCGCGCCCTCATGGTCGCTGAGCGGGTCGGTGCAACGGTTCTCAACGTGCACCCGGGCGTGCACAGCTACTACCCGGAGGCCGGCTGGCCGCAGATGAAGCAGAACCAGGCCGAGGTCTATCAGGAACTGTCGGACTACGGCGCCCCGCGAGGAATCCGAGTCGTCGCCGAGAACCTCATCATCGCCAACAACCACTTCGAAGACACGTGGTTGCCCGAGGGGATGATCACGCTTCACGACGAGTGGAACGCCGACCTGAAGGGCATCACTCTCGACACTGGCCACGCACGCCAGTCGAAGCTCGACGTTGCCGACACCGTTCGGCAGATGGGTTCGCGCATCAAGCACCTGCACCTCCAGGACAACCACGGTGGAATGATCGACGAGCACTTGCCGATCGGTTCCGGAGTCATCGACTGGGATTCCGTGATCGCCGCTCTCGATGAGATCGACTACGAGGGCTACGGGGTCTTCGAATTCGGCCCGGCCGACGCGCAACGTGAAGCGATCCGGTTCCTCGACGAGCGAATGGCCGCGATCTCGCGATGACTGCCACGGTCCCGACCTCCACCCGCGGCGTGCGGCGCCCCCAGCGCCGCACCCGTGGGCGGGGGCCCGCGGCGGTGATCCCGTTGCTCTTCCTCGCGCCGGCGCTCATCCTGCTCGCGGTCTTCGTGTTTTACCCTCTCGCCTCAGCGTTCTTCATGAGCCTGACGAATTGGAACGGTATCTCGAGCAATTTCGACCTCGTCGGTGTGGCGAACTACCTCAGACTGTTCGTAGACCCCGACTTCATGCGTGCGGCCGGTGCAACACTGCTGTACACCGCTCTCACGCTTCCGCCGAGCCTCGTCCTCGCCTTCTTTGCAGCCCTCGCCGTGGCTCGCCATAGCCGATCCTCGACAGTGCTTCGGGTGTCGATGGCGGTCCCGTTCGTCGTGAGCATCGCGGTCGTGTCGGCGGTCTGGATGTGGATCCTCGAACCGAACTTCGGACTCGTCAACTACCTCGCGCCGCTCGTGGGACTACCTCAGCAGAACTGGCTGGGTGATCCGAACTGGGCGATGTTCGCCGTCGCGATCCCCTCGGTCTGGCGGCAGTTCGGCTACTTCATGCTCATCTTGCTCGCCGGTATCCACAGCATCGACCCCGCATTGCACGAGGCGGCCCGTCTCGACGGTGCCTCGTCGGCTCAGCGAGCATGGCACGTGACCCTCCCGCTGCTCGGTCCTCAGCTGTACTTCTGCCTAGTACTGGGCGTGATCGACTCATTCCAGGTCTTCGCCCAGGTGCACATCATGACGTCGGGTGGGCCGCAGAACGCAACAAGCGTGGTCGTCTACGAGCTCTACCAGCAGTCGTTCGAGTTCTTCAACACAGGCTATGCGAGCGCGATCGCCATCGTCCTTCTGCTTGTGATCGGCACCGTGACGTTCATCCAGCAGCGCTGGCTCGGGTCGAGAGTGTTCTACCAATGAGCGCCGCGAAGGTGATCTCCGACGTGGAGCGGTCAGTGGCCGTTCCGGTCGTGTCGGGCGACCGTTCGAGAACCCGTCGCCGCGCCGATCGCACTCCCGGTTTGGCCGCGTTGCGCATCCTGCTCGCGGTCATCGTGCTGTTCCCTGTCCTCTGGATGCTGTTGACCGCTCTCAAGCCCCAAGATGAGGCGATCTCCTGGCCGCCGTCGATCCTTCCGCAGACCTGGGACTGGGAGAATTTCGGCGAGGTGCTTGCGAGAGGCGAGTTTGCGCGCTGGTTCCTCAACAGCGCCATCGTGGCGATCGCCACGGTTCTCGGAAACCTGTTCGTCGGCATCCCGGCGGCTTTTGCCTTCGCCCGCATGCGCTTCAGGGGCAAGAACGCTCTTTTCCTGCTCGTGCTCGCGAGTCTCATGATTCCTGGCGAGGTGCTCCTCGTGCCACTGTTCGTCCTCCTGAGCGAGTGGGGCTGGATCGATGCGTATCCCGCACTCATCGTGCCCTTCATCGCGAACGCGTTCGTGATCTTTCTCCTCAAGCAGTTCTTCGAGACGATCCCCCGCGAGCTCGAAGAAGCGGCGATCATCGATGGTGCCGGCCCGCTGCGGGTGCTTCGCCACGTCGTCGTGCCGCTGGCGCTGCCCGCGATCGCCGTCTCGTCGTTTTTCACCTTTCTTGGCTCGTGGAACAGCTACCTGTATCCGCTCGTCGTCACGAGATCGATGGAGATGCGGACGGTGACGGTGGGGCTGTCTCTCTTCACCGACGAGGTGGGAACGGACTGGCCCCTCATGATGGCCGCGTCCGCGCTCGTGGCCGCGCCCGCCATCGTGGTCTTCCTCGTCATCGAGAGGCATCTCAAGAACACGATGGCGATGAGCGGACTGCGGGGCTGATCGAGTGAACGCTTTCGTAAACCTCCGCGACGTGAGCCACGGGCTTCCCCCCGGCACCATTCGTGAAGATGTCCTGCTACGTAGCGATGCCCCTCTTGAGGAAGACAGTGTGCCGACGAACACGGCGTGGCCCCCATCGACGATCATTGACCTTCGACATCAGAGCGAAGCGGGCCCGGTCCACCCCTTCGAGGCGTACGCACGAGTTCATCGGTTCTCTCTCGTCGATCCCACCCAGCAGCCTCATCCCGAGTCTGCTGACACTGATGGTCTCCGAGCGTTCTACGGTGCGCTCCTCAGCCCGGCGGCAGCTACCGGTATGGCGTCTGCGGTCGGGGTCATCGCTACATGCGACGGACCGACTCTGATTCACTGCGTGGCGGGTAAAGACCGCACAGGGGTGACAGTTGCGCTCGCGTTGCGCCTCCTCGGCATTTCGCGGGAGCAGGTAATCGAGGAGTACCTCTTGACGAACCGGATCGCCGGCGAACTCGTGCACCGCCTGAGGAGCCACCACAAACGGATGTCGTTTCGCGATGGCACGCGTCCCGTCACGGTCGACAACGTGCAGGCGCCGCGCGCCCTTCTGGAGGCAGCGATGGACCGTTGGGACGACCATCCGCACGGCGTGGTGGGCTGGTTTCGGGACGCTGGAGGCGACACCGACACCATTACGCTACTCAAGGTTCGGCTCCTCCCTGCATGACTGCGGGAGCGAGTGGCCCACCATATTGAAGACTTCTCGTGTCAACGTTCGCTCCATGGTGTCGGCCTGTCTGGGAAGGGACTTCTGGCCCTGGGGCGCAGTCGAGCAGCGAGAGTAGCCTGAAGAATGTGGCCACGTCGATGAGCGCACTTCTGTGGCACGCGCGCGACGCGGCTGCGGTGCTCGACGAGCTCGCGTCGAGTCCGCGCGGGCTGACGGCGGGGGACGCGGGGGAGCGGCAGCAGCGGTTCGGGCCCAATGCGCTCACCGCGCGGCCGCCCGACCCGGCGTGGAAGATCGTGCTGCGGCAATTCCGCTCGCCGCTCATCGCGATCCTGATCGTCGCCGCGGCGGTCACGCTCCTGTTGCAGGACTACGTCGACGCGATCGCGATCCTCATCGTTCTCGTGCTCAATGCGACGATCGGGTTCTGGCAGGAGCTGCGGGCCGACCGCGAGATGCGTGCGCTCGCCTCGCTCACCGTGCCCGCCGCGCGCGTCGTGCGCGACGGCCACGTGCGCAGCGTGAGCGCCACCGAGCTCGTGCCGGGCGACGTCGTCGCCCTCGAGAGCGGCGAACGCGTGCCGGCCGACCTGCGGCTGCTCGACGCGCACGCCCTGCTCGTCGACGAGTCCATGCTCACCGGCGAGTCAGAGTCCGTGCACAAGACCGCCGACCCGGTCGCCGCGCACACCGAGGTCGCCGACCGCACGAGCATGCTCTTCAGCGGCACCTTCGCCACCTCCGGCCGCGCGCACGGCGTCGTCGTCGCGATCGGCGCCGACACCGAGCTCGGCGTCATCAACGAGCTCGTGCAGGGCGCCCCCGATCCCACGCCCCTGCAGCTCATCGTCCGCCGCCTCGAGCGGCGCATCGGCCTGTTCGTCGGCCTCGTCGCCGCCATCGTCTTCGTCGCCGGCGCTCTCCTCGGCGAGGAGCTCGAGGAGATCTTCCTCTCCGCCGTCTCCATGGCCGTCGCGACGATTCCCGAAGCCCTGCCCGTGGTGCTCACGATCGCGCTCGCGATCGGCGTGCGGCGCATGGCGGCCCGCAACGCGATCGTGCGCACCCTGCCGGCGGTCGAGACCCTCGGGTCGACGACCGTCATCGCGAGCGACAAGACGGGCACGCTCACCCAGAACCGCCTGACCGCCGAGCGCCTGTGGACGGCGCGCGGCGTCGCCGACATCGTGGATGCTCCGCCCGAGCTCGACGAGACCGCTCGAGCCGCACTGCGCACGGGGGCGCTCGTCAACGAGTGCCACGTGAACGCCGACAGCGAAGCGGGCTTCCTCGGCGACACGGTCGACGTGGCGCTCGCGGTCGCCGCGCGCGACACGACCGTCGTCGGCGCCGACGTCGAGCTGCCCGAGCAGCTCGCCCACCTGCCGTACGAGCCGCAGAACGGCTACGCGCAGTCCCTGCGCGACGAGCCCGACGGCTTCGTGCTGCACGTCAAGGGAGCCCCCGAGCTCGTCCTCGCCATGTGCTCGAGCGTCGCGGGCGCCGAGCAGCCGTTCGCGGCCACGCGCGAGCGCGTGCTCGAGGCCAATGCTGAGCTCGCCCGCGAGGGGTACCGCGTGCTCGCCCTCGCCCGGCGCCGCTACCCGAGCGGCGAGTCGCCCGAGAGTGCCCCGCACGGCCCCGAGCTGCCGCACCCGAGCGAGCTCGAACTGCTCGGCCTCGTCGCCATGACCGACCCGCCCCGGCCCGAGGCGCGCGCGTCGATCGAGCAGTGCCGCGCCGCCGGCCTGCGCGTCATCATGATCACCGGCGACCACCCGCTCACGGCCACGACCATCGCCGACCGGCTCGGCATCGCCGTCGAGGGCGGCGTCATCACGGGGGTCGAGGTCGGCGACCTCGACGACGACGCCCTGCGCGAGCGCCTGCGCACCGCCACGGTCGCGGCGCGCGTCTCGCCGACCGACAAGCTGCGCATCGTGCGCGCGCTGCAGCAGCTCGGCCACACGGTCGCCGTCACGGGCGACGGCGTCAACGACGCGCCCGCCCTCAAGGCGGCGGCGATCGGCGTCGCGATGGGCCGCGCGGGCACCGATGTCGCCCGCGAAGCCTCCGACGTCGTGCTCACCGACGACCGCTTCGCGACGATCGTCGAAGCCGTGCGGCAGGGCCGCGTGACGTTCTCGGCGATCCGCAAAGCCACCTTCTTCCTCCTCTCCACGGGCTTCGGCATCATGCTTGCCGTCGCCGTGAGCGTCTTCCTCGACCAGCCGCTGCTGTTCCTCCCCATCCAGGTGCTGTGGCTCAACGTCGTCACGAGCGGCCTGCAGGACGTCGCACTGGCCTTCGAGCCCGAGGAGGGGGACGAGCTGCGGCGGCCTCCGCGGCCGTCGAGCGAGGGCATCCTCTCGAGGGCGCTGTGGGGGCGCACGGTCGTCACCGCGATCTGGATGGCCGTCGTGCTGCTGCTCGCTTTCGCCTGGGCGCTGAACAGCGGCTACGCGCTCGACCACGCGCGCACCCTCGTGCTCACCCTCTTCGTCATCATGAGCTTCTTCCAGTCGGGTAGCGCGCGCACCGAGCACCGCTCCCTGTTCACAGTGAGCCCGTTCAGCAATCCGTTCCTCATCGCCACCGCGCTCGGCGCGATCGGCCTACAGGCGATCGTCATGACGTGGGGCCCTGCGGCGGCCGTGCTCGGGCTCGTGCCGCTCACCCTCGCCGAGTGGGCGGGCTGCGCGATCGCCGCCTCGAGCGTGCTCGTCATCGTCGAACTCGACAAGTTCGTGAGGCGACTTCTCGGCCGGCGCCGCCTGTTCTGACCCGCGTCACGACGGTCGGCCCTGCTCAAGCGTCAGCTGGTGAGGGTCTTTCCTCGCCGCCAGTACAGCAGAACGCCGACCAGTCCGCTCGAGACTGCGAGAAACGCGGCAGCGGCGACCCATGTCCATTCGGCGCCGGTAGCTGCGAGCGCGCTCGTCGTCACCGCAACGGTGAAGGATGCTTCCGTCGAGGTGCCGTATGCGTTCGTCGCTGTTATCGCGAACGAGTAGCTTCCCGCGGCCGTGGGCACTCCGCTCACGAGGCCCGTGCTGGGATCGAGCGTGATGCCGGGAGGGAGCGCTCCGGAGGTGAGCTCGAAGGTCATCGGCGAGTCCCCTGCGGCGACGGGCACACGCGCACTGTAGGACTCATTCACCGTCGCGTCGTCGAGCGCCCCGCTGTCGAGCTCGGGCGCGGTGCCGAAATCGACCGTCAACTGCGCGCCGTAGTAGCACTGCGCGCCGCCGTCGAAGTTGTCGACGAGCGTGAGCGTCCACACGCCTGCGGCGTCCTCGCCGGCAAAACTCGAGAGCGGTTCGTGCGGTCGGAACTCGCCCGTCTCGGGGATGCCGCCGTTCGTGGATCCGACAAGCTCAGCCGCGAGGTCGTCGAAGGTCACCTGCACTCGAGGGGCATTCCCCGACTCGTAGAGGTTGTCGGAGTACTCGGGGTGCAGCACGACGGTCGTCCCCTCGGGCGAGGTCAGACTGAGGCCGAGTTCGTCGGCGAAGCCGGAGGAGGATGCTTCGCCACAGGAGTCGCCGACACCCTGCGCCTCCCAGTCGAGGGTAAGGGTCGTGCTCGCCACTGTTCCTGCCCCGACCGTGAATTCTCGCTCGAGGAAGTCGGTGGTGCCGTCCGTCGGGTCGACCGCGATGACGAACGCCGGATCGGCGGGGTCAGGATCGACGTAGTCGACGGGGTCGGCGGCGGCCGCCTGGCTACCCCCGACAACGAGGACGCCGATACTCGCGGCGAGCAGGAGTATCCGGGCGGGTGATGTCATGGGGCTCCTCCAGGGTCAGTCTCGACCCTAGCGGTCTCGACCCCTTGTGGCCCTCCCGCAGAGAGACCACGCCGAACGCGTCACGGTCCAGAAGACCAGTCTCCGCTGGCCCGTCGAACAGACGAGCTGCGCATCGGGCGACTTCTCGGCCTTCGCCGCCTACGCTGACGGCATGAGCGAGAGCCCCGAGACACGCACGCACCCTGTGGCCGCCGACCTCACCGCCGCTCTGCGCACGCACACCGACTACGGGGTTGAGAAGCTTGAGGAGGCCGACGCGGCCGCCGACCCGGTGACGCAGTTCCGCGCCTGGCTCGCCGAGGCGGCCGAGCGGGAGGTGTACGAGCCGAACGCGATGGTCGTCGGCACGATCGACCCGGATGGCGCACCCTCGGTGCGCACCGTCCTGCTGCGCGGCGTCGACGAGCGCGGGTTCGAGTTCTACACCGACTACACCTCGCGCAAGGGCCGGGCGCTGCTCGCGAACCCGGGCATCTCGGCGGTGTTCCCCTGGTACTCGCTGCACCGGCAGGTCATGCTCTACGGCGAGGCGCGGCCGGTCGAGCAGCAGGCGAGCGACGACTACTTCGCGAACCGGCCCCGCGGCGCGCAGGTCGCGGCGTGGGCGAGCGACCAGTCGCAGCCCATCGACGGGCGCGAGGGTCTCGAGCGCAAGGTGCGCGAGGCCGAGGAGCGCTTCGAGGGGGTCGAGACCGTGCCGCGGCCCGAGCGCTGGGGAGGCTTCCGCATCGTGCCGCACCGCGTCGAGTTCTGGCAGGGCCGCACCTCGCGCTTGCACGACCGCCTCGTCTACACGCGCGACGCGAGCGGGGAGTGGCAGCTGGGGCGCCTGCAGCCGTGACGGGCGTGCGGGAATAGCAGCGCGCATCCTCGCGTTCGTGATGTCAATGCGTGTGAATTGACTGCATTTCAACGGCACGACGCGACTAGGGAGATGAGCGGACACCCCGCTCGGGACGGACAGGAACGATGAGCACTGCAGACGCCGCCACGAGCGGCTCCCTCGAATTCGGGCTCGAGACCTTCGGCGACCGCAGCAAGGACGCCGCCGGCGAGTACGTCAGCTACCCGCAGGTGATCCGCGACGTCGTCGAGGAGGGCGTTCTCGCCGACACGGTCGGCGTCGACTTCTTCGGCATCGGCGAGCATCATCGCGACGACTTCGCCGTCTCCGCACCCGACGTCGTGCTCACGGCGATCGCCGCGCAGACCGAGCGCATCAAGCTCGGCACCGCCGTGACCGTGCTGAGCTCCGACGACCCGATCCGCGTGCACCAGCGCTTCGCGACGCTTGACGCGGTCTCGAACGGGCGCGCCGAGATCATCATGGGCCGCGGCTCGTTCACCGAGTCCTTCCCGCTGTTCGGCCTCGAGCTGAAGGACTACGAGGTGCTCTTCGAGGAGAAGCTCAACCTCTTCGCCGAGGTGGTCAAGGAGCAGCCCGTCACGTGGGAGGGCACCATCCGCCCGCCGCTGAACGGCGTGCAGGTGTACCCGACGACGGAGAGCGGCAGCATTCGCACGTGGGTCGGCGTCGGCGGCAGCCCCGAGTCGGTTGTGCGCGCCGCACGGTACGGGTTCCCCCTCATGCTCGCGATCATCGGCGGCGAGCCCGCGCGCTTCGCGCCGTACGTGGACCTCTACCACCGCGCGCTCACGCAGCTCGAGCAGCCGATGCAGCCCATCGGCGTGCACTCGCCCGGCTACGTCGCCGACACCGACGAGCAGGCGGCCGAAGAGTTGTGGCCGCACTACGAGGTCATGTACTCGCGCATCGGGCGCGAGCGCGGCTGGGGCCCCACGACGCGCGCGCAGTTCGATGCCGAGATCGCCCACGGCTCGCTCTACGTCGGCTCGCCCGAGACCGTCGCGCGCAAGATCGCCGCGACCGTCACGGGCCTCGGTGTGCAACGCTTCGACATGAAGTACAGCACCGGCCCGATGAGCCACGACAAGCTCATGCACGCGATCGAGCTCTACGGCACGCAGGTCATGCCGCGCGTGCGCGAGCTCGTGGCCGAGGCATCCGCGCCCGTCGCCTGAGCGCGAGGCGCTCCGCTCAGTCGGTGATGATCGGGATGCCCGTGGCCGCAGCCGCGCCCTCGACGCTGCCGCCGTTGGTGAGGTCGGTGAAGCCGAGCGCCTCCATGCGCGCGATGGCCTGACCCGAGCGGTTGCCCGTGCGGCAGTAGACGACGTACGCGGCGTCGGGGTCGAGTTCGGCGACGCGCGCCTCGAAGTCGGCGGCCTGCACGTCGATGTTGAGTGCGCCCGCGAGGTGGCCGGAGGCGAACTCGCCCGGGGTGCGAACGTCGAGCAGCACGGTGCCCTCCTCGAGGTCGAGCGGCTCGGCGCTCGGAGCGCAGGCCGCGAGGCCGAGAGCGAGAGTGAGGCTGAGGGCGAGGGTGCTGAGGGTGCGGCGCATGGCACGGGCTCCGTTTCGGTGGGGGTCGCCCACCAGAGTACACGTTATACCCCCAGGGGTATAACGGGTTGGCACTTCTACTTGCACTTCGCCTGTGATTGACTCATCCGTGTGAACCCCCTCAACCGCCGCGCTCTCGCCGTCGCGATTCTCGCCGCCTTCGTCGCGTTCCTCGACGGGACCGTCATCAACGTGGCTCTGCCCGCCATCACGGATGAGCTCGGTGGGGGGTTGCCCGTGCAGCAGTGGGTCGTCGACGCCTACCTCATCACGCTCGGCGCCCTGATCCTGCTCGCCGGCTCGCTCAGCGACCTCTTCGGCCGCGTCGCGATCCTGCGCATCGGCCTCATCGGCTTCGGGGTCACCTCGATCGCGTGCGGGCTCGCCCCCACGGCAGAGCTACTCATCGTTGCGCGTGCCGCGCAAGGCGTCGCCGGAGCGCTTCTCGTGCCCAGCTCGCTCGCGCTCATCATGAGCACGCACCGCGGCGCGACGCAGGCGAAGGCGATCGGCATCTGGACGGCGTGGACCTCCGCCGCCTTCCTCGCCGGCCCCCTCATCGGCGGGGTGCTTACCGACCTCGCGAGCTGGCGATGGGTCTTCGTCATCAACGTCATCCCCATTGCGGCGACGCTCATCCTCATGCTGCCCATGCGCAACGAGCCCGCCGAGACGCGCGTGCCCATCGACTACCTCGGCGCACTGCTCGGCGCGGTCGGGCTCGGCGGGCTCGTCTTCGGCCTCATCGAGCAGGCCAACTACGGCTGGGCCGACCCCATCGTGCTCGTCCCGCTCATCGTCGGCGTGCTGTGCCTCGCGGGCTTCCTCGTCCGCGAGCGCCGTGCCGCGCATCCCATGCTGCCCCTCGGGCTCTTCCGCTCCCGCAACTTCGCCGTCGGCAACCTCGCGACCGTCACCATCTACGCCGCCCTCGCCGTCGGGTCGCTCGTCATCGTGATCTACCTGCAGCAGGGCATCGGCCTCTCAGCCACCCTCGCGGGGCTCGTGCTGCTGCCCGTCACCATCTTCAACATCGCCCTCTCCTCCTGGTTCGGCACGCTCGCCGGGCGGTACGGCTCCCGATGGTTCATGGCCGGCGGGCCCGCACTCGCCTCCGTCGGCTTTCTGCTGATGCTCGCGATCGACGAGCCCTTCGACTTCGTCACGCAGGCACTGCCCGGCGTGCTGCTCTTCGGCTTCGGGCTCACCATGACGATCGCGCCGCTCACCTCGGCGATCCTCGGCGCGATCGACCCGCGGCAGTCGGGCATCGCCTCCGCGACCAACAACGCCGTCTCGCGCGTCGCCGGGCTCATCGCGATCGCCGTGCTCGGGCTCGTCATCGGCACCGAGGTGGACGGCGCGTGGTTCGACCGCGCACTGATCCTGTGCGCGGCACTGCTCGCCGCCGGTGCCATCACCTCGGCGATCGGCATCCGCAACGACCCCGCGCCGGCCGAGGAGACGGCCTCAGCCGAGAATCGCTGACCCGGCGCCCGCGAGCGTCACGACCGCGGTGAGCGCCGATGCCATGATGATGCGGAACAGCGCGCGCGAGCCGGGCAGGCGGGCCACGACGACGAGCCCCGCCACGAGGAGCGCCGCCGAGGCGGCGAGACCAGTGATGCCGACCGGGGTGAGGGTCGGCGGCCCGAGCGCGCCGAGCGCCGCTGCCGCCGCGAGAGCCAGCAGGGCCACGACGCCCGACGCGCGGGCGCCGAGCGCATGGGGCAACGAGCGGATGCCGTGCCGGGCGTCATCCACGAGATCGGGCAGCACGTTCGCCACGTGGGCGGCGAGGCCGAGCATCCCGCCGATGCCGACCGCCCACCACGCCGCCGGCTGCGGCGTCTCGCGCGCGAGCGTCACGATGAGCGGCAGGCTCGCGAAGCCCACCACGTAGCAGGCGGTCGCCCAGAAGGTGCGCTTGAGCCCCGCATTGTAGGCCCAGCCGGAGGCGAGGAAGACCAGGTGCGCGGCGGCCGCCGCCAGGCCCAGCAGGAGGGAGAGGGCGATCGCCAGGGTCGCGCTCGCCACGGCGCACACCAGCAGGGTGCGGGGTGAGACGTCCCCGCGCACCGTCGGCTTGTCGGCGCGGGCGGCATCACGGTCGCGCTCCGCATCGAGGGCGTCGTTCGACCAGCCGATCGACAGCTGGTTGGCCAGGATGACCGCACCGAGCAGCGCCACCCGTTCGAGCGGCAGGCCCGAGACGACGCCGAGCGCCACCGAGACCACCGTGACGACGACGCTCGGCCCGAGGTGCGCGGCACCCAGCAGGGCACGCGCGCGAGTCAGCATGCGGCCATCGTATGTCGACCCGCCCGGGCTACCATCGTCAGATGCGACGACGCTCGAGCCGACCGCGCGCGCTCCTCGCCGCAGCGGCCGCCCTCGCCGTGCTCGTCCTCGCCGGCTGCGTCTCCTACGGGGCGGCACCGCGCGCGCCCGAGGCCCGCTCTGCCGGGGCGCCGCCGCTGCTCGACCCCGCCGCCCTCTACGTCGACCAACGGCTCGCCGACATGACCCTGCGACAGAAGCTCGCCGCCCAGGTCATGATCCACGTGCCGGGCACGGATGCCTCACGCATCCGCTCGGTCGTGGAGCGGCACGGCTTCGGTGGCGTCATCCTCATGGGCGACAACGTCGGCGGCTCGGCAACGACCGTCTCGAGACTCACTGCCGCGCTGCACGCCGAGCCGGGCCTGCCGATCCTCACCGCCATCGACCAGGAGGGCGGCATCGTGCGGCGGCTCCTCGCCGACGACGCGCCGGCCGGGCGCGCCCTGTGGACGGCGCCACCGTCCGCGACGGAGGCCGCCTTTCGTGAGAGGGCGGGTCTCGTCGACCAGGCGGGGGTGCTCATCAACTTCGGCGTGGTCGCGGACGTCTCGCCAGACGGCTCGAGCTTCATCGGCCCGCGCACCCTCGGCGAATCGCCCACCGCGAGCGCCGAGCGGGTCGCGGCCGCCGTGCGCGGTGAGAGCGGCGCCGCGCTCTCCACGCTCAAGCACTTTCCCGGGCACGGGGCGAGCCCTGACGATTCGCACGTGAGCGTGCCCCGCTCGAGCATCAGCCTCGAGGAGTGGCGGCGCACGCACGCCGTGCCCTTCATCGCGGGCATCGAGGCGGGCGCCCCGCTCGTCATGACGGGCCACCTGCAGTTCGACAGCATCAGCGCCGTGCCCGCGACGCTCTCGAGCGAGTGGATCACGATTCTGCGCGACGAGCTCGGGTTCGACGGCATCGTCGTCACCGACGACATGCTCATGCTGCAGCGCTCGGGCCTCGCCGAGTACGCCGACCCCGAACGCAACGCCGTGCGCGCGCTCGCCGCCGGCAACGACCTGCTGCTCTACGTGCTGCCCGGCGATCCCCGATCGGTCGGCATCGACCCCGAATCCCTCCTGGATGCTCTGGTCGCCTCGGTCGAGGATGGCACCGTCTCGCAGGCCTCGGTCGACGACTCCGTGCGGCGCCTCATCAGCACCCGGCGTGCGGCGTCCGGCGAGTCGGGGCCGTACCGGGACTGCGGGCCGAAGTGCTGGGGCCAGTCGCCCCGCGGGCAGGAGTAGGCGCGGTCGGCCGCTGCGTGGCCGTGTCTGCGCGGGGGCGAGCGGCGCCCTAGAGGGTGGGCAGCTGCAGCGCGTCGACGCGCTCGAGCGAGCTCTCGCCCACACCGCGCGGCGCGAAGTCGCTCGCGAGGGCGGGAGCGGTCGCCGAGAAGGTGACGAGGATGGCGCCGCCGACGATCGCGAGCGTCGACAGGCCGGTGAGGATCGCGGTGACGGGCGTGAGGCGGCGGTGCCGCTCGAGGGAGACGACGATGGCGGTGACGAGGAGTGCGGGCATGCTGACGGTCCTTCCTTTCGGGTGAAGGAACCCTCTCGGGTGGTGCGGGCGACCCGTGGGGGGCGGGTGCCGAAGGGGTGGGTCTCGGGGGTGTGGAGTTGGGGTGTGGTGCGGGGGTGTGGTGCGCTCGCGGTGTCCGCCAAAGGGGGGACACGACGGGTACACCCTACGCCGGTGCCGGTCTGCTCTCCAGCAATCGTGGCCCCCCCCACATCGGGGGAGGGAGTGAGTCGGTGTCGCTACTGGACCCGATGCCGCCGCGTCAACCCGGTGCGGCGGATTGACGTGCTGACCGAGACATCCGACAGAATGTGAACGATGTCGACGACCGCGCGCCCCCTTCCGCACCACGATGTGCTCACCGCCGTGGCGTCGTCCCTCGGCTCGACGCTCGGCGAGGTGACAGCGCTGCAGGTGGAGCCGACCGGGCAGGGCTTCACCCATGGCTACCGCGTCTCACTCACGGATGCCGCGGGGAAGAGCGCCGACCACACCGTGTTCGTCGAGACCTCGCCTCCCGACACGACGCGACCCGGCGTGCTCACGCTGACGCAGCCGGGATCGGGCGACCGCGTCGATGTCTGGGTGTACCCCGCCGACCCCGCCCTGCCGGCACTGCGCACGGCGGTCTACGCCGAGGCGGCCGGGGTCGTGCTGGGCCGACTCGGCCTGCCCGTCGACGACCTCAAGGTCTCCCTCGCCGCCTACCGGCCGGGCAAGCGCGCGGTCGTGCGCGTCGACACCTCGGGCACCGCGTACTTCCTGAAGGTCGTGCGCCCCTCGACGGCCGAGCCTCTGCAGCGCAAGCACACCCAGTGGCGCCAGCACGGGGTTCCCGTTCCCTCCGTGCTCGGGTGGAGCGAGGAGGGGCTCGTGGCCCTCGAAGCCCTCGCGGGAGCCGAGCTCATCAGCGTCCTCGACCGGGCGACCGATCCGCGCGCGCTGCTCGATGAGCTCGCGCGCCTTGTCGTGCAGATCGCGTCGGTGCCCTCCGAGGCGCCCGCGCGCTCCTCGCTCGTGCGCCGCCTCGACTGGTACGAGGAGCGGCTGCTCGACCAGCTGCCCGACCACGACTCGCGCATCGAGCGCACGTCGCGGGCGATCGCCGCCCGGTATCGCGCGGGAGGCGAACCGCCCCCCTCGCGCACAGTGCACGGCGATCTGCACCTCGCGCAGTTGCTCGTAGACCCGAGCGAACCGAGCCGCATCACGGGCGTGCTCGATATCGACACCTCCGGGTGGGGCGACCCGGCCGATGATGCCGCAGCACTCTACGCCCACCTCATCGCGACCGTCATCCACGACGGGGGCAGCGCGGCCACGGTGCGCGCACGCCGCAGCTCGGTGCTCGCGGACGGGTGGCGACGGCGCTGGTTCGGCTCCCGCGAGCCTGGTTTCGCCGACCGTGCGCACGCGATCGCCGGCACGCAGCTTCTCGGTCACGCTCTCGCACGCTCGGCGGCGGGGTCGGAGGATGCTCAGCTGCTGCTCGAGCGGGCGGAGCGCATCGTCACCGCCGATGAGCGGCCGCTCACGACCTCCACCTGGTAGCGGTGCGTGCCGCAAGGCGGGCGCTTCCGTGAGAGAACTCTCACCCACAGGCCCGGCTGCGCCGTCGATACTGGAAGCATGACCTCGTCGCCGACCGGAACTCCCCGAGCGCACGGCGCCGCACGCGGATGGCTCGCTGTCGGAGCCGCCTCGGCGCTCGGGCTGGGTCTCGTCGCCGCGAGTGCCGCGTCGATCGCGGGGGCCATGCCGCTCGTGGACTCGACGACCGAGTCGTCGGTTCCCCCCATCTCGAGCATCGCTCTCGAGGAGGTCAAGGGAGTCAGTGGTGCTGGAGCGAGCGTCGGTGCGACGCCGACGGCCTCCCCGACGGCAACCCCCACCCCGAGTGCCAGCTCGGCACCGGAGGTCGTGCAGGCCCCGGCCCCCGCGCCGCAGCCGGTCGCCCCCGCATCGGCCGCGAGCCCGGCCTCCGTCGACAGCCCTGACTCGGTCGACTCCGCCGACTGAGCGCGGCGGCTCCGTCAGCCGGCAGGCGCGAGGCGGTAGCCCATGCCCCGCACGGTCTCGATGCGATCGGCACCGATCTTGGCGCGCAGGTAGCGCACGTAGACGTCGACGACGTTCGAACCAGGGTCGAAGTCGAACCCCCAGACGCGGCTGAGCAGCTGCTCGCGCGACAGCACCTGATCGGGGTGGCGCAGAAACTGCTCGGCGAGCCCGAACTCGCGCGCCGAGAGATCGAGTGTGGTGCCGTCGACCGTGATGCGCCGTGCCCGCAGGTCGAGAGTGAGCGCGCCGTGCCGCAGCACGGTCTCCGCAGCGCCCTGCTGGCCGGCTTCGCGCAAGCGCACGCGGATGCGCGCGAGCAGCTCGTCGAACTTGAAGGGCTTCGGCAAGTAGTCGTTGGCGCCGCCGTCGAGGCCCGTCACGGTGTCGTCGACACTCGTGCGTGCCGTGAGCATGATCACCGGAGTGGTCGCGCCGCCCGCCCGGAAGCGGCGCAGCACCTCGAAGCCGTCGAGCCCCGGCAGACCGACATCGAGCAGCACGAGATCGAACGACCCCGTCGCGAGGTAGTCGAGCGCGCTGCGCCCGTCGGTCACGACCGTCGTCGTGTAGCCCGCGGCGGTGAGACCCTTCTCCACGAAGGTCGAGATGCGGGCCTCGTCCTCGACGACCAGAATGCTGCTCACGCTTCGCTCCTCGGGATGTCGGTGCCGTCGAAGCCGGCCGCGGGCGGGGGAGGGGCATCCTGCTCTGCCTCCGTGGGCACGACGATGCCGAAGCGGGCGCCGGCCTCCGAGCTGTCGAGCGTCACGTAACCGCCGTGAGCGCGTGCGATCGCGGCGACGATCGGCAGGCCGAGCCCCGAGCCGGCGATGCCGCGCCCGGTATCGGCGCGGCCGAAGCGCTCGAAGATGCGCTCCTCCGCTCCCTCCGGAATCCCGGGGCCCTCGTCGGCGACCCAGAACTCGACCGCTGTGGCATAGGCCGTGCTGCCGAGGCGGATCGTCGAACCCGCCGGTGAGTACTTGGCCGCGTTGTCGGCGAGCTGCAACCAGGCCTGGGTGAGCCGCGAGGGGGAGAGGAGGGCGATCGCCTCCGCTGTCTCCGCGAGCTGCCAGTCATGACCGCTCATCGCTGTGGCCTTGCTGAAGACGAGAGCCGTGAAGTCGGCCACATCGGTCGGCTCGGTCAGCAGCTGCGCCTTCTCGGCGCGGGCGAGCGCGTCGATGTCCTCGACGAGCTCGCTCATGCGGTCGAGCTCGTCGATCGCGATCTGGCGCGCGGAGTCGACATCGGCGGGGCTGCTCGCGTCCATGAGCTCGAGGTGCCCGCGCACGATCGTCAGCGGAGTCTTGAGCTCGTGCCGCACGTCGTCGAGCAGCTGGCGCTGCGCGGTGAGCGAGTCGTCGAGCCGCTCGAGCATCGCGTTGACGGTCTCCGTGAGTGCGGAGACGTCGTCGTTGCCGTGGACGGGAATACGCTCGCTCAGGTCTTCCGCCGTGATGCGCGAGGCCGTCTCGGTGAGATGCCGCAGCGGGGCGAGAAGCCGGCCGGCGACGAACCAGCCGGCGACGCCGATGGCCGCGAGGGAGAGCACGGCCAGGCCCGCGTAGGTCAGGAAGGCGCCGCCGACCTCGTCGACGGCAGCCTGAGCATCCACCGCGGTCACGTACACGCCCACCTGCTCGTCGTCGGTCACCGAGACGGGCGCGGCGATGTAGCGCAGCGTGCCGACCTGCGTCACCGCGGTGCCGAGCGTCACGACCCCGCCGCTCGCCTCCTGCCACGCCCGGTCGATGAAGGCCGGGTCGTCCTCCAGGTGGAAGGCGATGCGCGTGCCCGGTATGAGGCGAGCCTCGCCATCGATGAGCGCGACGCTGCTCTCGTTGCGCCCCGGCACGAGCCTCGACATGATCGCCGCGAGCGCATCCTCGACCGTCGCGAACGCGGCAGGGGCGGTCTCGGGAGTCGCCGTCGCCGCTCCCTCGTTCGCCGTCGACTCGCCCGTGACGATCGATCGGGCCGCCTCGACCGAGGAGATGAGCTCGGTGTCGATGCTCGCCAGCACGCGGTCGCGCTGCACGAGGTAGGCGCTCAGGCCGGCCACCGTCATGCCGAGCGCCGTGACGACGAGGATGACGGCGAGAATGCGCGAGCGCACCGAGACGCGGAGCAGGGGCGAGCGCATCCCCCCATTATCGGCGGTGCGCAGGCGAGCAGACCTCGCATGAGAGGACTCTCATGCGTCAGCGCCGGGCGCCGGCCGCGCGCACGAGGGCCTCGCGCTCGGCCCCGAGGCGGCGCAGATCGTGCGCCGCGCTCACCCGGAGCACCGTCGTGCCGTCGGCGCGCGAGGTCGTGGCACTCACGAGAAGCACGCGTGCGCGCAGGCTCTCCCGCAGAGCGGCGCTCGCCGCCGATGCGAGCACGAGCGGCACGCGCGCGGTGCCGTCGTCGAGAATCGCTGCGGCGTCGTCGACGGTCGCCTCGCACCGCCCCGCGACGACGACCTCCCGCCCGGAGGGAGCCTCGGCAGCAGCGGCGAGCGCGATCGCCTCGACCTCGTCCAGCAGCGCACGATAGGGGTCGAGCTCGTCTGCCGCATCCGGGTCGGGCAGAACCGGCGCAGGCGGAAAGTCGGCCTCGCTCGCGAACAGCACAGGATGCTCGGGGCTCGCCCTGCGCGTCAGGCGCTGCACCATGGCCGCCCTCCTCACCTCGTCACCCTGCCGCCGTCGAACGTGTGTTCGATAGTAGCGCGTGCCTCACGGTGGGAGGTGCTCAGCGGTAGCGGCGCAGAATCCCGACCTCGGCGAGCTTCTTCGCGAGCCCGGCGCCGTCGGGCGCCCACACCCACGGCGCCGCGCCGTCGGGCGCATCGATGTGTCGGCGCCCGCCGGCGAGCACGGCCTCGGGCGTGGAGAGCTGCCGGATAGCGACGGCGGCGACGTTCTCGGGATGCGATTCGGCGAAGGCTCGGTAGAGCTCCTCGTCGTGCTGCCCGTCATCGCCGATGAGGACCCAGCTCACGGCGGGGAACTCCCGCGCGAGCCGCTCGAGGCTCTCGCGCTTGTGGTCCCGTCCGCTGCGGAAGAGCCGGTCGTGGGTCGGCCCCCAGTCCGTCAGCAGCAGGGTGCCGCGCGGGTAGAGGTGCCGGCCCATGAACCGGTCGAGCGTGGGGGCGACGTTCCACGCTCCCGTGGAGAGGTACACGACGGGGCAGCCCGCGTGCTCCTGCGTGATGCGCTCGAGCAGCACGGCCATGCCCGGCACGGGTCGACGCGCGTGCTCGTCGAGCACGAACGTGTTCCACGCCGCGAGGAAGGGCCGGGGGAGTGCCGTGACCATGACGGTGTCGTCGATGTCGGAGAGCACCCCGAGCCGAGCATCCGGATTCACGACGTAGATGTTCGCGGATACCGGTTCGGATCCCTCGGTCTCGAGCGTGATGCTGCGCAGCCCCGGGGCGAGGCTCACGGGGATCTCCGCGTCGACGACGCCGCCGCGATCGGCGTGCACCGTGATCTCCTGGCCGTCGGCGCGCACGGTCACGGCCGCGTCCGCGACCGGGATGCTCACGAAGCTGCGCCAGCCGCGGATTGACTTCTTCGCCGCCTTCGAGGAGGTCTGCGGCTTCGTGAGGAGCACGCGGCACAGCACGCGGATCCATCCGTCGTTGCCGTAGCCGCTGTACGGGATGACCGTGGGCACGAGCCCGCGCTTGCGGGCGCGCCGCTCGCGGAAGCGGTGGAATCGGTCTTCGAGGCCCGAGGCCCAGGTCGCCCACCGGGAGGGCGCGGAGGGGTCCGGCGTCTCATCCGTCACCGGTCCAGTCTGTCAGAGCCCCTGAGTCCAAACGCGACGCACCCTGGGAGCTATGTGCGTTCTGCTCAGGTGGAGCGCTACTGTGGGCATCGGTCGAGCGAAAGGACCCCATCGTGTCGAACTCAGATACCTACACTCTGCACCCCGGCGCTTCGGCGCTGATCCGCAACGAGCCCGTGCAGGCTCGCAGCACCGCGCGACTCGCCACCCTGCTCGACTCCGCGGCCGCGGTGATCGACGAGATCGGCTACGAGAAGCTCACGACGGCCATGGTCGCCGAGCGCGCGGGTGCCTCCATCGGCACCGTCTACCGCTACTTCCCCGACCGCATCGCCGTGCTGCAGTCCCTCGCCTCGCGCAACCTCGAGCGGCTCATGGTGCGCGTCTCGGAGGAGCTCTCCCGTGCCGAGCACGCCTCTGCTCAGGATGCCCTGCTCGCCGTCGTCGACATCATGGTCGAGCTGTTCCGCACCGAGCCGGGGTTCCGCTCGCTGCGCGCGGGTGACGTGCTCGATCTGCTCCCGCCGACCACGGAGGAGCCTGCCTCGGTCGTCGTGACCACCGCGGTGGGCGACGCCCTCGTCGAGCGGTTCGGCGTGGCGGACACCCTCGAGGTGCGCCTCGCTGTCGGTTCGGCCGTCGAGGTCGCCGATGCTCTCGTCGCTCGCGCCTTCGCGCGGTCGTCGACGGGCGACGAGGCTCTGCTCGCGGAGGCGCGGCGCTCAGTCGCAGCGGTCGTCGCCGGTCGGCTCTGAGTCCAGGGGGCGCTCGCCGCGCCGCAGGGGAACTGCGCGTTGGCTGAACGTTGGCTGGGCGGTACTGCGTAACAGCCGAGAATGGGCGGCCCGGGTTGTGTCGTCGTCGGAGCAACCTGCTTGACTGAACGGGCGCTGAATGGCGTGCGCGCTGCCGTGAGGAGACCCGCATGATCGAGTTCCGCTCCATCTCGAAGACGTTCCCCGACGGCACGACCGCGGTGGAGGACTTCAGCCTCGTGCTCCCCTCCCACCAGACGACCGTGTTCGTCGGCTCGAGCGGCTGCGGCAAGACGACTCTCTTGCGCATGATCAACCGCATGGTCGACGCCTCGAGCGGCGAGCTCGAGATCGACGGCGAGAACATCTCCACGATCGAACCGGTCAAGCTGCGCCGCCGCATCGGCTACGTCATGCAGAACTCGGGGCTGCTGCCGCACCGTCGCGTGATCGACAACATCGCGACCGTGCCGCGCCTCAATGGCGTGCCCAAGAAGGAGGCGCACGCGCGCGCCCTCGAGCTCATGGACACCGTGGGGCTCGACCGCAGCATGGCCGAGCGCTACCCCGCGCAGCTCTCGGGCGGCCAGCAGCAGCGCGTCGGCGTCGCGCGCGGCCTCGCCGTCGACCCCAACATCCTCCTCATGGACGAGCCCTTCGGCGCGGTGGACCCGATCGTGCGCGCCGACCTGCAGCAGGAGCTGCTGCGCCTGCAGCGCGAGCTCGACAAGACTGTCGTCTTCGTCACCCACGACATCGACGAGGCGTTCCTGCTCGGCGACCAGGTCGTCATCCTCGAGAAGGGCGCCCGCATCGCGCAGAAGGGCTCGCCCGAGGAGATTCTCGCCAACCCCGCGAGCGACTTCGTCGCGAGCTTCATCGGCGCCGACCGCGGCAAGCGCTCGTTGAGCATCCGCGAGGTGGACGGTTCGAGCATCCTCGTCGATGGCGACGGCAACGTCGCTGGCGCGCTCACGGAGGAGGGCCCGGCGTGACCTGGGTGTGGGAGAACCTCGACCTCATCGGCCGCCTCTCGCTCGAGCACCTGCGCTTGAGCGCCATCCCGATCCTGCTCGGTTTCGTGCTCGCCCTGCCGCTGGGCTGGGTCGCCTACCGCTATCGCCTGACGCGCGGCATCGTGCTCACCGTCGTGGGGCTTCTGTACACGATCCCCTCGCTCGCGCTCTTCGTCGCACTGCCGCCGCTGCTCGGCATCCGCTACACGAGCGAGCTCAACGTCATCATCGCGCTCACCATCTACGCGGTCGCCATCATGGCGCGATCGATCGCGGATGCCCTGGGCAGCGTCGATCGCGACATCAAGCAGGCCGCGACCGCCGTCGGCTACTCGCCCTGGCGGCGGTTCTGGGCGGTCGAGTTCCCCCTCGCCGGCCCCGTCGTGCTCGCGGGAGTGCGCGTCGTCGCCGTGAGCACGGTGAGCCTGCTCACGATCGGCGTCGTCATCGGCATCGACACGCTCGGCTACCTCTTCACGAACGGCTACCAGAGGGGCATCCTCGCCTCGGTGCTCGCGGGCGTCGTCGTGACCGTGCTCATCGCGCTCCTCATCGACCGCATCCTCGTCGCCCTCGGGCGGGTGCTCATGCCGTGGACGCGCTCGACCGTTCGGGCGCCCTCGGGGCAGCAGGGAGCGGCCTCGTGAACCTCTTCCTCGACGCCTTCGCCTGGATCCTCGACCCCGCCAACTGGGAGGGCCGCGGCTCGATACCGCAGCGCATCGGCGAGCAGCTCTACTTCACGTTCGCGGCGATGGCCGTCGCCTCGGCGATCGCCGTGCCCCTCGGCTGGCTCATCGGCCACACCGGGCGCGGGCGCGACATCGCCGTCGCCATCACCGGCGCCGCGCGCGCACTGCCGTCGTTCGGCCTGCTGTTCCTGTTCGTCATGATCGCGGGCGTGCTCAACCGAGAGCCCTCGACGATCTTCGTTCTCGTGCTCCTCGCGATTCCGCCAATTCTCGCGGGGGCGTACTCCGGTCTCGAGGTCATCGACCGTCGCGTGATCGATGCCGCGCGGGCGATGGGCATGACGGAGTGGCAGATCCTTTGGAAGGTCGAGGTGCCGCTCGGCCTCCCGCTCCTCATCGGCGGGTTGCGCAGTGCGACTCTTCAGGTCGTCGCGACCGTCGTGCTCGTCGCCTTCGTGGGGCTCGGCGGTCTCGGGTACGAGATCGTGCAGGGCATCGCTCTGCGCAGCTACGACCAGATGCTCGGCAGCGCGATCCTCATCATCGTGCTCGCCCTCCTGCTCGATGCGATCTTCGCGATCCTCGAGCGCTTCGCGGTGCCGCGCGGTGTGCGCGCCGGCCGCATCCCAGACGTTCGCACGGCGTCATCCGGACGCCGCGCGACGGCGGAGGCTTCCGCCACCACCTAGGAAAGAGAGTGTGTGATGTTCACAGCAAGGAACAAGGGCCGGTTCGCGCTCGGCGCGACCGTGGTCGGGGTGTCATTGGCCCTGGCAGGGTGTGCAACGGGCGACCCGCTGGAGGAGCCGGACACGGGCTCTGACGGTGACATGTCGAGCGAGACGATCACCGTCGGTTCGCAGGCGTACTACTCGAACGAGATCATCGCCGAGATCTACGCGCAGGCACTGGAGGAGGCCGGCTTCGATGTCGACCGCAACTTCCAGATCGGTCAGCGCGACGCGTACATTCCCGCGATCGAGGCCGGCGAGGTCGACCTCTTCCCCGAGTACACGGGCAACCTGCTGCAGTTCTACAGCCCCGACACGACGGCGACGCAGTCGGATGACGTCTACGCCGAGCTGCAGGATGCCCTTCCCGAGGGCCTGCAGGTGCTCGACCAGTCCTCGGCGAGCGACCAGGACTCCTACAACGTGACCGCCGACTTCGCCGAGGCCAACGGTCTCAGCTCCATCGGCGACCTCGCGGGCGTCGACGGGCTCGTGCTCGGCGGCTTCCCCGAGCTCGAGGAGCGCCCCTACGGCCCGACCGGCCTGCAGGAGGTCTACGGCGTGACCGTCGAGTTCGAGGCGACGGGTGACACGACCGTGCCCGCGCTGCTCGACGGCCTCGTGAACGTGGCCAACGTCTTCAGCGCCGACCCGCGCATCGGCGAGAACGATCTCGTGACGCTCGACGACCCCGAGGGCCTCTTCCTGGCCTCGAACGTCGTGCCGCTCGCCTCGGCCGACCTCCCTGCGGAGGCCGTCGAGGTCATCAACGAGATCAGCGCCGCGCTCACTGCGGAGGGCCTCGTGGCTCTCAACGTGCAGAGCACCGTCGACGAGGACTCCTCGGCCGTCATCGCGACGCAGTGGCTCACCGAGAACGGGTTCCTCGGCTAGACGAGACCCAGCATCCCGCATCGACAGGGGCGGGCGCCTACGGGCGTCCGCCCCTTTCGCGTGTGCGCCGCGGCGTCCGCGCCTGTCGTGTGCGCCGTTGCGCCCGCGGGCCTACCGGCCCCGCCCGCCCACCCCACTCACGCCGTTTGTGACAAGTGGGACGAAACGTTCGGCGTGACGTGTCACGAACGGCGTGACTCGCGTCGCGGCCAGCCCTCGCGCGGCGATCAGTCCTCGCGGGTGGTCGCGTCGCCGTCGCCCGCCCGGTCGGCGAAGCGCGCGACGTAGCGGTCGAGCAGCCGCTTGACCGCGTAGACGAGCAGCCAGAAGCCGAGGATCGCGGCGACGAAGAAGTAGGCGGCCGAGCTCAGCTGGCCCGAGAGGGAGCGGTAACCCTCCGCAGCGGCCGACCCCACCGACACGTAGGCGAACGACCAGATGACGCAGGCGGGTGCGAGCCACAGCATGAAGGTGCGGTAGCGCAGCGCGCTCATGCCGACGACGAGGGGCGTGAGCGAGTGCAGCACGGGCAGGAACCGCGAGATGAAGACGGCGATGCCGCCGCGATGGTCGAGGAAGTTCTCGGCACGGCGCCAGTTCTTCTCGCCGATGCGTGCGCCGAGCCGTGAGGCGCGCAGCCGGGGGCCGAAGAAGCGGCCGATCGCGAACCCGACCGAGGCGCCCCCGAGCGCTCCGACGATCGCGATCGTGACGAGCGAGAAGTAGCCGAGCGGGGAGTCGACGGCGGTGCTCGCGACGAGCACGACCGTGTCACCCGGCACGACGAGGCCGACGAGCACGCTCGTCTCCAGGAAGATGAACAGGCCAGCGAGGAGCGTGCGCAGAACGGGGTCGACGGCCTGGACGTAGCCGAGCAGGTCGTCGAGCAATTCGTTCACGATCGCGAGCCTATCGAGGCGCCCCGGTGGTGCGCTGAGCACGGGCCGCGCAGTCGGGACCTTCGGCCCTTACCTGCCCGCGAGGGTGGCTCGTACTGTCGAATCGTCCCCCTCACTCGCTCTTGGAAGGTCGCCCCTCGTGCTCGAATGGCTCGACCCGCTGCTGCTGGCGCGCTGGCAGTTCGGTCTCACGACCCTGTACCACTTCCTCTTCGTTCCGCTCACGATCGGCATGGTCGTGCTCGTCGCCATCATGCAGACGGCGTGGGTGCGGACGGGCAATCTCAAGTACCTGCACCTGACCCGCCTGTTCGGCAAGATCTTCCTCATCAACTTCGCGATGGGGGTCGTGACGGGCATCGTGCAGGAGTTCCAGTTCGGCATGAACTGGAGCGACTACTCGCGCTTCGTCGGCGACGTCTTCGGGGCACCGCTCGCGATGGAGGGGCTGCTCGCCTTCTTCCTCGAGGCCACGATGATCGGTCTGTGGATCTTCGGCTGGGACAAGCTGCCCGCCAGGCTCCACCTGGCGACGATCTGGCTGCTCGCGATCTCCACGACCCTCTCGGCGTACTTCATCCTGGCGGCCAACGCGTTCATGCAGAACCCGGTCGGGTTCGCGATCAACGAAGAGCGCGGTCGCGCTGAGCTCACCGACATCGTCGCGGTGCTCACCAACCCCGTCGCGCTCGCGCAGTTCCCGCACACGATCTTCGCCGCGACGATGTTCGCCGCGGTCGTCATGGTCGCCGTCGCGGCCTTCCACCTCTCGCGAGGTCAGTACATCGACGAGATGCGCACGGCACTGAGGTTCGGCCTCATCACCAACATCGTGTGCTTCGCCGGCGTCGCTCTCACGGGCGATCAGCTGAGCCTCATCATGGTCGAGACGCAGCCCATGAAGATGGCCGCGGCCGAGGCGCTCTACACGACGACGGCGGGGGCATCCTTCTCGATCTTCACGTGGGGGACGCCCGACGGCTCGAGCGAGCTCTTCTCGATCCGCATCCCGTACGTGCTCTCGTTCCTCTCGACGCACGACTTCATGGGAACGGTCGAGGGCATCAACGACCTGCAAGCGCAGTACCAGTCGGAGTTCGGCCCCGGCGACTACACGCCCATCATCTGGGTCACCTACTGGAGCTTCCGCTGGATGATCGGCCTCGGGGCCCTCGCAGCGCTCATCTCGGTCGTCGGCCTCTGGCTGACCCGTGGCGGCCGCACCCCGGCGGGCTGGGCCTGGAAGGTCGCCATCTGGTCGGCGCCGCTGCCGCTCGTGGCGAGCCTCGTCGGGTGGATCTTCACCGAGATGGGCCGGCAGCCGTGGATCGTGTTCGGTCTCATGAAGACCGAGGACGGCGTCTCACCGGGTGTGACGGGCTTCGAGGTGCTGCTCTCCCTCGTCGCGTTCACTCTCATCTACGGAGCGCTCGCGGTGGTCGAGTTCAAGCTCATCGTCAAGGCCGCCGTCGAGGGCCCGAAGGACTGGGAGAAGTACGACGCCGAAGAGGATGGCGGCACGGTCGACCCCCGCTCCCTCGCGACCGTCTACTAGCCCGTCGTCTCGTATACCTAGTCAGGACACATCATGGATCTCGCACTCCTCTGGTTCGGCATCGTCGGATTCCTCTTCATCGGCTACTTCGTGCTCGACGGCTTCGACTTCGGCGTCGGCATGTCGATGCCTTTCCTCGCGAAGGACGACACCGACAAGCGCCTGCTCATCAACACGATCGGCCCCGTCTGGGATCTCAACGAGACGTGGCTCATCGTGGCAGGTGCCTCGCTCTTCGCCGCCTTCCCGTACTGGTACGCGACGCTCTTCGACGGCTTCTACCTCGCACTGCTGCTCATCCTGCTCGCGCTCATCGCTCGCGGGGTGTCGTTCGAGTACCGCCGTCTGGGCAAGTCGCCCCGGTGGAAGGCCTGGTTCGACGGGATGATCGTGGTCGGCTCCGCGGTTCCCGCGCTGCTGTGGGGCGTCGCGTTCGCCAACATCGTGCAGGGCGTGGCGATCGACGAGTCCGGCACCTACACGGGCTCGCTGTTCGACCTGCTCAACGTCTACGCGATCCTCGGCGGCCTCACGACGCTGCTGCTGTTCTTCACGCACGGTGTGCAGTTCGTGGCACTCAAGACGGAGGGCGAGATGCGCGAGCGGGCCCGCGCCCTCGCGAAGCGCTCGGGGCTGCTCACGATCGTCGTGGCCGCGGCCTTCCTCGTGTGGACCGCCGTGCAGCACCTGGATGTCGCGCACCTGCCCCTCATCCTCGCCCTCGCCGGTGGGGCCGCCGTCGCCCTCATCGGGTCCTGGCTCGCCAACGCGGGTGGGCGCGAGCGCTGGGCCTTCGGTCTCATGGCGACGACGATCGCCCTCGCCGTGGGCACGATCCTCGCGGCGATGTACCCGAACGTCATGCCGTCGACGACCGACCCCGCCTTCAGCCTCACGATCGAGAACGCGTCGAGCTCGACGTATACCCTGCAGATCATGACCTGGCTGGCGCTGTTCGCGATGCCGCTCGTGCTCGCGTACCAGGGTTGGACGTACTGGGTGTTCCGCAAGCGGCTCACCCGCGATCTGATTCCGGCGGACGCGCACTGAAGCCGCTCGACCCGCGACTGCTGCGCACGGCGACGGCGGCCCGATCGCTCCTCGTGATCGGGTCGGCCGTCGCGGTCGTGCACACGGCGAGCATCATCGCGTTCAGCTGGTTCCTCGCCCACAGCATCGCCGGCCTCATCGCGGGGGAGTCCCTCGAGCAGCTCGCCGTGCCCGTCCTCGCGACGGCGGTCAGCATCCTCGCCCGCGCGGGCACGCAGGCTCTCCTCGACGGGCTCGCCGTGCGTGGGGCAGCAGTCGTCAAGAGCCAGCTGCGCCGTCGCGTTCTGGCGGGGCTCGACCGCGGAGGTTCGGCGCTGCTCGGCACGACCTCGAGTGCGCGCCTCGCCACCCTCATCGGCCAGGGCCTCGACGCGCTCGACGGCTACGTCGGTCGCTACCTGCCGCAGCTCATCCTCACCGCGGTCGCCACGCCCCTCGTCGTGCTCGCCCTGCTCACCGCCGATCTCGCCACGGGCATCGCGGTCATCCTGACGCTGCCGCTCATCCCGCTCTTCATGATCCTCATCGGTCTCGCCACGCAGGCGATGCAGCGGCGGCAGTGGGAGGCGCTCGGCACGCTCTCGCAGGGCTTCCTCGAGGTGGTGCGCGGGCTCTCGACTCTCATGATCTTCGGGCGCCAGCACCGCCAGACGCCGCGCATCGAGGCCGTCACCGAGCAGTACCGCCAGCGCACGATGCGCGTGCTGAGGCTCTCGTTCCTCTCCGGCTTCGCTCTGGAGCTCGCCGCGAGCCTCTCGGTCGCCGTCGTCGCCGTGTCCATCGGCGTGCGCCTCATCGACGGAGACATCGCCTTCGCTCTCGGTCTCTTCGTGCTCGTCCTGGTGCCCGAGGCGTACCTGCCGTTGCGCCAGGTGGGCGCGCAGTACCACGCGGCCGCGGAGGGCATCGCCGCCGCGGATGATGTGCTCGCGCTTCTCGAGCAGGCCGACGAGGCGCCTGCGGAGGGCGTCCAGGCGCCCCTCGCGGCTCCGCTCGCGCGCGCCGAGGATGCACCAGCGCTCGGGCTGCGCGACCTCACCGTGCGCCGCGGCGATCGTGTCGTCGTCGAGCGGCTCTCGGCGAGCTGGCGGGCCGGGCAGGTCGTCGCGATCACGGGGCCCAGCGGCACCGGCAAGACGTCGCTCCTCCTCGCGATCCTGGGGTTGCACGAGGCCGAGGGCGCGGTGGTCGTGACCGGCGAGCGTCTCGAGCCCGCGCAGCGGGCAGCCCGCATCGCCTGGTCGCCGCAATCCGCCGAGCTCACCGAAGGCACTCTCGACGAGGTCGTCGCGCTCGGCGCAGCGAGCGTCGATCCTGCCGCGGTCGACGCGGCTCTGCAGTGGGCGCGGGTGCAGGACCTGCCGCGCGACACCGTGCTGGGCCCCGCGGGTGACGGGCTGTCGGGAGGGCAGGCGCAGCGACTCGCGCTCGCGCGGGCCGTCTACCGCGCACGAGAGCGCGACTGCCGGATCGTCATTCTCGATGAGCCGACGTCGGCGCTCGACAGCGCGACGGAGGGCGCCGTGCTCGCGAGCGTGCGCGAGCTCGCCGACGAGGGCCGACTCGTGCTCGTCGTCTCCCACCGTCGCTCGGTCGTCGTTGCGGCCGATGTGCACCTCGACCTGCAGCCCGTGGCGGCGGAGGTGCGGGCATGAGCGTGACAGTTCGCGAGGGTGCGCGCGCGACCCGCGACCGCCGCCGGCCCGTGCTGCGCGCCGCGATGCCCGCGCGGGCGAGCCTGCTCGCCGCGCTCGCGCTCGGAGTGCTCGCCGCGGGTTCCGCGGTCGCCCTGCTCGCGACCTCGTCGTGGCTCATCGCGCGCGCCGCCGAGCAGCCGCCCATCCTCTTCCTCGGCTTCGCGATCGTGGGCGTACGCGCCTTCGCGCTCGGCCGCGCGGTGTTCCGCTATCTCGAGCGCACCGTGGCGCACGACGGCGCCTTCCGATCGCTCGCGTCGTTGCGGGTCGCGATCTTCCGGCGGCTGCTGCCACTCGCCCCCGACGGGGTGCGCGGCGTGCGGCGCGGTGACCTGCTCACCACGCTCGTGCGCGACGTCGACACCCTGCAAGATCTGCCGCTGCGCGTCGCGCAGCCGCTCGTGAGCGGCGGCGTCGTGGCCGGGCTCGCCGTCGTGGGGGTCGTGTGGCTCTCGCCCGTGGCGGCGGCCGTGCTCGCGCTCGGCCTCGTGGTGACGATCGCCGCCGCGCTCGGCATACTGCACCTGCTGAGCCGTGCCGCTGACGCCCGCATCGCACCGTTGCGCGCGCGCCTCGCGGACGCCGTGCTCGAGTACGTCACGCGCTGGGAGGTGCTGAACGCCTTCGGTGCTGCCGAGGAGCGACGGGCGAGCATCCTGTTCCTCGATGGCGCGCTGCGGCGCGCGCAGACGCGTCAGTCGGCCGCCGCGGGGAGCGTCGCCGCGCTCTTCACGCTCGGCGCGGGGGCCACGGCGCTCGCCACCCTCGTCTCGGTGGAGCCCGTGCTAAGCGGCGGAGCCCTCAGCGGGCCGCAGTTCGCGCTGCTCGTGCTCGTGCCGCTCGCCGTGCTCGAGGTGGCGGCGGCACTTCCCCTCGCCATGACCGCGTGGTGGCGCGTGCGAGCGAGCGCCGACCGCATCGTCGCCGCCGTGCCCGAGATCGTGCCGAGCGAGATTCCGCGCGCGCCCGCCGAGCCCGCCGCGCCGCCGCTGACGGCCACGCCGCTCACCCTGCGCGCCGTGACGGCGCGCTGGCCGGGGCAGTCCGCCCCTGCGATGGCACCACTCGACCTCGAGCTCGGGCCCGGCGACCGCGTCGTCGTCGAAGGGCCGAGCGGAGCCGGCAAGTCGACGCTCGCGCACGTGCTCGTGCGGTTCCTCGACCACGAGGGCGAGTACCTCCTGGGCGGCGTCGACGTGCGCAGACTCGACCCGGACGAGGTGCGCCGCCACGTCGTGCTGTGCGAGCAGGCGCCGCACCTGTTCGACACGAGCATCCGCCAGAACCTGCTCTTCGCCCGCGACACGGCGAGCGATGACGAACTGCTCGACGTGCTCGACCGGGTCGGCCTCGGCGACTGGTGCCGCGAGCGCGGCGGGCTCGACGCCGCGGTCGGCGAGCGCGGCAGGCTCGTCTCCGGCGGTGAGGCCCAGCGCATCGCTCTCGCTCGCGCGCTGCTCTCGTCGGCTCCGGTGCTCGTCGTCGACGAGCCGACCGCGAACGTCGACCCCGCGCTGGCTGAGTCGCTGCTGCTCGAGCTCGTGAGCGCGATCGGCGACGACCGCGCGGTCGTCATCATCTCGCACACCCCCGTGCCCGATCGGCTCGTGACCCGGCGCGTGCGCGTCACCGCCACGCGCTAGTCATCCGCTCCGCGCGCTGCGCTCGGTACGGCGCGCTCAGTACTCGGTGCGCTCCGCGAACCGCGCCCAGGCCTCGAACGGCGCGAGCCGCTCGGGGGAGGCCTCGTGCCGCAGCACGGTCGGCCACTCGCCGCCGGGCTGCTCGAAGAGAGCGTAGAACGCGGAGTCGTCGAAGCCCGCGGCGGCGGCATCGTGCCGGTCGGCGGCGAAGACGACCGTGTCGAGTCGGGCCCACAGGGCGGCGGCGCCGCACATGGGGCACGGTTCGCACGAGCTGTAGAGCGTGCATCCGCTCAGATCGAAGGTGCCCAGGCGTGCCGAGGCCGCCCGGATCGCGACCACCTCGGCGTGCGCGGTCGGGTCGTTGTCGAGCGTCACGCGGTTGACGCCGTCGACCATGCTGCCGTCGGGCAGCACGATGACGGCCCCGAAGGGGCCCCCACCGGCGGCGACGTTGCGCGCGGCGAGGTCGAGGGCGCGGGCGAGGGGATCAGTTGTCGGCACGTCGCAGACTGTAGCAAGCCCGCGGGGTGTCGCCAGGGTCTAGAGTGAGGCTCGCCACCGCACTGTTCCCCGATCTGCAAGGAAGAGGCAGTCATTCCATGGTGCGCACAACCGGCCCCGGCCCCAGCTTCATGACGAGCGACAACGGAGAGCCCGTCTACCGACCCGGGCTGGACGAGGACGAGGATGCTCCGCGCGAGATGCGCGTCGAGCACGACTCTCTCGGCGAGATGCCGATTCCCGCTGACGCGTACTGGGGCATCCACACTGCCCGGGCTCTCACGAACTTCCCCATCACGCGCCGAGCGCTCTCCAACCACCCCAACCTCGTCATCGCCCTCGCGATGGTCAAGCAGGCGGCGGCGCGCGCGAACAAGGAGCTCGGTGTTCTGAGGCCCGAGCGCGCCGACCTCATCGACCAGGTGTGCCAGGAGATCATCGAGGGCGACCTCCACGACCAGTTCGTGCTCGGCGTGCTGCAGGGCGGGGCGGGCACGAGCACCAACATGTGCGCGAACGAGATCATCGCCAACCGGTGCCTCGAGCTCATGGGGCTGCCGAAGGGCGACTACGACAGCTTCCACCCGATCGACCACGTCAACCGCAGCCAGTCGACGAACGACGTCTACCCGACGGCGATCAAGCTCGCCATGGTGTTCAGCCTGCGCAGCCTGCTCGACGAGCACCGGCTGCTCATCGAGTCCTTCACGGCCAAGGGGCAGGAGTTCGCCTCGATCCTCAAGGTCGGCCGCACGCAGCTCCAGGACGCCGTGCCCATGACCCTGGGGCAGGAGTTCCGGGGCTTCGCGACGACCCTCGGCGAAGATCAGGAGCGGCTCGGCGAGATCATCCCCTGGCTCAACGAGATCAACATGGGTGCCACGGCCATCGGCACGGGCATCACGGCCGACCCGCGCTACGCCGAGTCGGTTCGGCGTCACCTGAGCGAGATCAGCGGCTACACGATGGTCACGGCGCCGGACCTCATCGAGGCCACGAGCGACACGGGCGTCTTCATGACCGTGTCGGGCACGCTCAAGCGCGCCGCGGTGAAGCTCTCGAAGATCTGCAACGACCTGCGCCTGCTCTCGAGCGGGCCCCAGGCGGGCTTCGGTGAGATCTCGCTGCCGCACCGCCAGGCGGGCTCGTCGATCATGCCGGGCAAGGTCAACCCGGTCATCCCCGAGGTCGTCAACCAGGTCGCGTTCTCGATCATCGGCGCCGACGCGACCGTGACCGCGGCGGCGGAGGGCGGGCAGCTGCAGCTCAACGCCTTCGAGCCGGTCATCGCCTCGAGCATCCTGCAGTCGCTCGCCTGGATGACGAACGCGTGCCGCACGCTGCGTCTCAACTGCGTGGACGGCATCACGGCGAACAAGGAGAGGCTCTCGAGCATGGTCGAGTCGAGCGTCGGGGTCGTCACCGCTCTCACGCCGTACATCGGCTACCAGCGCTCGGCGGCACTCGCGTACGAGGCGCTCAGCTCCGACGTGCCGGTGCGGCAGCTCGTCATCGAGCGCGGGCTCATGACCGAGGCCGAGATCGCGAAGGTCCTGTCGCCCGAACGGCTCAGCGGCGTCGTGCCGGCGACGGGCGCGATCGCGCTGCCCATGGTGCCTCCCGAAGACTGAGGCGCGGCGGTCCGCTCAGGCCGGCCGGTCGTCCTCGTCGACCGGCCGCTCGTCTGGCTCGACCTCCGGGCGCTCGACGCGCTCGTCCGGATCGATCGTCGGCGGCGGCAGAGTCTCCTCGCTCGCGTCGAGATCGACCTCGCGCTCGTCGTCGCTGTTCGGCTCGTACTCGCGGTCCATGCTGTCCTCCCGCTCGGGTGGGGTGCTCCTCGAGACGCCGGGGCCGGCGTGCGCACCATTGTGCTCGGCCCTCGCGCCGCGCGCCACCCGACCTACCGGGCGCGCCACAGGTGCAGCGTCGCGTAGCTGCGCCAGGGGGCCCAGCGCTCGCCGAGCGCCGCGGCCTCGCTCGGCGTGGCCGCGAGCCCGCGTCGGCGCAGCGCGGCGAGCAGCACGAGATCGCTCGCGAGCAGGATGTCCGGCGCGCCCAGCACGCGCATGGTCACGTAGTCGGCCGTCCACGGCCCGATGCCGGGCTGCGCGAGCAGCCGTGCGCGCAGCTCGCTCGCGGAGAGCCCGACGTCGAGCACGAGATCGCCCGTCGTGAGCGCCTGGCTCACGGCGATGACCGACCGCACGCGCGGTGCTGGGCCGCGCAGCACGTGGGCGCCGTGCTCGGCGAGCTGCGCGGCCGTCGGGAAGGGCAGCAGTGCGCCATCGGCGGCGGGATGGCCGTCGAGCGCGGCGACCTCGGCGGCGATCCGCCCGAGCACCGTGCGCGCGGCGGCGAGGGAGATCTGCTGGCCGACCATCGTGCGCAGCAGGGTCTCGGCAGGGTCGAGCCCTCCCGGGAGACGGATGCCCGGCACGGCGGCGACGAGGGGCGCGAGCAGGGCATCCCGAGCCAGAGACTCGTCGATCGCGGTCGCGTCGGCGTCCAGATCGAACCAGCGGCGCACGCGCGCGGTGAGCGGCCCGACATCCTGGAGCGAAGCGAGCGTCGCCGTGCAGCGCACGCCGGGGCGCTCGACGTCGAGACGCACGTGCACGTGGGCGAGACCGCCGGGCAGGCGCACCCAGCGCTCGATGCCGTCGTCGGTGACCCGCTCGACCCCCGGCACCGCGTGGTCGGCGAGGTAGCTCAGAGCACCAGTGCCGTCGAAGGGTGCGCGAGCGGCGAGGCGCAGCGTGACGGTCGTGCCGGTGCCGTCACCCGCCTCTGTCGCGGGGCGGGACTCCCGGCGTGCGAGGGAGCGCAGCGCGCTCGGGGTCAGGTCGTAGACCTCCCGCACGGTGTCGTTGAACTGCCGGATGCTGCGGAACCCGCTCGCGAACGCCACCTGGGCGGCGGGCAGATCGGTGCCGGCGAGCAGCGTGCGGGCCGTCTCGGCGCGGTGCGCGCGGGCGAGAGCGAGCGGGCCGGCGCCGAGCTCCGCCGTCATGACGCGCGTGAGATGGCGCGGGCTGTAGCCGAGGTGCGCGGCGAGGCCTGGGACGCCATCACGCTCGATCACGCCGTCGAGGATGAGCCGCATCGCGCGCCCCACGAGATCGTCGCGCAGGTTCCACTGCGGGTTGCCGGGGGTCGCGTCGGGCTGGCAGCGCTTGCAGGCCCGCAGACCGGCCTCGTGCGCAGCGGCCGCCGTCGGGTAGAAGCGCACGTTGTGCTCACGAGGCGTCATCGCGGGGCAGCTGGGCCGGCAGTAGATTCCCGTCGAGTGCACACCGGCGATGAACTGCCCGTCGAATCGTGCGTCGCGCGCGGCGAGAACTCGATAGCAGCGGTCGTGGTCGAGGGAGGGCACGGTGCCAGCGTGGCAGGTGCGCTGGCCGCGCACCAGCGGGAATCGGACACGACTGTCGACCGGTCGAGAGTCATGTGCACGGCTACAGTGGCGCACATGACCGAGTCTCGTCGACTGCCCGACTACACCGCGACCGGGCAGGGGCGAGCGCCCGCCCCCGAGGTCTCGCGCGCACCCGAGTCGGTGCGAACGGAGGCGGCGAGCGTCGCGCAGCCCGGCTTCGCCGTCGCCCCGCGGCGTACGAATCCGTTCCTGGTCGTGCTCGCTGTTCTCGGGTTCATCGCACTCGCTCTCGTGCTGCTGGTCGTGCTCGCCTACCTGATCATCGCGCTCGGCACAGCGGGCGCGGTCGTCGGCGGTCTGCTCGCGCTCGTGCCGCTCGCCATCGTCCTGCTCGGCATCCGGTGGATCGACCGTTGGGAGCCGGAGCCGCGCACTGCGCTCGCCTTCGCCTTCCTGTGGGGCGCGGGAGCCAGCGTGCTCATCGCTCTCGCCGTCGACGCAGAGATTCAGAACGCGGTCGCGGCGGTCGGCGGCCCCGGGCCCGGCTTCGACTTCTTCGGCGCCGCCGTGCAGGCACCCATCGTCGAGGAGGTCGGCAAGGGCCTCGGCGTGCTCATCCTCTTCTGGGCGGTGCGGCGGCACTTCGACGGGCCTGTCGACGGCATCGTGTACGCGGCGTGCGTGGGCGGCGGGTTCGCCTTCACCGAGAACATCCTCTACTTCGGGCAGTCGCTCCTCGACGGCTCGACCGCGATGACCGTGGAGACCTTCGTCGTGCGCGGGCTCATGTCACCGTTCGCGCACGTCATGTTCTCAGCGTGCCTCGGTGCCGCCCTCGGCGTCGCCGCACGGCGCACGGGCGCGTTCGGGGTGCTCGGGTACTTCGTGCTCGGCCTCATCCCGGCCGTGCTCCTGCACGCCTTCTGGAACGGCGCCCTGTTCTTCGTCGGCGACTTCTACGGCTACTACCTCCTCGTGCAGGTGCCGCTCTTCCTCATCGGGGTCGGCATCGTCGTCATGCTGCGCGGGCAGGAGAAGCGGCTCACCGAGGAGCGGCTCGCCGAGTACGCCGCGGTCGGTTGGCTGCACCCGCAGGAGGTGGCGATGATCGCGAGCTCCGCGGGGCGTCGGCAGGCGAAGGCGTGGGCGCAGCGGCATGGGGTGGCGGCGCTCATGGCGGCGTTCATCCGCGACGCGACGCGCTTGGCCTACGCGCGGCAGCGCATCCTCGGCGACCGCGATGCGATCGGGGCTCGAGCCGATGAAGCGGCGCTCCTCGCAGCTCTCGCGCGCTCGCGCCACGCGCTGCGCGAGGGCGGCACGGCGCCGACTCGCGGGGCCTGATCATCCGCCGAGCAGACCGCCGAAGAACGAGAAGCCCCAGAGCGCGGCGACGATCACGCCGATGATGACCGTCGCGAGGGGAACACCCGCGCGCAGGCGGCGCCCCGGTCGGGCCACAACATTGAGCGCGAAGTCGCCCACGCGCTCGTCGCGGTAGCGGTCCGTCTGCGAGAGCGTCTTGCGGCCGACCGTGTCGACGATGCGCAGCAGGCGCTGGTAGGTGTGCGCGTCGGCGAGGGGGAAAGGTCGCGCCGCGTAGACGAACAGCCAGCGATCGACGATCTCCACGTCGTAGGGCGCCGCCTCGTCGATGAGGAACGCCATGAGGTCGGGCGTGAAGACGTAGAGCGCATCGCGCTCGTACTCGCGCGGGCAGTACAGCGTGAAGGAGCGATCGAAGTCCCCCTCGAGCGACAGCACCTGGTCGCGGCGGAAGCTCGTGGGCAGGTTGCTCGCGCCGAACATCCCGTTGTTGGCCCGGGAGTCCAGAAGCATGTGGGGCAGCGCCCGGTCGAGATGCAGGGCCAGGAATCCCCAGTGGTGCGTCGTGCTGTTCTTGCCGCTGCCCGTCACGTAGCGGTAGTTGCCGAAGTCGAGGAAGCGGCCGTCGGCCGTGCGGAAGTGGTCGCTCTCGCGACGGGAGCGCCCCTGATCGAAGATCGCGCCCGGATAGTTCGGCGCCGGGCTCGCCATCTCGTAGACGAGCCCGTTCGCCTCGGCGAAGCGGTGCATGCGCAAGCGCTGCTCCTACTGCGGCGCGGCGCCGCGCACGAGACGCCAGGCGGCGATGCCGACACCGCCCAGGATGATGAGGGGTACGGCCAGCCCGGCCACGCCGACGGGGTCTCCCGAGAGCACGCTGCCGATCGAGAGTGCGAGGAACGGGCCGATGACGCCCGCCGTCACGATCACCACTACACCGATCACGACAACCCGCAGGACGGTCTGGATGACCGCCGCGCTCTGGTCGCGCTCGGCGAGGGTGCGTCGACGGTAGTCCTGCACCTCGTGCCGCTCTACCGGGGTGAAGAGCGGCAGGTAGTCGATCGTGCGATCCATGCGCTCATGCTGGCACGGCGAGACCGCGGTTAACAGACTCGCCGCCCAGTGGCGGGGCGATGCCTCCGGCGCGCCTGGGCGGCGAGTTGATCTACGCATCATCGTCCCCCTCTTGGGGACGGTCGTCAAGGGGCAGTGCGTTGCTAGCCTGACCGACAGGGAGCATCGCATGCTCGGGAGCGCCGACACCGGGTCGACACGGGGGAGCAGGGGGCAGGCATGGATACGTGCATCGCCTGCGCGAGCCCCCTGCGCGACGGCGCGCGGTTCTGCACGCGTTGCGGCACGGCTGTCGCCCCGCGCCCCGAGATCGAGTTCGTCGAGGATGCGCCCCCTCCTCCCGTGCTCGAGGTTGCGGCGGCGCCGAGCATGCCGGCGAGCCCTGCCGCCCCGGCGAGTGCTGCGCCGCCCGCGAGCCCCGTCACTGCCGCGAGCCCTGTCACTGCCGCGAGCCCTGCCGCGCCGGCGCCCGCCGTCTCCTCGCTCGCGGCACGCGAGACGGCGATTCCCGCGCGCATACCGGCTCCCGTGCCCGCTGCCGCCCCCCTCAGCCGGGCAGCCGTCGGCTCGCTCCTCGCGGGCGTGGCGCCGCTCCTCGTCTCCGTCGGGGGCAATGCGCTCGCCTCCCGGTTCGGCGTCCAGGCGGTGGAGGCGATCAACGCGGGGCGGCCCGAGGGCGCGTGGGCGCCGTTCCTCACCACGCTGACCCTGCTCTTCCTCGCCAACGCCGTGCTGCTCGCGCTGTGCGGTGTGCTCGGGCGTCGTGGTCTGCGTCAGACCCGGAGCGGTGCAATGACGGGTCGCCCCTTCGCGGTCGCGGGTCTCGCGACGGGAGCCGTGAACCTCGTGCTGTGGATCGTGGGTCTGGGCGTCACCCTCGTGCGGTACTCCGCGATCCTCACCTGAGCGCGCGATCCTCACCTGAGCGCACGTTCTCAGCGGGTTGCCAGGTTGAAGCGCATCCGTTCGGGGTCCTCCTGGGGAAGTGATGAGTGAAGGCACTTCCGCCGACAGCCTCGCCGGGTCGTTCCGGCGCGAGGCACAGATCAAGGAGGAACCATGCGCAATCGAATTCTCGCTGGCCTGGGTGCAGCCACCCTCGCCACCGTCGGCCTTGCGGCCCCGGCGAACGCCGTGACCGATGACACGGCCGACGTGTACATCGTCCACGCCTTCCCGGGCGCGACGGTCGACATCACCATCGCCTCGGGCGCCATCACGCTCGACGACGTCGGCCCCGGCGTCGCGGCAGGCCCCGGTCTCGCGAGCCCCAACGTGGGCGTCGACGCCCTCGGCGGCCTCGCACCGGGCGACTACAACGTCGTGATCACGAACACCGCCGACGACTCGGAGCTGTTCAACGACGACCTCACCCTCGCCGCCGGCACGTCGTACACCGTTGTGGCGCACCCGACCGAGCCTGCCGGTGACTTCACCGTGTCGGTCTTCGAGAACCAGCTGACGACGAGCGAGGCCGGCAACGGTCTCATCACCGTCCGCCACACGGCAAACGTCGGCGCGGTGAACATCTTCTCCGACGGCACCGAGCTCGCCGGCCCGCTCGCGAACCCCGACGAGGCTGTCCTCGACGTCGCCGCAGCCACCTACCCGGCTGTCACCGCTGGCCCCGAGGGTGCGACCGACGCTATCGATCTCGGTGACGTCGTCCTCCCTGCCGGCACGAACATCCTCGTGCACGCCTTCGGACCCGACAGCGACGCCTTCTCGGCCGTCGTGTTCACCATCGGTGGTCTCACGACCCCCGACGGCGTTCCCGCCGGTAACGCGGGTCTCGTCGACGAGGGCGCCGGTGCCGGCTTCGGCTGGGCCGCTGGTGGAGCCGCGCTCCTCCTGATGGTCCTCGTCGCCGCGGGCATCCTCGTGCGTCGCCAGACCGTGTCGGCCCAGCGCTAAGGAGCTGTGCCGACCATGAGCCGAAGCAGGGGGCTGGCCCAGACGATCGGGTTCACCATGGCCAGCCTTCTGCTTCTCTCCGGATGCTCCGCTCTCGGATCCTCAGAAGTCCGGGAGCGGGGCGTCTCCGCGCGCGAGACCACGATCGTGCTCACCGACGTCGAGACCGTGTCCACCCTGGAGCTCCTGCAGCAGAAGACGACTCCGCCGGCGCGAGTGCGGATGCCCGACCTCGGCATCGACATGCGCGTTGAGGCCCACGGCATCGAGAGCGATGGCACCATGTCGCTCCCCGACAGTCCGTTCGTCGCCGGGTGGTACGCCTACGGGTCCGCACCCGACAGCCGCATGGGCGCGACCGTGATTGCGGCGCACGTCGACTCCCTGCCCGAGGGAGTCGGGCCGTTCGCAGGTCTCCGCGAGTCCCGAGAGGGAATGGCAATCTCGGTGACGGACGATGCCGGCACGGTCCACGATTACCGCGTCGTCTCGGTCGAGCGCATCGACAAGGACGAGGTTCCCCTCGACCGCGTGTTCACCGCGACGGGCGATCCGCACCTGGTGCTCGTCACCTGCGGCGGCGAGTACGACTGGCGGGGGGCGGGGCAGTACCTCGACAACTACATCGTGACGGCGGAGCGGGTCTCATGACAGCCGCGCAGGCTACGATGGCCCGCACGAGCGAGCCGGCCCCGACCCGGCAGGACGACCAGAGGCGGTACACCGCGGTGACGACGACGGACGAGGCCGCAGTCGAACTCGCCCGACGCTTCGCGGCCGGCGATGAGAAGGCGCTCGCCGAGATGTACTCGCGCTGGGCATCCCTCGTGTACTCGCTCGGGGTGCGGTCGCTCGGCGACGCGACGGATGCCGAGGACGTCACGCAGAAGGTCTTCGTGGCCGCGTGGCAGGGGCGGCATCGCTACGACCCCGATCGTTCGGCCCTCGGGGCCTGGCTCGTCGGCATCACGCGGCACACGATCGCCGACATGCACGCGTCACGAGGCCGGGAGCGCACCATCACGGCCGAGGTCACCGCCATCACGCGCGAGGAGGTCGCACCGGCGTCGGACGACGACCTCGCCGACCGTCTCCTCATCGCGGACGAGATGGCGAAGCTCGAACCGACGGCGCGAGCCGTCGTGCATCTGGCGTTCTTCGACGATCTGACCCACACGCAGATCGCCGAACGGCTGCAGATGCCGATCGGAACGGTGAAATCGCACATCAGACGCAGTCTGGTGAGACTGAGAGGACGACTGGAGGTGAGCCATGAGGCATCTTGACCCGGAGACCGCGGCCCTGCTCGCGCTCGGCGAGCAGTCCACGAGCGCGTCCGAGCGCGCCCACCTAGAGGCGTGCGCCGCGTGCCGCCACGAGGTCGCCGAGCTCCAGGAGACCGTCACGGTGGCTCGCTCGTCCCTCGGTGAGGCAGAGCTGCAGGAGCCGCCCGCGCGTGTGTGGCAGGGCATCCAGCGCGAACTGGGCCTGTCTGCCGAGGTCGCTCCCTCTGCGTCGCCGCCCGTGCTGTCGCTCGCCGATGCGCGCGAGCGCCGCTCGTCGCGCGCACGCCGCGTCGTCGCCCCACTCATCGGCGTCGCCGCGGCCGCCGCGCTCATCGTCGGTGCCGTGCTCACCTGGAACGCCGCGTCACCGCGCCTCGGCGAGCAGCTGCTCGCGAGCGCTGAGCTCGAGGCCCTGCCCCAGTGGACCGATTCGACGGGGTCGGCCGAGCTCGCGCAGACCGCGTCGGGGGAGCGCGTTCTGCGTGTCTCCCTCGAGACCAGCGCGACAGGCGACGGGGTGCGCGAGGTCTGGTTGCTCACGGAAGCGGTCGACGGGCTCATCAGCCTCGGGCTCCTCGAAGGCAGTGAGGGCGAGTTCGTCGTACCCGACTCGGTCGATCTCGAGCGCTTCTCGATCGTCGACGTCAGCCTGGAGCCGCTCGACGGCGACCCGACGCACTCGGGCGATTCGATCGTGCGCGGCCCTCTCGGCGCCTGACGGTCGTCAGAACCGCTCGGGCTCCGGCCCGCGCGCGAAACGTCGGCCCGTCACCTCGGTGGGCTCGATGCGCACCCAGCGGTACTTGAGGGTCGGAATCCACGGCGTGAGCCCGAGCTCCTCGGCGGCATCCATGTCGCTCTGCCGCTCGACGCGCTCGGCACGGCCCTTGACGACGACGCTCCACGCTGTGGCCTCGTCGTGCCCGTCGACCTCGAAGGCCACCCGGTCGTTGATCGCGAGCTCGAGCAGCTTCGTGCCGGGAGCGGTGCGGAACACGATGGCGTGACCGTCGACCGCGAAGTTGACGGGGAAGATGTCGATCGAGTCGCCCGCGCTCGCGGCGATGCGCCCGAGCTCGGTCGCGCTGAGAATCTGCCAGCAGTCCTCGGTATCGAGCTCGCTGATCTCCCCGAATCCCATGACCATGATCGCCCTCCCGTCGTTGCGTGTACCGATTCCCCTATCTCAGACCGGCGGGCGCCGCAGGGGTAGGGGCGAAGGTCCCGATGTCGCGCACGAGGTGTGCCTACAGTGGAGAGCATGAGTTCTCGCACTGACGCACCGACCGCCGACTCGTCGACCTCCGAGCCTGTGCCCGCCCGGGCCGCTCGCTACCACTCGGTCGGCGGCCCCGAGGTGATCAACGTCGAGACGATCACGGTCGCGGCTCCCGGGGAGGGCGAGGTGCGCATCCGGCTCGCGGCCGCGGGCCTCAACCCGGTCGACTACAAGATCCGGCGGGGCACGTCGCACGTCGCAGCGTCGTTGCCCACGACAGTCGGGCGCGAGTTCTCCGGAGTCGTGGAGTCGGTGGGGGGCGACGTGAGCGACATCGCCGTGGGGGACCGTGTCTTCGGCTCGATTCCGAGCGGGGCGGCGTGCGACCTGGTGCTGGCACCGGTCGAGGCGATCGCCCCGGTGCCCGACGACGTGCACCTCGAGGTCGCGGGCGGTCTCGCGCTCGCCGGCCAGACGGCGTGGGACGCGCTCGAGTCGCAGACCCTCGCCGAGGGCGACACGATCGTCGTCTCCGCGGCGGCGGGGGGAGTGGGCGGCATCCTGTGCCAGCTCGCGGTCGCCCGGGGCCTGCGCGTCATCGGCACGGCGAGCGAGAGCAATCACGCGTGGCTCGCCGAGCGCGGCGTCGTGCCGGTCCTGTACGGCGAGGGGCTGGCCGAGAGGCTGCGGGATGCTGCTGCCGACGGCATCACGGCCGTGTTCGACCAGCACGGCCCTGAGACGATCCGCGCGGCGCTCGAGCTCGGCGTGCCGCCCGAGCGCATCAACACGATCGCGACCGATCCCGAGCCCTTCGGCGTGCGCCGCGTGGGTCGCGGGGCCGTGCACGCTCCGACCCTGCGGGCGCTCGTCGCCCTTGTCGGCTCGGGGGAGGTGGAGGTGCCGATCGCGGCACGCTACCCGCTCGTCGAGGTGCGCGAGGCCTTCACGCGGCTCGAGTCGGGGCACCTGCGCGGCAAGATCGTCCTCGTCCCCTGAGCGCGGTGCGCCGTCGCGGCCTGCCTATCGGGTCGTGCAGCGCCCGGAGCCGACCGCGTCGGTCAGCTGCGGCGCCGCGGCGATGACGTCATCGAGCTCCGCCATGGTGTGCGCGTAGCCGATGTCGTCGCGCGTGGCGGAGCGCGCGTAGACCATGCCGATGACGCGGCCGTCGAGGTCGAGCACGGGCCCGCCCGAGTTGCCCGGGTTGACGTCGGCGGCGAGCGTGTACGACTCGCGCGCCGCGCGCGAGCCGCCGTCGATGCTGGATGCCTCGATCGTGCTCACGTCGACGATCTCCGCCCCCGTCGAGGCGAAGGGGCCGCCGAAGGGGTAGCCCTGCACGGCGACGGTGCCATCGGGCAGGGTCTCCCCGAGCGCGAGGGGCGCCGTGCTGAGCCCGTCGATGGCGATCACGGCCACGTCCTGCTGGGCGTCGAAGTACACGATGCGCCCCGCGACGCCCCCGACGCCGGGCAGCTCGACCGTCGGCTCGGTGACGCCCGCGACGACGTGGGCGTTGGTGAGCAGTCGGTCGTCGGCGATCACGAAGGCGCTGCCCGACTGCGTCTGCCCGCACGCGTAGGCGGCGCCGGTCACCCGTCCGACGGACTGCGCGGCCTCCGTGAGGGCCGGGCTCCCGCCATCGATGGTCGGCGGCGGGCCGGAGTCGAGTGCGCCGAGGGCGTCGGCGATGCGCGGGATGCCCTCGCTCACGACGAGCCCGCGCACCTGCCCGAGCGCTCGCGCGAGCGGGTCGGGTGTGTACCGCTCGATCGTGCTGAGCACGGTCGAGCTCGCGACGGCGGGCGAGACGAGGGGAATGCCGAGTGCGGTGACGGTCGAGCCGAGCAGACTCACGACGAGCACGCCGACCGCACCGCCCGCGACCGCGCCGACGACCCGGTCGACCGCTCGCAGCCGCTTGCGCACGCGCCGTTTCCAGTGGTGGCCGATCGCCTCGCCGAGGCTCAGGCCTCCGATCACGAGGAGCGCGATGGCGGCGAAGACGGCGGCGATGCGCCACTGCGGGTCGGGCACCCAGGCTGCGAGCACGGGCACGAGCACGACGGCCGCGACGGCGCCCACGATCGCGCCGATCGTCGAGCCGAGCGTGAAGACGAAGCCGGCGCGCGCACCGCGCACGACGGCGGCCACGAGAGCGAGGAGGAGCAGCACGTCCACGACGAGCGGCAGTGCGGCCGTCACGGCTCACTCGGCGGGGGCGCAGTCACGCGGCCCAGGCTACCGGCGCACTAGGCGGGCGGGCTGCTTGTCACGGTTCCGGTGACCTCGCACACGGCGGCGAGGGTGTTGTACACCGTTCCGAACTTCTGCAGGTTGCGGTGCAGCAGCTCGACGCGGTGCGCGGGCTCGCTCGTGACCAGGTGCAGGGCGTACTCGAGGGCGGTGAACCGCGGCGGAGCATCCTGCCGATGCATCACGACCGTGGCCTCCACGCTCTCGTAGGCGAATGGCAGCAGTGCGCTCGAGCGGGCGACGTTCTTGAGCAGGCACGCCGCGAAGGCGCTCGCAAGCAGCTCGGCGGGCCCGGGGTGACCGCTCGGCTCCGCGGGTTGCCATCGGGTGTCGAGGGGCAGCTCGTCGCCAGCGGCGTGCACGCTGGCCGAAGCGGCGTTGGCGCGGGCGCTCACGCGGTAGGCGAGGGGTGCCGTCGTCACGGAATCCCTCCTCAGCCGAGGCTCGAGCCGATCGCGCCCGTCAGGTACGGCACGAGCCAGATCGCCCACACGACGACGGAGAACCGGTGGAAGCGGTGCTTCTCGGCCTCCCGATCGCGCACGAGCACGACGATCGCCCAGACGAAGTGCACGGCCATGAGCACGAGGGCGATGACTCCGCTGACGGCCATGATCTGGGTGAGGATGCCCGGCTCGACGCCCGCCTCGCGATTACTCTCGGCGATGAGGCTCATGAGGTAGGTGCCGCTCGCGTCCGCGGCGAGGCCCAGGCCGAAGAACACCGCGTGCCAGGGCTTGAGCACCTTCTGCGCGCGTTCGGCCCACACGCCGACCGAGTAGAGCACGAGGGCGAGGGTGATGAGGATGATCGCGGGCAGCAGCATGAGTCGATTCTCGTCGGTATTGGCCTCTGGTGCACGAGAATGCGGTGGATTATGTTCGATAGGAGGAGATGGACTAGCCAAGCCGACGCGGGAGCCCCCATGACTCAGACACGACCTCTTCGACGACGTTTCCTTCCTCTCGCGGTACTGGCCGGAGTGCTGGGCAGCCTGATCATCGCCCCGGCGGCAGCGCATGCCGCGGGCACGGCGAGCATTTCGGGCACGGTCACGGCCGCGGGCTCCGGCACACCGCTCGAGGGCGTGGCCGTCCAGCTGTACCTTCCGACCGCCCCCCTCACCCTGGTCGGGTCAGACACGACCGATTCTTCGGGCGCGTACTCGATCCCCGACCTCGATGCCGGCACCTACAAGCTCTTCATCTATACGGGTGCTCTTCCTCCGCTGTCGGACTACCAGTCGGAGTGGTACCCGAGCGGCAACTCCTTCGCCTCGGCGACCACGTTCGATCTCGCGGAGAGCGAGGCACTTCAGGTCGATGCCGAGCTCGAGGCGGAGGCGACCATCTCCGTGAACGTGGTCGGCGAGAACGGTCAGAGCGATGCGACCCTTCAGGTGTACATCTACGGCTACGACGCGGGCGTGTACACCGGCTACGCCGGCGGCGGCGGACGAACCTGGGACACCCCGACTTTCGTCGACAGCTACTCGGTGCCGGCAGGCACCTACCGCGTGCGGTTCGTCGATCAGCGGCCCGACGGGCCCAACAGCTACCGAGACGAGTACTACGACGACGTCTTCAGTGCTGAGGATGCCGTTGACATCACCGTCGGCCCGGGTGAGACCTTCGCTCTTCCGACGGTGACGCTGAGCACCCTGGGGCCCGTGACGAACCAGCGGCTCGCCGGCGCGAACCGCTACGAGACGGCCGTCGCCGTCTCGCAGCAGTTCGACTCGTTCGGCGGCGCCGAGGGAAGCTACGTGTATGTCGCGAACGGCGCGAACTACCCGGATGCGCTGAGCGCCGGCCCCGCTGCCGCTCATCGCAACGCACCCCTCCTCCTCACCGAGGGCGGCAGTCTGCCCACGGCAGTGCGCAACGAGCTCATCCGCCTGCAGCCCGAGACCGTGATCATCGCGGGCGGCACCGCGGTCGTCTCCAACTCGGTGAAGTCGGCGATCGACGCGGTCGTCGACACGGTCGTGCGCATCGGCGGTGCGAACCGGTACGAGACATCGCGCCTGCTCGTCGAGGACGCGTTCCCGAGTGCAGAGAACGCCTTCATCGCGACCGGCGCGAACTTCCCCGACGCCCTCGCGGCGACCGCTGCGGCGGCGAAGAAGTCGGCCCCGGTCATCCTCGTCGACGGCACGGCGTCATCGGCGCCGTCGGCGACTCGTTCGCTCATCGGCTCGAGCGGGCTGGGCGTGACGGACGTCTACATCGCGGGCGGCACGGCTGTCGTGTCGAACGGAGTGAAGGCGTCGCTGGAGGGAATCGACTCCGTTGAGAACGTCACGCGTCTCGGGGGCACCGATCGCTATGCGACCTCGCTCATCATCAACGAGGAGGTGTTCGTCACGCAGGATGTCGGCGACGACGCGAACGCGTTCTTCGCCGTGGGCACGGGGTTCGCCGACGCCCTCGCCGGCGCACCCCTCGCCAGCGCCCAGCCGGGTTCGGCCCCGCTCTTCACGGTGCCGAGGAACTGCGTTCCCGAGGACGTGCTCGACCTGTTCGCGACGATGAACGTCGAGAAGATCTGGTTGCTCGGGGGCACAGCGGTGCTGACCAACGGAGTGCGCAACCTGTCCTCCTGCTAGCGCACCGTTGCCGGAGACGGTGCCGCGCCGATCTCGCCGCGCCGGGTGACTGGTAGTATCTGAAGGTTGCCGTCCAACGGCCGCGGACAAAGAGAGCTCGGGCATCCCGCCCAGGGCGCCGCGCAACGAGCAGGAAGGGGATCCCATCTATGGCACTCGAAGCAGACGTCAAGAAGGCGATCATCGACGAGTACGCAACCCACCCCGGTGACACTGGGTCCCCCGAGGTCCAGGTGGCGATGCTCACGCGTCGCATCAAGGACCTCACGGAGCACCTCAAGGAGCACAAGCACGACCACCACTCACGTCGTGGCCTGCTGCTGCTCGTTGGCCAGCGCCGCCGCCTGCTGGGCTACCTGCAGGATGTCGACATCGAGCGCTACCGCTCGCTGATCGAACGACTGGGTCTGCGCCGCTAGTCGAGAGACACCGCGAACTTCTTGCGCGAAGGCCGCCCCCGCACCGTCGGGAGGCGGCCTTCGTCGTCTCGGGACGTAGGCCGATCGTGGGGTCTGCCACGATGGGGAGGTGGCCCGCGACCGAGCACGATCCCCGCTACGGCGCCTGAGCGCTGTGCGCATCGTGATCGTGACGATCCTCCTCGTGACCGTTGCGCTGGCGTTCGCCAACTGGCTGGGGCCGTTCCGCGGCTTCTTCCGCGTCCTGCTGGTGATCGGTGCCGTGGCGATCGTTCTCAGCTACGCGATCGAGTGGGTGCAGAAGCGCCGTCGCTGAGCGCGCACGGTTCGGGCGGCGTGCCGACCGTGGGGCGCGACCGTTGTCAGCAGATTCGGCGCCTGTCGTGCGAGCCTGGCGTCATGCTTCGCGGTGCGGCGTCCGAGCGTGGCGGTGGTACACGCCGTCGTGCCGCCGCTGCCGTGGCGTCCCTGCTCCTGCTCGCCCTCGTCGCCGGCTGCGCGTCGCCCGCGGGTGAGGCGGAGGACTCGCTCGCGGAGACGGTGCGCGACCGCGATCGCGCCGCCGCGGAGTCGTTCGAGGTCGACCTCCAGCGGGCCGCACGGTACTTGCGCGATCGCTGGGGCCCCGTCGCGCTGCCGGAGACCTCGGTCGAGCGCTGGGTGGGTGCGAGCGAGTGGGCGCAGATCATGTCGGACTGCCTCGAGGATGAGGGCGTCGTCGGCGCTCGCCCCGCCGACGACGGCGAGAGGGTCGACTTCAGTGGGGTCAGCGCCGAGGGTCCGCGCGAGCTCTTCCTCGCCGATGTCGCCGTTCTCGTCTGCCAGTCCCGGTACCCCTCCCGAGTCTGGTACTCCGCCGAGGTCGCCGACATCGAGGCGCCGTGGGCGTGGCAGTACGCCGGCGAGGTGCTCGTACCGTGCCTGCTCGCCTCCGGCTACCGGCCACCGTCGCTGCCCTCCGAGTCGGAGTTCGTCGAGCAGTGGGGCGCCGTCGACGCGTGGGATCCGTTTGCGGCGCTCGCCGGCGACCCGGTGCGCGAGCAGCGCGCCCGCGCGCAGTGCCCGCCTCCCGAGGCGCTTCTCGAGGGTGCGCCGTGACGGGGCGCACCGGTGCGGTCGGGATGCTCGTGGTCACCCTCGGCGTGCTCCTCGCGGGCTGCGCCCCGCCGCCCACCGCACAGCTCGACCTCGACGACGTGGCGACGGAGCGCCATGGGCGTCTGGAGAGTCGCGTCGAGGTGCTGCTCGAGAGCCATGCGGAGTACCTGCTCAGCCGCTGGCCGTCGGTGCAGCTGTCCGAGCACGAGGTCGAGGCGTGGCTCGAGCCGGGTCAGTGGCAGCTCGTGTTCGCCCGGTGCATCTACGAGGCGACGGGCCTGACCGACGGGGCGACGGAGCAGACCGACGCTGCTCGCGCACTCGACCTCGCGACGTACAGCTGCGAGTCGCGGTTTCCGCCGCCGAGCCTCGCGGTGAACGGTCCGGGGCCGATCGAGGTGGCGTGGGTCACGCAGTATGTGCGCGTCGGCCTGCCCTCGTGCCTCCGCCGCAGCGGCGTGCACGCACCGCCCGTCCCCGAGGGCCCCTTCGCGATCGTTTCCGGAGGGGTCACCCCGGGGTGGGATCCGTACGCGGCTGCGCGCGGCAACGCCGCCGAGCGCGCCCGGTTGAGCGCGCTGTGCCCGCACCCCTCGAGTCTTCTCGAGAGCGTCCCGCGACTGCCGACGGGCGAGTCGGGCGCGGCGGGGCCGTGACAGGGCGACCGCACGCCGTGCTGCGGGCCCCGTTGGGACAGTGGGGCGCCGCCCTCATCCTTGCTGTCAGCGCGGTCGTTGTCGGCGCGGTCGCGCTCGCCCTCGATGGCGTGGTGCCGCCACCCGGTCGACTCGTGGTCGCGGCCGCAGCGCTGCTCTCCCTCGGCTGGCTCGTGGTCGCAGTGTGGGCCGTCACGCTTCGGTGGCGCACGAGCGTGCGCTCCGATGGCGAAGCTCTCGTCGTGCGGGGGCCGCTCGGCGCGAGCGTCATTCCCTTCCACGAGGGACTCTCGATCGGCCGCTGGCTCGATCGGCGTCAGCGGCCGAGACTGTGGGTGCTCGACGGGCACAGGCCGCTTGCACCGCTCAGTGGCAGACTGGGTTCCGCGCGCATCGAAGCCTTCGCGGGTGTCATCAGTCTGAGAGTGATCGACCACGAAGGCCCCCCGCCCGGGCCCGATGACACAGAACCCGAGTGACCCAGCCTCTGTCGACACCGATGGCGATGACGACGCGCTCGACGACCCGCACCGACCGGAAAGCTTCTCGTGACCTTCACCGATTCCGCACGATCCTCCCAGAATCACCCGGCCGACGCCGATTCAGGGCTGCCGACCTCCCCGCTGGCGAACTGGCGCGATCTCGGGGGGCTCACGGTCTCCGAGGGAACGGTGCGCGAGCGGGTCCTGTGGCGCAGCGATGACGTCTCGACGATCCCCGAGGGCGAGGCGCGGCGGCTGCACGAGACGGGCCTGAGCGATGTGCTCGACCTGCGATCGCCCCACGAGGCGCAGGTCGCGGGTCGCGGGCCGCTGCGGCGCTACCCGGTCGGCTACCACCACTTGCCCTTGAGCGCGACCGCCGCGGCACCCGGCATGAGCCCCGCCGCGGTGTCCTCTCTCACGCCCGAGGGGGTCGGCACGTGGTACGTGCAGATCGCCGAGCAGACCGCGCCGCAGCTCATCACCGGCCTGCGCGTCGCGGCCTCAGCCTCGGGCGCCGCGCTCTTCCACTGCGCGGCCGGCAAGGATCGCACGGGCGTCTTCACGGCCGCCGTGCTCGGAGTGCTCGGCGCCGACGATGAGGTCATCATCGAGGACTACGCGCGCACCGACGCCGTCATGCCCGCGATCATGCACCGCATCTCGCCCATGATGCAGGCGGTCGTGCGCGACCACGACGCGCCTCGCCTGGATCCCGCTGCGGGGGGAGCCCTCTTCGCCGCACCGGCGGAGACGATGGCGACGATGCTGCGGGTCATGCGGCACGAGCACGGCAGCATCGTCGACCTCCTGCGCGATCGCGGGCTGGACACCGCCACGATCACGGCGCTCCGCGAGCGCGTCGTTCACTAGGAACGCACGAGTCGTGCTGGTAGCCTGTGCGACGGCGCAGTCCTGCGCCATCAACTGAAAACCGCACGGAGCAGGCCGGCTCGAAGCTGGTCACCGGTGGTGATCTCCCGACTCTCTCGATTCGGTGGATGTCTACTGTTGGCCAGAAACAGACGTCCGGCGACACACGTCAACACCGTCCCTCGCCGACACCGTCCCTTCCTGCCCGCTCCTGCTCTGCGCGTTCTCGCACGCCCTCCCATACGGGGAGGGTGCGCACAGACGCAAAGGAGAGAGACCTCGTGGAAGGTCCTGAAATCAAGTTCGCCGAAGCCGTGCTCGACAACGGCAAGTACGGCACCCGCACCGTCCGATTCGAAACCGGTCGTCTCGCGCAGCAGGCGCAGGGCGCCGTGGCCGCGTACCTCGACGAGGAGACGATGCTGCTGAGCGCGACGAGCGCCGGCAAGCACCCTCGCGAGGGCTTCGACTTCTTCCCCCTCACGGTGGATGTCGAGGAGCGCTCGTACGCCGCCGGCAAGATCCCCGGCTCGTTCTTCCGCCGGGAGGGTCGCCCCTCGACCGAGGCGATCCTCGTGTGCCGCCTCATCGACCGCCCGCTGCGCCCGACGTTCGTCACGGGACTGCGCAACGAGGTGCAGATCGTCATCACGGTCATGAGCATCGCTCCCGGCGAGTTCTATGACGCCCTCGCGATCAACGCCGCGAGCGCCTCCACCCAGATCTCGGGCCTGCCCTTCAGCGGCCCGATCGCCTCGGTGCGCCTCGCGCTCATGCCCGACAACAACGGGGGTGGCCAGTGGGTCGCGTTCCCCAAGCACCACGAGCTCGAGGAGGCCGTCTTCGACATCATCGTCGCCGGCCGCGTCGTGACGGCTGCCGATGGCAGCGAGGATGTCGCGATCACGATGGTCGAGGCCGAGGCCACCGAGAACAGCTGGGGCCTCATCCAGGGCGGCGCCGTGAAGCCGAGCGAGGACGTCGTGGCCGAGGGCCTCGAGGCCTCGAAGCCCTTCATCATGAAGCTCGCCAAGGCGCAGCAGGAGCTCGCCGCGCAGTCGGCGAAGGAGATCCAGGACTACCCGGTCTTCCTCAGCTACAGCGACGAGCTGTATTCCGCGGTCGACGCGCTCGCGCACGACGAGCTCGCGAAGGTCTACCAGATCGCCGACAAGGTCGAGCGTCAGACGGCCGACGACGAGCTCAAGGCGCGCACCAAGGTCGCGATCGAGGGCAAGGTCGCCGCGGGCGAACTCGACGAGGAGGCACTGAAGGACTTCAGCGCCGCCTACAAGTCGGTCTCGAAGCAGATCATGCGCCAGCGCGTGCTCACCGAGGGCGTGCGCATCGACGGTCGCGGGCTCGCGGATATCCGCGCGCTCGACGCCGAGGTGCAGGTCATCCCGCGCGTGCACGGCTCGGCCGTGTTCCAGCGCGGCGAGACGCAGATCCTGGGCGTCACGACGCTCAACATGCTCAAGCTCGAGCAGCAGATCGACTCGCTCGGTCCGGTCACGAGCAAGCGGTACATGCACCACTACAACTTCCCGCCGTACTCGACCGGCGAGACCGGCCGTGTGGGCAGCCCCAAGCGTCGCGAGATCGGGCACGGCTTCCTCGCCGAGCGCGCTCTCGTACCGGTGCTGCCGAGCCGCGAGGAGTTCCCTTACGCGATCCGTCAGGTCTCCGAGGCGCTGAGCTCGAACGGCTCGACCTCCATGGGCTCCGTCTGCGCGTCGACCCTCTCGCTGCTCAACGCGGGTGTGCCCCTCAAGGCGCCTGTCGCGGGCATCGCGATGGGCCTCATCAGCGACGTCGTGGATGGTGAGACCCGCTACGCGGCCCTCACCGACATCCTCGGCGCCGAGGATGCCCTCGGCGACATGGACTTCAAGGTCGCCGGTACGCGCGAGTTCGTGACGGCGATCCAGCTCGACACGAAGCTCGACGGCATCCCGTCGTCGGTGCTGCAGGGTGCGCTCACGCAGGCTCGCGAGGCCCGCCACGCGATCCTCGACGTCATGCACCAGGCGATCGACGCTCCCGACGAGATGGCGCCCACGGCGCCCCGCGTCATCAGCGTGCAGATCCCCGTCGACAAGATCGGCGAGCTCATCGGGCCCAAGGGCAAGACGATCAACTCGATCCAGGATGAGACGGGTGCGCAGATCTCCATCGAGGAGAACGGCACCGTCTACATCGGTGCGGTCGACGGCCCCTCGGCCGAGGCTGCCCGCCTGCAGGTCAACGCGATCGCGAACCCCGTCAACCCGGAGGTCGGCGAGCAGTACCTGGGCACGGTCGTCAAGATCGCCGCCTTCGGTGCGTTCGTCTCGCTCCTCCCGGGCAAGGACGGCCTCCTGCACATCAGCGAGGTGCGCAAGCTCGCCGGTGGCAAGCGTGTGGAGAACGTCGAGGATGTGCTGGGCGTGGGTCAGAAGATCCTCGTCGAGATCACGAAGACCGACGACCGCGGCAAGCTCTCGCTCGCCCCGGTGCTCGCCGAGGGCGAGGGTGGCGACGTGCCCGCCGAGGGCGAGGACGGCTAACCGCCGCTCGCTCCCGCAGAACGACAGGATGCCCGCCCCGAGTGATCGGGGCGGGCATCCGTCGTTCGCGGCCGCGGTCGGGGAGCGCTACACGCCCACGTCGCGCCGCCGGAAGGCGAGCACGGCCACCGCGCTGGCGAGCGCTGCGACGGCGTAGAGCAGCCCCACGCTCGCGTCGAACCCGCTCTCGAGCGGGTTCGTGCCGTACGCCCACTGGTAGGGCGAGAGGGCGTGCAGCCACTCCAGGTCGCTGTTCTGGTTGCCGAGCGCGTTGAGCGCGTACCCGAGCACCGCGATTCCTGCCCCCGCGCCGATCGCGATCATGCGCCGCCCGGTGAGAGCGCCGGCCATGAGCCCGATCGTCGCCGTCACGAGACCGGTGCCGAGCAGGGCCACCCCGCCGGCCAGTATGCCCTCGGTGCTGATGTCGAGCTCGCTCGGCCCGTTGAGAGCGGCCACGAGGAGCGTGACCCACGCCGTGAGGGCGACGAGCTTGACGACGATCGCCGCGAGGCGCTCGAGCACGAGCTGGTGCCGGCTCACCCCGTGCGCGAGGGTGAGCTCGAGCGTGCCGCGCTCCTCGTCGCCGGCGATGGCGCTCGCGCCCCAGCCGACGGCGGCGATGGTCAGCAGCACGAAGCCGATGAGGCCGTGCACGGTGCCGAGCGTGTAGCCCGAACCGGTGGTGATCTGGTCGTAGCTCAGGGCGGTCACGAGCTCCGGCGGCAGGCTCTCGATGATCGCGATGAACTCCGGGTTGCCGCCGATCGACGGGTAGAGGGGCAGGTACATGCCCACGACGGCCGCGAGGCCGAGCATCCAGCCGAGGAGGCCGCGCCACGAGTCGGCGAGGGCACGGCGGAACAGGGGGAGGGCGCTCATGCCGACACCTCCTCGGCCTGGCTGCCGGCGGAACCGCCGGTGTCGCCGCCGTAGAACTGCAGCACCGCTCGCTCGAGGTCGGGCTCCTGCACGACGAGGTCGAGCACCTCCGTTCCGGAGAGCGCGGCCAGGAAGGCCGGAATGCCGTCGCGCAGGCGCGCGCTCACGAGGTCTCCTTCCGCCGACGCCGCGACGGTGACGTCGTGCGCCGAGTCGAGGCGCGTGAGCTCCGCCGCGAAGGTCTCGCCCGCCGCGGACGGCACCGTCACACGGATGTCGCGCAGGGCGGCGGCGCGCAGCCGCTCCACCGTGCTCACGTCGATGATGCGGCCGTCGCGCAGGACGGCGACCTCGTCGGCGACCTGCTCGATCTCGCTGATGACGTGCGAGCTCAAGAACACCGTCTGGCCGGCGGCCCTGGCCTCGCGCACCATCGAGAGGAACTCCTGCTGCACGAGCGGGTCGAGCCCGCTCGTGGGCTCGTCGAGCACCAGGAGGTCGGGGGAGTGGGCGAAGGCCTGCACGAGCCCGACCTTCTGCTTGTTGCCCTTGCTGAGCGAGCGCACGGGTCGCCCGAGGTCGAGCCCGAGGCGCTCGGCGAGCGCGGAGATGCGCGCGCGATCGCTCGACCCGTTGAGGTGCGCGTAGTGGGTCAGGAGGCCTCGGCCGCTCACACGCGTGTCCATCGCGAGCTCACCCGGCAGGTATCCGATGCGACGACGCAGTGCGGGCCCGGCCTCCCGGGGGTCCTCGCCGAGCACGCGCACCGTGCCGGAGGTCGGGCGGATGATGTCGAGCAGAATCCGCATGGTCGTGGTCTTGCCGGCCCCGTTCGGGCCGATGACGCCGAACACGCGCCCGGGCTCGATCGCGAGATCGACGCCGTGGAGGGCGGTGGTGCGTCCGTAGCGCTTCGTGAGCGCCGAGATGTCGATGGCTGGGGTCATTCCCCTGGTGTCCTTTCCTGCAGTGCCGCTCGTGCGGCGGAGAGTGCGGAATCGTCCGCGTAGAGCCCGTGGGTGTAGAGCTCGAGGGTCGGGAGGGTGAGGCGCCGCACGACGTCGAGGCTGAGGCCGGAGCCGCTGAGACCTGTGCCGCCGAGACCTGTGCCGCCGAGAGCGCGCCCGATATGTCGCTCGAGCAGGAGGGGCATGATGCCGTGGGATGCGACGATCACGGCCGTGGTGCGCAGGTCGCTCGGCGCGGTCATGATGCCCTCCGCCACGCCCTGGCTGATCATCGCCTCGGTGCGGTCGACGAGCTGGTCGAAGAGGCCCTGCCCCGCCTCCCCGCCGTCGATGATCATGCGCGCGAGGTAGTCGAGGCTCGGGCGGAAGGTGTCGATGTCGGCGAGCCAGCGGCGCATCGTGCTCGAGAGGTCGCCCTCGCTCAGCATGCTCTCCTTGCGCCCCATGATCTCGTCGACGATGGCGGCGTCGCACGCTGCGCGCAGCGCTTCCTTGCTGCCGAAGTGGTGCATGACGAGGGCGGCGCTCACGCCGGCGCTCGCGGCGATCGCCCGCACGCTCGTGCCGTCGAAGCCGTGTGCGCCGAACAGCGCGAGCGCGGCATGCCGAATGCGGGCGCGCGTCGTGAGGTCGGGGTTGGGTGAACGCATGTTCAGCATCCTAAACGCTTGTTCAAACGCGCGCAAGGGCGAGGCAGCGTCCGCCGCCGGTGCGGACCGGCCGGGGCTGTCAGCCAACGCGCCACCGACTCCCGGCGAACTCCCTGCTCGCAGTGCCGGTTAGCGACGTAGAGCCAGCAATGCTCCGAAACGCACTGGTCCCGTTCCCAGTGTGTGTCGAAGAATGAAAATTCATCGTATTCACTCTGCACGCTGTCGGTCCGCGCTCCGCGGACGGTCGGCGCCATTCGAAGGAGAATTGTGGACATCCAAGTCGTCCAGGCCTTTTTCATGCTCGGTTTCGTCGCCTTGGCGGCCGGCACCCTGTCGTTCTACCTCGAGCGCAATGACCTCAAGCCCGAACTGAGGTCGGTGGCCACCTACGCGGCGGTCATCACGTTCATCCCCGCGATCATGTACTACGTCATGAAGGACGTCGTGCTGTTCCCGGGCGGCAACGCCACGTCCGACGACATCGAAGCCACCCTGCCGCTGCGCTACATCGACTGGTTGCTCACGACGCCGCTCCTGCTCGTGGAGTTCGCTCTCATCGTCGCGATCGCCGGAGCGCTCAAGAAGGGTCTCCTGACGAAGCTCATCATCGCCGACATCGCGATGATCGTGTTCGGATACCTGGGTGAGGTGGGCGAGCCCGGATCGGCCGGCAACTACATCTTCTTCATCCTCTCCGTGCTCGCGTGGCTCTACATCGTGTACATCGTCTTCACGGTGAACGTGTCGACGGGCCCCGCGCACGTCAAGCGCGCGGTGACGATCATGAAGTGGTTCGTCATCGTGGGCTGGTCGATCTACCCGATCGGAACCGCGACGCAGGAGTTCATCGAGGTCAGCGGCGGCGACGCGGCCCTCGCGATCGGCGTCGCCGCGATCATCTACGTGATCGCGGACGTGCTCAACAAGGTCGGCTTCGGCATCGTCGCCGTGCGCGCGGCCAAGCAGACCAGCGTCGAGGAGACTGCGGGCGTCAAGAAGGTGCAGGGCGTCTAGGCGCTCCGCATCACCCTGGCTCAACTGATGCTGCGGGCGGGATCGCACCCCCGGTGCGCTCTCGCCCGCAGCGCTCTTCGGCGTCGGCAGTGCGCAACACGGCACGGTAACGATCGTGAGCCTCTGGCGGGGTCGACCTCCGCCGCGCGCTACCCTCGCATCATCGACCACGGAGCCCCCTCTTCGGGCACCGAGAAAGACGCAGCAGCGTGAACGACCGCACGAGCGCCCCCGAGCCGGGTGCCGTCGCGCTGGAAACCGGGCCGACGCCTCTCCCGCGCCGCATCGGGCCGAGCGAGCTCAGCGTCTTCCCCCTCGCGCTCAGCGGCACCGTCTTCGGATGGACGGCCGATGGGCCGACGACCACGGGCATCCTCGACCGCTTCGCCGAGCTCGGCGGCACCTACATCGACACTGCTGACTCCTACGCCGGCGGGCGCAGCGAGATCATGATCGGCAACTGGATGCACGGCCGCAGCGACCGCGACGCCTTCACCATCGCGACCAAGGTCGGCAAGAACCCCGACAACCCGGGTCTCTCCGCCCGGTCGATCGAGCGCGCCGTCGAGCAGTCGCTGCAGAGGTTGCGCGTCGACGCGATCGACCTGCTGTACCTGCACATCGACGACCCGTCGGTTCCCTTCGACGAGACGCTGCTCGCCGTGGATGAGCTCATCCGCTCGGGTAAGGTGCGCTACTTCGGCGGCAGCGACCACACCGGCAACCGGCTGATCGAAGCGCGCATCGCGGCGGCGCAGTCCGGCGTCGCCCACATGGTCGCCCTGCAGCAGCACTACAACCTCGTGCACCGTGAGGAGTACGAGGCGCAGCTCGCTCGCGTGGCCGCCCAGCTGGACCTGGGCGTGATGCCGCGATTCGCGCTCGCCTCGGGGTTCCTCTCGGGCAAGTACCGCACGCGCGCCGATCTGGAGCGGCATCGTCGCGGCCGGGAGGTCGCCGCGATGCTCACGCGCCGCAACCTGCGCATTCTGCACGCAATCGACCGCATCGCGGCCGACACGCAGAGCGCGGTGGCAACGGTGTCGCTCGCCTGGCTGCTGAGTCGCCCGCACATCGTCGCGCCCGTCGTGTCGGTGAGCGCGCCCGCTCAGCTCGACGTCGCGATGGCCGCGCCTCACCTGCTGCTCAGTCGCCAGCAGCTCACCGAGCTGGACCGGGTGAGCGAGTAGCTCGGCCGACGCTCGCGTGTGCGGACGACCGCCTCACAGGGGCGTGGTCGTGGCTTCGGCGATGAGGCGGTCGACGGCGCTGCGGAAGGCCGCGGAGGCCGCGATGACGTCGCCCGTGTAGCTCCACGCCTCGAGGCCGAGGGTCGCGAGGAGGAGGCGATCGGCAGCGGCTCCCGGCATGGGGTGGCCGAGTCGCTCGAGCACGCTCGCGAACCGCTCCGTCATGGTCTCGAAGTGCTCGGTGATGCGCTCGCGCACGGGATGCGCGGGGTCGGCGAACTCGGCCGCGGCGTTGAGGAAGGGGTCGCCCCGGAAGGTGTCGCCGTGCACGTAGTCGACGAGGTGGTCGGTCCATGCCCGCAGCAGCTGCTCGGGCGTGGAGGCCTCGCTCGCGCGCTCATCGAAGTCGTCCAGGGCCCGATGAGCGAGGGCGTCGACGTAGTCCCTGATCAGGCGGTCTTTCGAGCCGTAGTGCTTGTAGAAGGTCGCCTTCGTGACCGAGGACTCCTCGATCAGCCGGTCGACGCCGACGCTGCGGATGCCGTCCTGGTAGAAGCGCGTGATCGCGGTCTCCAGGATGCGCGCCTTCGCGGGGGCGACACGCCGCGTCGGCGCGAGGGGGGTAGTGACCGACACGGCGTGCCTCCTTGTTCGTGCGGCGACAGTGCCGTCTGGACGCCGTTCGGGGGGAGGGCGTCTGGACAACTGTAGCAGAGGGGACAGACAAGGTTGTCTGTCCGCAGAACTGTCCGGGGGGACGGTGCGCGCATGGCCTAGGCTCGACGGGGTCGTCAAAGGAGTTGAGCGTTGTGTCGCGGTACGTGTACCTGATTCGTCATGGGGAGCAGCAGGATGCCGAGCATGGGCTTCCCGACGGGCCCCTGAGCGGTCGCGGTCAGCGCCAGGCGCGGGCGATCGCCGAGCGCCTGAGCGGGGTTCCCTTCGCGAGCGTGCACACCTCGCCCCTCCAGCGGGCTGTCGAGACGGCCTCATACATGACCGAGCTCATGCCGGCGATGGAGCCCGAGATCTCGGCTCTGCTCATGGACTGCATCCCGACCGGCCCCACCGCCGACATGCCGCACGCCTTCGAGTCGTTCTTCGGCGGCGTGACGGAGGAGGAGATCGTCGCGGGCGAGGCGCAGATGGCCGACGCGGTCGCCGAGTGGCTGTCGCCCTCGCGGGATGACCGGCACGAGCTGCTCATCACGCACAACTTCGTCATCGCCTGGTTCGTGCGGGAGGTCTTCGGAGCCCCCGCCTGGCGCTGGATGGGTGTCAACCAGGCCAACTGCGGGCTGACGATCATCAGGGTCCGCTCGGCGAAGCCGCCTGTTCTCGTGACGCACAACGACCTCGGGCACCTTCCTGCCGAGCTGCGCACGGGCCTGCCGGTCGATCAGCCCTTCTAGGCGAGGCCGAGCCGATCGAGCCGGCGGCGCGTGTACGCGCGGCTGGACGATTCGCGGCCCAGGAGCGCGCGCATCCCGATCAAGAGGACGCGGGTCCCGGTCAGCGCCGGCCACCACGGTCAGCGCAAGCCGAGGAGGCGACGATAGCGATCGGGCAGCGACGCGACCGCGCCCGCGAAGAGGACGCGGTAGGCCGGCCCGATGCCGCGCCCGAGCGGGGGATTCCGCAGCCACCGCACGGCGTCGTCGACGCGGTCGTCGCGGCGCAGCACGGGCAGGTAGGCGGCGATCGCGGCATCGAGCTCGGCGCGTGAGCGCGGCGGGTTCTCGACCCCCATGAGCTCGCCAGCGCGCGCCCACTCGGCGACGTAGCGGTCGGAGCCGCCGGGTATCGGCCCGCCCCACGTCTCGTGGCAGCCGAGGAAGGCGTCGGCGAAGACGCAGTGCACCCAGGTGAGGAGTTCGGCGTCACCGGCCGCGTACGAGCGCTCCTCGCCGGTCGACACGGTATAGGTGCCGGAGACTCCGTCGTGCAGGTGCGAGACCCACGCGCAGCCGGCGCGCGCCTGCTCGGTGTCGGCGAAGGTCGTCGTGAGCACCCAGCGGACGGTGCCGGAGAGGCGACCGAGAGGGTCGTCGCGATACCGGGAATGATCGTGCACGCCCGCCATCGCGCCGGGATGCAGCGTCTGCATGAGGAGCGCGCGCACGCCTGCGACGACCGTGGGGATGCCGCTGTGCACCTCCCAGACGGCGGAGTCGGGGCCGAAGTACCCGGCATCGTCTCCCGTCTCGAGGGCCTGAACCCAGGCCGGCGCTCCCGCGGGGTCGCCCGAGAAGAGAGTGAGGATGCGCCCGCGGGCGCGGGTGAGGAAGGCGGGCCGCTGCACGAAGCCGACTGTCGCACATCGTTCTGAGCGACCGTCGCGCGTAGCCTGGGAGCAGCGCCGACCATGCTGGACAAAATACCCCTGGGGGTATATCGTGGTCGCATGACCTCACCTCGCTCCTACGTCATCATCGGCGGCGTCGCCGGCGGCATGTCGGCCGCCACCCGACTGCGCCGCCTCGACGAGTCGGCTCGCATCACCGTCATCGAACGCGGCGAGCACGTCTCCTTCGCCAACTGCGGTCTGCCGTACCACGTCGGGGGCGTCATCGACGATCGCGACGCCCTCATCCTGCAGACCCCCGAGTCGCTCGCGGCACGCTTCGCCCTCGACGTGCGCGTGCGCACCGAGGCGCTCACCGTCGACCGGGACGCCCGCACGGTGGCGGTGCGCGACGTGCGCACGGGGGAGGAGACCTCCCTGCCCTATGACGCTCTCATCCTCAGCCCGGGCGCGAGCCCCGTGCGCATCCCCATCCCCGGCGTCGAGCGCGGCCTCGTGCTGCGCGACCTCGCCGACATGGACGCCATCATCGCTGCGGCGAGGGATGCCCGGCGCGCCGTCGTCGCCGGCGGCGGCTTCATCGGCCTCGAGCTCGCCGAGAACCTCGTCCACGCGGGTCTCGACGTGACGGTCGTCGAGATGCTGCCCCAGCTGCTGCGCCCTCTCGACCCCGAGATGGCCCAGATCGTCACCGAGCACCTGCGCGCCCACGGCGTGACCGTGCGTCTCGGTGCGGCGCTGAGCGCCATCACCGACTCGGGCGTCGAGCTCGACAGCGGCGCCGAGCAGCTGCCCGCCGACCTCGTCGTGCTCTCCGTCGGCGTGCGCCCCGAGAGCGCCCTCGCCGCCGAGGCAGGTCTCGACCTCGACCCTCGCGGCTACATCGTCGTGGACGAGCACCAGCGCACGAGCGACTCGCACATCTACGCCGTGGGCGACGCCGTCGTCAAGCAGCGCGCCGACGGCCCCGCCTCACCCGTGTGGCTCGCCGGCCTCGCCAACCGTCACGGCCGACTCGCCGCCGACGCCATCGCGGGCCGCCCGCACGCCGCCGTACCCGCGCTCGGCACCGCCGTCATCGGGCTCTTCGGGCTCACCGCCGCGGCCGTCGGCCGCACGGAGCAGGAGCTGCGCGAGGAGGGGCGCGAGCTGCGCGTCATCCACACCCACCCGAGCGATCACGCCGGCTACTACCCGGGCGCGAGCGCTCTCGCCCTCAAACTGATCGTCGACGCTCGCACCGACGGGATCCTCGGCGCGCAGGCCATCGGGGGAGGAGCGGACAAGCGCATCGACATCATCGCGACCGCGATGGCCGGTGGTATCCCCGCACGCGGGCTCGCCGACCTCGAGCTCGCCTACGCGCCGCAGTACGCCTCGGCAAAGGACCCGGTCAACATGCTCGGCTACGTCGACGACAACCTGCTCGACGGTGAGGACAGCGTGCAGTGGCACGAGCTCGACGCTCGGCTCGCCGAGGGCTGGCGACTGGTCGACGTGCGCACCGAGCAGGAGAACGCGGACGGCGCGATTCCCGGTACCGAGCTCATGCCGCTCGATGGCCTGCGCGAGCACGCCGAGTCGCTGCGCGGCGAGCGCGTCATCGTGCACTGCAAGGTCGGCCAGCGCGGCCACACCGCAGCTGCCCTCCTGCGGCAGTACGGTGTGACCGTGGCCAACCTCGACGGCGGGTACACCACGTGGCGCTCCGGCACCGCGTCCCGCTCGCTCGCGCCCCAGCCCGCCTGAGCGGCCACCACCAGCACCCCCCCGACCTCCAGCGAAACGGAAGACCATCATGGCGAGAGAGATCGACGTCGACGAGCTCGTGCTGCTGCGCGAGCAGGGGCACCCCATCATCGATGTGCGCGAGCCCGACGAGTACGCGGCGGCTCACGTGCCCGGCGTGCGCCTCATCCCCCTGGCGACCATCCCCGACGAGGCCGACAGCCTTCCCCGCGACGAGACCGTGTACGTCATCTGCCACTCAGGGGCCCGCAGCCTCCGGGCGGCCGACTACCTGCTGAGCGTCGGGGTCGACGCGGTCTCCGTCGCCGGCGGGACCTCCGCCTGGGTGCAGCGCGGCCTCGACGTAGAGCGCGGGAGCGCGGCATGAGCGGCGTGCCCGCGAGCGAGGCGAAGAAGATCGCCAATCGCCTCCGGCGCGCTCAGGGCCAGCTCGGGGCCGTGCTCAGCATGGTCGAGGAGGAGCGCGACTGCCGCGACATCGTCACGCAGCTTGCCGCCGTCTCGAGCGCACTGGACCGCGCGGGGTTCGCGATCATCGCTGCGGCCATGAAGGACTGCATGCGCGACGAGACCGGAGAGAAGGCGGACGTCGAGATGGCCGACCTGGAGAAGCTGTTCCTGAGCCTCGCCTGAGGCGCGAGCATCCTCAGGAGGACGGCACGCTCAGGAGGACTGGAGGCGCTTGCCCAGCCAGACCGTCGCATTCGGGTTGTCGTTGAACGGCTCGATCGGGGCGAGGCCCAGCGAGCGGTAGAGCGCCGCGGCCTCGGCGAGGCTGTCGTTCGTGTCGAGGACGAGCTCCGCTGCCCCGAGCTCGACCGCGCGCCGCTCGAGCTCGGCGACGAGGGCGCGGCCCAGGCCGATGCGGCGCGCGTGCGGCTGCACCCACAGGTGCTTGAGCTCGAAGCGCGCCCCGTGCGGGCCGTCGTCGATGCGGCGCACGCCCCCGCAGCCGACATCGGCGGGCTCGCCCGAGAGGTTCTCGCCCTCCACGAGGAGGAAGACGCCGCGCGGGGGAGTGAACTGCTCGGGGTCGGGGTGCACCCGTCGGTAGCGGCCCTGGTCGGGCGGAAAGCCGTGCTCGCGGGCCGAGAAGTACTGATCGAGCAGCACGAGTGCCGCATCGTCGGTCGTGCGGGCCTCGCGCCAGGTCACCATGCGGCCCAGCCTAGACTGGGGCCATGGTCACGCGTGTCGCCGTCGTCGGAGCAACCGGTCGTCTCGGGGGCGCCGCCTGCCGCCTCATCGAGCAGCAGTCCGACCTCGCGCTCGTCGCGCAGCTCGACTCGAGCAGCGACCTCGGCGAGATGCTCGGCGCCGACGTCGTGCTCGACGTCACGACACCCGGCGTCTCGCCCACCGTCGTCG